>CAINGK010000086.1 GCA_903848465.1 uncultured Verrucomicrobiota bacterium
CACGGAAGCCTAATGAGAGCCATATATTGTGTCCATTCAGGTAGAACTCCGTGAGTCTCGCACCACCGCAGTCCACCAGACAGCTGATGTCCACCGTCACCCTGCCGACCAGCACATCATCGCCGCGCCGCCATTGGACGCTCATGCTCTTGTACTATATCCCGTCGCTATGCATACACTCCCGCTCTGCAACACCGCCATTTTTGACGCCCTATGCGCCGTACTATTGATACCCCTAGCACCTCCCCCACGACGACCCGATTTGTCCTACAGCCGGGTGACCAGCTCCACAAGCGCCTCCTCAGCGCCGGCCTGGTCGGTCCCGCCGATCAGGTGGCTCGCTCGTTGTACAATATCGAGATCTCACGCAGCGACCGCACCGTGATCTACGAGACCCCAAAGGGCTACGGCCTCCGCCGGGGTGGCAATCCCATGGAGATGCTAAGCAACTTCGTGGTCCGCATTCTCGGCAATGTCGCGTTCGGTGACGGCTCAGCGCTGCACCACTCCGCCGCGGTTCTCGTGGGTGGCAAGTATCGAGAACGTCGCTGTCAAAAGCTCAACCGTACAAGGCATAGCAGACTCTGCAAAAATGGAAGCCAGACAGTCAGTCATCTTGTGCGCGATATGCGTCCTCCTCACCCTTGTGCGAGTTTGTCATTCGTGAGGAATTTGGTGAATTCACCCTCCCGGTGTTCGTGCGCAGGCACCCCAGTCAGCCGCTCCATGCATGAATGACGCCAGTGACAGTTGACACGGCGTACCCAGGGCCGGAGCGTTTCACCAACACGTTGAGCTGTACCAACGGTCACTCTGTATCAGCCGTCCAATACACCCCCTGGCACTCTACCTTTCCTCCCAACACCATGTCACCTCCCGCTGCCCCAACGCCTGCACCCGCGCAATCAACTGCGGCTAACAACAATCCAGCCCCCCAGGTGGCAACATCGGATCCACCACCAAGCTGCGGAAAGACCATCGACACCCTGGCAGCAGCTCATCGTGTACACCCCTATGACATGCTGGCCCTCCTTGCTGGAGTGCTTGGCAATGTTGCAGGTCCCCATGCTGGTTTTGTCACCCCGGATAACACGCTTGTACGGCCTTTCAACAATCTCCTGCTGCTGGATTGCAACAGCGCGGCGGTTAAAGATCTTGAACACGCTCTCCTGCAACCCCTGCGCGCCCGGGCTGATCTGATACGCCAGCGAGCCACAAGCATCAGCCGCCACGTTGCCGATCAATGGGCTTTCGGGACTGCCGGCAAAAATCCAGGGAAGAAGCTCAATCTGACTCAGCAGCACTGGATCAAGGCCCACCAAACCGAGCAGTTAGCCCACCAGAAGAAGCTGGTCGAATCTGGAGACATTCCCATGGAGACCTTCGACTACCTGACTCTGGCAAATTCAGGGGCATTCCCAATGCCCGGGCCGACATGGATGGACACCACTCCAGGCATCCAATTTCTTCCAACTTTGTACGCAGACAGATATGAGCTCACGCAGGTGCCGAAACTGCTGGAAGAGTCGTTCCAACGGGAGGCTTTCCTCTGCCATCCGGTGGGAGGCATGTTCAGCCAGGCCAACATTTTTTCAGCTAAAATGGAGCGACTGGCGGCGCAACTATCCCAATGGCTACATGGCTGTGACATGCAGTTCCCCCCAGTGCATAAGAATCAGGGACATGGCACCTTTGCATCCGCACGTGTTGGCATCTGGGCTGCAACTGACAGCGCTCGAATTGGGGCCATTTTGAACAACACCGGCAGCCAGTGGAACGAGGTGCTGCGTCAGTGCCTGCTGTGGTCAAAATCAACGTACGTTGGCCAGGTGCCAACCACCGAACAGGCAGAGGAAGCTCACTGGGCCTATCAACGCACGCTCCATGGCCAGTTGGATATCCGCTGCAACGGAAAGTACATTGAACAGCCAAGGCTGATACTACCGCCGTTGAACATTCAGGCCTATGCCAAAGGAAAGAGGCTATACCAAGATTGCTTGGACAGAACATCAGCGACCAATCGCCCCTATGTGATGCAGTTTCATAATCTGCCAGAACGCCTGATGTGGGTGCTGATGCAGTTTAGCAAAATCTACGAGCCATGTGTACGATTATTGGGGTCAGACATCGCAATCATCAGCATCGCCTTAGTTGCCAGTATTCATATTGCAAAAATGCAGTGCGCTAACTTAACAAAGCTGCGGAAGCAGGCCGTTGAGCAGAAGCAGTCGAGCACGGCTGAACATTTGAAGCGGGTGCTGCACCGCAGAGGCCCGCTGGTATTCCGGGAACTGCAGCGAGCCACGAACAACCTGCGCAAATCCGAACTCATGCCCGGCATCGAACTGCTCATGCAAAGCGGCCAGGTCCGGCATGATGCCCATCAACGGTACTCCCTTGTTTCGACTGAGGCCACCACACCGACCTCAGTCACCTTTTCCTCAAACACCAGCGTCCAACTACCATCATGACCTCCACTCCTTATTGCTTTAATCTCCAGCAGAGACTGACCTTTGCCGAAGTGCGAGAGTGCCTACCGCCCGTCTTGCGCGCATTGGCCGACAAGGGCGAAGCCGTGTTTGGACTTTCGCCAGAAACCGTAGCCGCCGCCGGCATAGCGCACTTGGCTGCAGTAATCGGCCGCCGCCATCTATTCGACGATGGCATGAGCGTCCTGTCACCCGGATTCAATTTTGTGGCCTGCTCGGACCAGGTTTGCCCCGCAGACTGGTTAACCTGCCTCGGCAGAGGGTGGACCGAATCGGCCAACAGTGCCTCGTTTAAAGACCTACCAACCATGATAGCAATGCTCCTATCTGCATCTGGAGGTGCCAAGCCTGGTGCTTCTTCAAGAACCGCCGATGCCAAGCCCGGCGCAGCGCCAGGTGGGGAAGGCACTCAGGTTGCCGAGCTGGTGTCCTGTAATCTGGCACCTGCAAACGCCGCCCGGCTGCTGAGGCACTCACCCGACTCATGCCTCACCCTGATCAAAGGCGCTGCCGATCCCATGGGCGAATTTACCCGGCTCCCCCCAGGCCAGCAGCACAAATTAAGCACCCTGCTGTGGCATTCCTGGCAGGGCAGGCCCATGGAACTCTCAGCCCGCGAAGCGGCGATTCCGGCCACACTCTCGTGCATCTGGAGCACCAGCAAGCGCGCCGCCAGCCACGTCTTGTTCAGATCAATTCAGTTTGGCCATCCAACACTGCCGATGCTTTTCTTTCAATCGATGGGAGTTCCCCGGCGTTTTCCTGACCAGCGAGCGCAGGAACTGCAATTATGGCGCATCCTGCTCAAGGAGCAGTTGCAGCTACGTTCTGGCGCACCACCCGAAGTCTATCCGTTTGCCATCCCATCTGTGGCGGAAGAATTCGCATGCAGCGTGGCCCATGAGGTCACCCAGCAACCAGCACACCTGCGCCCATGGTTGGAATGGACCTCAGATTTGATGCCTCGGATTTTCATGGTGTTGCTTTTGGGCTTTATGAAGCACTGGGATAAACTTAGACAGACGAAGATCAACGAACTGCGTTTAAAATATCCAGATGCAGGCAAAGCACCACGCATTCAGAGCCTCTACGACTGCGAGCTTGCTGTTTTTGAGGCAAGCGTGCCGAAAGGCTTCGCCGACTTAGTCCTGCCCAAGGCCGTCCGATTAACTACCTGGATGCTTCAGGAGCACTTCCGCGCAGTGCAGTGGCTGGTGGATGAGCCGGGTATGAGCCCATTATTTGACAACACTGACAGCACTGACAAAGCTTGCCTGCCCGAAGCCATTTTACGCCGGCTGCGTGACAATGGCCCCCTACTGCCCCGGCAACTGCAGCGTTCTTTCCACCAAGTGACCGCCAAAGACCGGGATGAGGCCATTGAGGCACTCAAATCTGGGGGACTGGTGACCCAATCGGAGGATGGAAAGCTGTCATTGCCCTCCTGAGTCAGCGCCAAACCGTCAGCGTCAGCGTGTCAGCGGTAGTGTCGGAGGCTGATTGACTGCATCAGCTCCAGAAACGCCCTGACAGCCCTTCTTGCCCGAAATTGCCCTGCCCCCATCTGACCGCATGCTCTTCCTCACAGTGATGACAAGGATGTCATCGGCGAGGAGGAACGCGTTTGTACGGGAGGCTGGCAACGGATCGTCATGCCTGCCCGTTGTGAACCTGCACGATTTCCGCAGCGATGGCCTTCAGCACACCTTGGCTGCCATCCGGATCGAGCCATGCATACTGTCCGTTGGGATTGAGCTCCAAGAACCACAGTCCTTCTGCGTCGCGAAGGAAGTCGAGCCTGCCGAAGTGATGGGCTGTCTCATGCATGAAATTTTGCACCTTCGATTCCTCCGTACAACTGAGTTCGATGCGCGACCATCTGGCCTGCCCAGTTGCGGTGGGGATGCGGCAGTCCGCACCTGCAAACTGGTCCCTGCTGCACTCAAATGCGAAGCACTGCCCAGCGATGTACACGACCGTCACATCATGCGTGGCGGCTGCGACCTGCTGTTGTCCAAACCAAGGCAACGCAGAGCCCAATTGTACAATTACCACTTCCCGCACCATCAGTGTGCCACCTCCACCGGGTGCTTGGGTCGCCCGTGTCTTGACCACCGCAGGACGAATCTCCGGGGAGTGTACACCCTGATACAATCTCATCAACCCGCCGGGAGCCGAGTCTTCACTCAGGCTTGCAGTTTGCAAAACAAATTCAGTAGCTTCATCTCCTCGATGGAGCCTACAGGTGACTGGGCGATCCGCGGATCGCCAACGACAACAGCAAGGCATTTGGCCCGGGAAATGGCCACGTTGACCCGGTTGCGGTCTAGAATGAAGCCGAGTCCGCGCGATCCGTATTCACCGTAGCTTGAGCACAACGAGAAGATGCAGACCGGAGCCTCCTGTCCTTGAAACTTGTCCACGCTGCCGACGCGGGCACCATCTGGAAGTGCCGCCTGCATGGCACGAACCTGCGCGTTGTATGGTGCGATGAAGAGGAAATCGTCGAGTTTCAAGGCGACAACCGAACCATGTTTGTCCGTATAGTCACGTCCCTTTAGCTCGTCGAAGATTGCTCGCACCTGGGCCACCTCCTCATCGCTTTGCTGAACGTTGCCATCGTGAACCACCCCGCTGAAAACGATCCCAGATTCGCGCGTGACGAGCACGCCCCCACCTGGCGGCAGTGCGATCCGCTGTTTGGCACAGTCCACATGCGAGCCTAGACCACCCTCGTAAATGCTGTCGGAAATGAACCGGCAGACCCCGGGATGCATGCGCCGCGATTCGCCAAGGAACAAACCCAGCTCTGGCGGCACCACCGCGTGATACACCGGCGCATCGGGCTTGCTCGCCGCCGGATCCTTGAGTGCATACTGCAGCACGGACATGCCCGCATCTCCCGGGTGCGATCCCTGCACTGGCTGTTCGAGTTGCATCTGATCGCCGAGCAATACAAGGTTCTTCGCACTGCGTGCCATCGCCACGGCATTCGCAAGCGGCACTTGACCGGCTTCATCAATGAAGAGAAAGTCGAGTTCGTTCTGCCATTCCTGCCGCGTGAAAAGCCACGCGGTTCCGCCCACTACACCTGACGAATAGGCGTCATGAGCATCCGCCGACAATCCGACAAATCGCAGTCCTGGATTGGATGCATAGATGCTGCTTGCGTCGTCCCCACCGACCTTGATGCCTTTCAGAGCACTTCCGCACTCCTGCATGGCCACACCACACGCTTCCAGAATGTTGATCACCACCTTGTGACTGTTTGAAGAGACACCCACCTTCTTTCCGCTCTTCAGCAGCGCCGCGATCACTCGGGAGGCGGTATAAGTCTTTCCCGTTCCTGGTGGCCCCTGAATGATCAGACAGCCCCCATCCATGATACCTGTGATGCGAATAGCCGCCTCCAAGGGCGACTCGCCTTCCGTCTGCATAGGGTTAGCTGGCGGACGGCGATTCAGCAAATCGGCCACTGGGGCATGCAGCCCGGGTTTCACATACCCCCAGGCGACTTCCCGGAGTGCGTCTGGAATCGGCTTGGGCGAAACAAACTCATCAGGGAGCAGCGAACCTGCTGTTGGGAAAGCGCTATTACACTTTTCAGTCAGGCTCTTTTGTGAAGCTTTGAGTTCAAGTTCGCCCTTGGTAAGATTGATGGACATCAGGGTAAATTTCATCTCCAGGTCGTGCGTAAACATCACCTTCGAGTTCTCCCCGCCCGCCAGCTTGCATTCCTGGGTGGGATCGAAGCGATAGCCCTGAACCAGTGACTTCTTCTCCACCCTTGCCTGTCCGAATGCCCGCACCCCCTCGACGCAGCCATGGTCATCGCGCAGTTCATCAGGTGTTGCCTCTGCCCGGTCGAACATTCGCCACCACACCGGCTTTTGCTCGCGGCGATGGAACTCGATGAGATCTGCGAGTACGAAGGCCACCTCATGTCCCTGTTCACGTAACTGCTTCACGGTCTCCTGCCGGGCAATGACATCGGGGGGCAGCACGGGCGCACTCGGTGCCTCGGCGTTGATCGCAAGGCCGGGCAGCATGATGTGGTTTTCCGTGACTACCTTCCGCAGCCAATTCACCAGTTCAGCCGTGGATTTGCAATCGTCCTCATTGTAGTCGCGGATGCCCTTGAGGATGCTGCTGTCCTGCCAGCTCCTTCCCTGGCCGCCTTCCATCCATCGTGCATATTGGACAATCGAATCGATGGCCGTCGCAACCTGGGTCGCACGCGCCGGCCTATAGAGATGCTCCACCTTTTTGATGGAATAGCTGTCCTCCCCGATAAGCAAGCCATGTCGGACGATCTGGTAAAGATCCACAAACACACGCGCACGCAGCAGGTCATCCACCTCCTCCTGACGCGTGTCATGCCGTGTGCTCAACCGCCGGATGGCACTTACTTCATAGGCGGCGTAATGGTAGATGTGCATGCCGGGATGGCTCTTCCAGCGGGCGTGGACCCAGTCTACAAAGCCTTCAAATGCAAGCTTCTCCCCGTCGCGGTCATGTGCCCACCAATCCTTGAAGTCCAGTGCAGCACCTGCGCTGCCCCGAAAGCACAGGCCGAACAGGTACTCCAGCCCCCCGGCGATCAGCGGATAGCCCTCCATGTCAAAAAACACATCCGCAGGATCTTCCGGCGGCAGCTTGGCCAGCCCCACATGCTCTCCATTCATGCCAGTGTGCGGCAGAACCTCGAAGTGTGGAACGGCGGCAGGGTTCTTGCAGCGGTCCTGACGTGTCAAGCACTGCAGCCGCGCCTGGGCGACCAATTTTTCCAGGGACTCGTCTGAAAGCTTGTGCACCTTCCGACCCGATGCCGAGGCAAGATCGGCCATCGTGATGATGCCAGCGTTTTTCAGCTTCTTGATCTGTCCCACACTGATTCCGGCGACTTGCACGAGGTGGTCCGTCTCCGTGAAGAATGCCTCCGCGTGCGATGTCCATCTTCCATGATCCGCCCGCGCGATCGGCTCAGGACGTTGCGCGATGTCGCCGACAAACCTGCCCTGCATCTCCAGAAAACTCCCTTTGAGCTTGCGATAAAAATGCATGAAATCCTCCGTCCGGAACTCCACGCGCTCCTGGCTTCCTAGAATGATGCCGAACTGCTGCGGTAGTTCATCACCGGTCACCGCCGCCAGCATCTCCGAGTAGCAGCAGAGCTGAACCGCGTAGTAGGGCTTGGGTGAACGGGCCAGTTTGGTGTCCCAGACCTGGTAGCGGCCCACCTCATTCAGAATCAGAAAATCGGCATAACCCGCGAATCCGTCACGCTCCAGGGCCGCTTGAAAAACAATCGGAGCCCTATCTGCGAGCGCAGCTACGGTATCCTCACGCGCTGCGGCAAAGTCATTCTTGCCAATCTCCCGCAGCGTGGGTTCCGAAACCTTGAGTTCCGTCAGCACATTCAGCTCATGTTGGTTGCCGGTCTCGGCGATCAATCTCTGGTCATCAGTCTCCGCGTCAGGCGTGAACCTCCCCGGATGCTCCAGATGGCACCGGTCCATCCACGAGGCAAAAGGCGATGTGAAATAGCGAACGAGATCACTAGGAGAGAAGATAACTTTGTCCGCCTGTTTTTTCATGGTGATTTAATCTTGACCTTCATTTTCAATTTCCAAACAATGCATGGGCGCATGGTCTAGCCGACCAGCAAAATCTAACGCGATACCGCCAAAAACCAGAGAATCAATGTCGCTGGAACAGTCTCAGTCGTGGGCCAGACTCCGACATCTCCAAGTCGGCCCGATTGATGCGACGACTTATTCATTCATGTGCTGGATGGTGGTGATGCTCGGTGCTTTTTCGCGCCATGAAATCAAGCATCTCACGCTCCAAAGGGTGTTCTCTCCCAATTTGAAAATTCGAATCTGTTCGAAGTTGTTCGACAAAATCAGTCAACGAGACACCCGTCACCTCGGTAAGTTCGCGCAACATACCATCGACTAGAAACGGCAGGAACGAGCGCCAAACTGCTATCGAAACCGGCCTGCGTTCCAGCAAATACTTTGGAGGCGCAACACTGACACATCCAAAGCCGCATTCAACCACTGGAAGTGGTGTCACTTCTCCGGCAGACCACCGATGCCAAACTTTAGGAAAGTAGGTGAAGATGGTCTGCGACTCCAATATGAGTCCATACCAACAACAGATAAAATACTCAGATAGATGATCCTTTAGAACTTGGCTCTGCACTTGGGGTGGGGAAATCAAAACACGAATTTGAGAAGGTGCCCGGCAATGAGAGCACTCATGCAGGCAAGGGAAAACCGTTGGCAGCAGCCGCAACTGCTCCTTAAAGCAGCCTTTGTAGAAGACTGCCCAATCATCATTTGTATAGTCCGCGTTCATGATGTGCGATGCAGGTGGACTGGCTCTTTCAGACATAGGGTGCCACCTAATCGGAGAAGCCCCGGTTTACTGGTGGCTAGGAAGTCAAGAGGCTCGCGACTGGTGACTGTGGCGGTCATGGTGATCAGCCCCTTCTTTATCACTGTCAACCACGGTTCGGATGCGGGTGTTTTGGACCAGGACCAATCGTCGGGTTCGACCACGCGCATCCAGAATCGCTCGTCCTCCAATGCCCGTCCACCCAGCTTGCAACCACCTGCCCGTCCTGATCAATAATGGTGCGCGGATCGTCATTAAAGCGCAGCCAGGCAAACGGCCCAAACCGTTGCCACCCCTCACAGCAAAGCCACAGAAATACTTGTTGTTGAGTGGACGCAGGCGGTCCGGGTTTGTGGAGTGAATCTCTGTGCGGCATGGGGATGATAGCTTTTATAATTTTGATTAGCTGTCTAGCCTACTTGCAAACAGCGCACGAATTCCAGCGGGAGACCGCGCCAACCAGATTGCGGCTAGACCTTGGATTGTGCCACGCGGGAATTGAGTGACAATTATTTTGGCTATTGCCAAATAATATCACATCTAAAACTGCGCCATACCAATTTGGCCGCAAAACATTTAGAAGTCAAATTGTTCCATTTTCCCGCCAAGATTTCAAACAAACCCCAATCAACTAACATGATGATTTGACAACTGCCAAATCTAATGTCATTAATGGTACATGATCGCTCTCTCCACCCCACCTGCGCTTGATGAGATGCGCGACCGTTTTGATACGGTGGATGAGCTGATTGACTGCGCCACAGGGTATGCGGTCTTTTTCCTGCCTGAAACTATGCACAGGGAGGGTAACGACCCCCAAAAGCTCGAGCTAAATGAACGCCTGGTTCGGCACTATATTTCAATGGGTTTGATAGACAAACCCGAGAAGGCAGGCCGGGAGAACCGCTACACGCTCCGGCATTTGTTGCAGCTGCTAGTATTCTGTAAAGCACGAGCCACAATGGGCCTATCGGCGAAAGCTCTCGAAGGTCGGCTCCAAGATTACACCAATGATCAACTGCACGACCTGCTGATTCTGGGCATAGATGTGGCTTTGACCCCAAGAACCACTGATTTAGGTTCAGGTAACTTGGAGGCTCTTGCAAAGATTGAAGAGATTCGGCATTTGTCAGAACGGCCGCCCTCCAGCTCAAGACGTCCTCCAGCGGAGCAACGAGTTAACGAAGTTGCCGAGACCCGCCATCCATCCTGGTGGCGGCGCTACCCCCTGCTGCCCGATTTGGAGCTTTTTGTGCGCGATGATTTTCGACTGCCTTCATCGCCTGCCGAAGAGATGCATTTTATTGACCATCTGATCCATCAATTGCGCAAGCATTCGCGCCGCTCGTCCTAGACGGACCTAGCGCGCCAGCCATCACCGTGCTGCCAGCCATGCTGGCGGTTTAGTCCAACTTTCATATTCAGGGACTCTCACGCCAACGAGCCACGCCCGCTTTTTCAGGGATATTCGTGCCCATGAGCCAAGCTCAGCCCAACATCCATCTAATTAACGTTTTTTGTCTTATAAAGAGATATTAGTAAATTAATTCGAACTTAACCCGCTTATAAACTTATGACAAACACCAACGACGCTAGCCAGACTCCGCCACATACTCCCAACATCGTTTGGACGCCCGAAAAAGCGTCGCTTCCGACAAGCAGTCCTGCGGGCATGTCCTTTCTGCTTGAAATCGAGGTTCCAGACCATTCAACACCTGCAGTGGGAAACTTCCCCGCCAAAGGCCTAAATCTTGCGCTCGTGCTGGATTGTTCTGGATCGATGGGAACCCACTCCCGCATAGTGCGCGCCAAGCAAGCAGCCAACGAAGTTATCAGTCAACTTCGCAACGAGGACCGAGTGTCTCTGGTAACCTTTTCGGATACCGTCACGGTGCTGGCATCCGGCGTCCTAGGCTCCAACCGCGAGCAACTCGATGCAATGATTCAAGGCATCCAGACAGGCGGCCCCACCAATCTTCATTCCGGATGGCTGACAGGTGCACAGGAGGTGGCTAAACATTTCACCAGAGGCGCCCTGAACCGGGTCGTGCTGCTTTCAGACGGGATGGCGAACCGTGGAGTGACCCAGGCCACGCAGATCCTGGAGCACGTCGCGGCACTCAACCGCACTGGGATTTCGACGACCACGGTGGGCGTAGGCCTAGGCTTTAATGAGAATCTGTTGCAGAGCATCGCAGAAGCCGGAGACGGCAACTACTACTTCGCGGAAAAAGCGGAGGACTTACTGAAGATGTTTGCGTCTGAATTGAGCGAGCAACGGCTGATTGTCGGTACGCAGGTTGTCCTGCGCTTTTGCAAGGCCCCGGGGGTGCTGGTGCAGCAACCGCTCAATGATCTCCCCACTACGAAAAAAGATCGGTTTAAACTGGGCAACCTAGTGAGTGGAAAAACCCACAAGATCATTTTCGATGCCATCCTGCCGCCGCATTCGCTCATGGCCCCCGCCATTGAAGTCCTGCTTGAGTGGCGCGACGTCCATGATGAGATTCAGGAACTGACGATACCCATCAGCCTGCCACGGATCGCTGACAATGATTACGAGGATCTGGATTCCTCCACCAAAGTCATGCTGGAGCGCGGCCTGCTTCAATGCGCCACTCTCAAGAGAGAAGCGGCCGAGGCTCTTAGCTTGGGGCTTATTAGCCGTGCACAGTTGCTCTTGAACCAAGCTCTGGCAATTTTGCAGCCGTTTGCTGGCAATGAAAGCGCGGAGCGTATGATGCGGTCCATTCATTGGCAGAGGCAGCAGATCAGCAGTGGCGAATTGGAGAGCTCCATCAAATCCCTCAAGCATGAAGCCTCCACCCAACGCAGAAAGAGCGAGCAGGCGTGATCCGCCAGTATACCCAGCATTTCCCCGCCTTCCCATCAACCCCACCATACCATTGCAGGCGGCCGCTACCATTCTCAAAGGGACACCTCACCGCCACCGACATTTGTGGCTGCTCAGTGAAAGCGATCCGGATGATGAGGCGGCCACTCGCCGCGAAATTTCGCCGCTACGCCCCCAACTGCGCAGTCCCTGCGCACTGGGTCTCGGCCCGGAGACCGAATCATTAGCCAAACTGGTTCCGGGAGCCTTGACGCACCTCAGCGCATCTCAGTTACCCGTGCTCGCCACACGCCTCTTCAGCAAGCATGCGCTAGATGCATGATTTCATTTTCAGTCAAACAACACACAACAAACAATACAGCCATGCCTATCGCCAACGCCATCCAACGTGGGACGACCGTTTACGTCTACAATGAAAAGAACCAGCAAATTTTTGTGTCATCTGCGCCTAACAAGCCTGGTGAAGGATTGAAGGGATACACCGGAGGCTCCGTGAACATCCAGAGAGGTAGTTCCATCTACACCTATGATGAGAAAGGTCGACAGATTGCCGTGCATTCCGCTAGGTAAGAGCACATGTACAACTCCAACAATCAATATGGTGCATCTTGAACCGGCAGCCATCAACCTCGACGAAAGCCGTCCCTTCCGGATTACCGAACCTCCCCGCAATTGTAATTCCTATGCACAGTTCCTCTAAATTGACCCCGCCCCGGCTCCACTGCCGCGATTCCGAGACACTCCGCAGGCTCATAAACAATCAGAAACAAGAGCACAACGTCCACGCCTTCCGGGCCGGCCACGCTGGGGTGTATGATTTCAACCGATTGCTTCCTGTCCTACGGTCTTTTCCACCCGCCGAACTTGAGCCATGGATGGACCTGATTGATCAAATGGGTGAGACGCATAGGAACTGCCTGCCCTGTAGTTGCAAGGTGCTGGCTTACTCATTCCTGATCACCCAAGGGATCCTGCCTGAGCGAAGCGCTGCCTACAAAAGGCTCTATGAGCAAAGTATCACTCGCCACCCCCCTCCTGAAGGCAGAAACTACCTTTCCGAAGTCATCCGGTCTCTGCGAGAAGGCCCGGAGAGCCCAGAAGAAATTGCCCATAAACAATTCTGGAGAGTCACACTCGAAAACATACTCACCGACAAACTGCAGGGCGGATGAAACTCTGAGCGACTGCCCGGCAAAATGCATGAAAAGATATATCTGTAGCAGGATCAACAACGAAAACATTGCTTAGCCTACTCTTACTGATGGCAACCCGTTGGCCTGCATCCAATTCTCACGCATCGTAAATTGCAAGAACCATAACCTGAAATGCCAAGAACAATCATACTTAAAAAATATTTAGACAATGATGTGCAAGCCGATAATCCAGTGGTTAACGACTGGCATTTGCACACTCTTTGTAACTTATTTAGTGGAAGCTTACATTTGCGTGAAGATGTGAATCATTCAGATATTCCAAATTCATACACTGTTCCAGACGACTACCCAAAATTTCTGCATGTCGGAGGTCATGACTTGTCAACACCAGTCGAGCTTCAAAAAGTAAACGAATGGAATGAGTGGGTTAAATCTGACTCAGGATGGTTGTTCTATGGAATAAATGACACAACCCTTGGAGCCTACGCAGTTGAAGATTTGCCATCACCGCTGCCTCTTTCCAATCTGGGCGTTGAAGCCTCATCCAGGATAAGTATTGCCTCATTGACAACACACAGAGATATTAAACATTTAAGCCTTAACAAAGTTAATTGCTTAAATGGTATAGAATTTTTATCAGACCTTCAAAATCTTAAACTGGTAATGGGTCCAGGCTTATCAAGCCTTTCGCCGCTCTCGGGAATTCAATCACTGATCTCATTAAAAATCGATGCCCCAAGCCAAGCTGATCACTGGGATTTACTGCCACTTGCATCTCTAAATCAGCTTGAAATTCTCAGTCTTCGGTCTTTTTCAAATCAAACGGACTATTCGCCAATAGCTGCCTTGAAAAATCTGCATACACTTAGTCTAATTTATTCATTTGAATGCCGTGACTTTAGTCCTCTTTCCGCACTTGCCCATATTATCCGCTTAGACTTAACCGGTGCCGCAGGATTGACAGATCTCAGCGTTCTTGAGTCAATGCCGGATTTACAGGAATTAAATCTCACCTGTTGCACCAGTCTTCATAACTTGGAACCCCTTGGTAGTTTGCAAAATATGCAAAAGCTACAACTTTCATTTTGCGAACAAGTGGAAGATCTCACCCCCTTGGCACGACTTCCACACCTCCGCCAACTTTCTTTAACAGACTGTTGGAAGATAAAGCCTGCACTTCGTGAAGCGGCAGAAAATGGCGACTTTAATTTGTTTCGTTCACTTTCCACAAGTTCTCAGACATGAACTCGTTTATCACCTAGTTTTTTTGCGGTTTATAACCCGCAAGGAAAGAGCGCCCCATCTTTTTTTCCCACCTGCAATGTCTGAATTAATCCTACCAAAGGCAGCAGAACTCCGCCAAATGCAACTGCCACAGATTCTGGCTCTGCTGGGAAAAGTCGAGCATGCCGACCGTCTACTCGCCAACGAACCGCCTGATTCACCAGCACGCAAAAAAAACGCCTTTGTCAGGCGACGGCTTCTCCATCTGTGCGGTGAAAATTCTCAATTCGAAACCAATCCTGATTATTTTGCCACTGAGGAAAGGATCCAATATGAGGAGGAGCGGCTACGCGCCCGAGAACGCGGTGAAGAAGAACAGTGGATGGAAGAGCAATTTCGCAAAAATTGGCCATCATTTGAACATTGGCCTCCAACCAACATGACCGAAGAAGAATACGAAGATGAACTTGCCAAATCCGAGGCATTAGTGAATTCGTTGCAGGCCCTCGATAGCACCAAGGCTAAGCGCCTAAATCCCATCAGGAGACTGGTGCAAGCCGATCAAGCGCTCGCAGATCCGGCAGTTGAGGCAAAAATCACCCAAATCTCCAAATCAATAGCTACTGCAGCAGAAGAAAGCACCGAAAGAGTCGGCATCAAAGGTCCGCCCATGCGGACCAAGAGTGTGAATGTCAAGCGGGCCAAAAAAGCCACCAAAAAAAAGAAGGCCGCCGCCAAGGTTTCCCCCATCTCCGCAGCGCCATATTTCTTCTACGTTCCTGGACCTGTTTTCCTAACTCCCCGCGATTTTAAAGACATCCAGCACACCGACGATTACCTCTTCATCGCCGTTCTTATTGAGCGCAGTCGCCTCAGTGGCTGGCTCAATGGTGAGCGCCCGCCCGAGATTTCTCCCAATCATTATTCTGCTAAAAATTTGCGCAAGATTCTCGTCAGGAAACGCAATTTCTGGATACTTCGCACTTTTCTTCAAAATCCGGTGGCTCCACCCTCAACCATCAAAATCGATGGCCGTACCATCTGCAGCGAAGGCAAATGGCATAACACTGCTTTCATCAAGCGACTTAGCTCTTTGCGCCACCCTATTGCAATGGGTCAACCCGATGAACTCCTGGCCAACCTTCATGCCCAGCGCTTCTACAGCTGGTGCGACCTCACTCAGCCCGAACCCTGCACACTGACTGGCCAGCCTCCAGAGGCTCCAAAGCTTCCACCAAACACACCCAATAATCAAAAAAAGAGAGATCGGATGCTTAGCAAATGGCGCGATAGCGAAGGAACGAATGTCCATCTTCAACTCATTTGCCCCCTCGATGGCCCTGTAATCCCAATATCTGTTGGCATTGCAACGCCTACATCGACTTGGAAAGACCTGTGCGGCCGAGCCTACGCTTCCCTCCACTGCCCGCACTGCCTCGCCCGGCTTCACAGCAAACTCGCTTTCAAGAATTGAATTTTAATCCCACAAACCTACATCATTCATTTTTATACCCATGCCCATCCGAATAGACATCACTCCACCGCCCTTCATCACCGTCCAATTCGCGGATAGCATCACTGCAAGCTGCAGTGCCATCTCCATCAACACCACCTATGATCAAGATCAATGGCTCGGAGGCGCCCCCGACAAGCGCTGGAACTCCCGCTATCTCGACAATGTTAGGTCCACATATGCAAAACAGTGTTCGGACACCACACCCTATATCGTCCCATGCGAAGCGGAAACCATCGAAAGCGATCGCTCACCTGAACGCGCCATCCAAATACTCCCTCGTATCCGCCTAGCCGGCATTTTTACGACATACGAGGATGATGGCTCTGTTGAAAAGAGCGCCCTGAATCTCTACATCATCTGGCACCAAAACGAAATCACCAGCCTCATGCTTCCCGAAATCAAAGCCCACCTGACAACCCTAAACTGGGCCACCCTAAGTGTCCAATCAGCAGGTGAATGATTTTACACCAGCTAACCCGTCGTGTGCGAAGTGGCTTTGCGAGGACTTCCGTTACCCACCCGAAATAGCGAAGCGCCACAAAACTCATGCACCTTGCCCCTCAAGCCGTAACGCCAACTTTAGTCTGCTTTAAACCATAAATCCCAAAAGCTATGTCATTTAACTCGGCACCAACTAGGCGCGTTTTTTTACGCATCACCAACATAAATGGAAAAATTTTTGAATCGACCCTGCACCCTGGGGGCTGGGAGGAAGGGACGATTGTCGAATACGCGGAAATGGGTCTGCGTTGTGAACTCAATAGCAGTGGGCCAATCCTAGTTGGTGGGGGTGCCCTTACGTGCGAATTGTTGCTTCTCGGAAACAGCCTGCCTGCTGTTTGGGGAGTGGAAAGTGCCACTGTTGAATCAGTGTTAGCTGAACTTAATCGTTGCGGTCGGGAGGCACGGTTCTATTTGGAGTGGGGTGCTTACTTGGAGGATAACAAATATGGCAGGAAAGTGGAGTTATTGCTGGGTGAACCGCAAGCGCTGGCGTCTCCAGTTCAAACCTCCGCACCAAAGCTTTATCTATGGCTTTGCTGCGAAGGCTGGGAACGGTTAGGGCCGTTTGATTGGCTAAGATTTGATGATGCAGTTGGCGTTATTGTGGATCAAACGGGCCAGGTGGTGGCACGCAAGCGAAACAGCGAGGGCTGGTTTGTGAATCGTCCGGGGCTGCGAGAATGCCGTTTTTCCAATCCGACGATCACAATTGGACCGACACACCCCCATCCTGATTCTGGTAGTCATCCACGTTACCTACCAAATCTTAAAACTTAATTATTAAACGTGACACGCCAGATCAATTGAAAGCAGTCCTCAGATCTTGTACACGACAAAATGATGAGTGACAAAATCAGCGAGGATCGATTGAAAGGCATTCTCGTCAATCTTGGTCGGCTGGCATGTCCTCCGAATCACCCAGGTTCCAGAACTTGCCGTTGTCGAGACGATGGATGGGCTGGAGATGGGTCATATTGCCATTGGGAGATTGGCTTGGAGAAAATCCGCCATTGGAGTTAAGGACAAAATTATGGGCTCCGTAGCAATCCGGAAGAAAAGTGACTCATGGATTCGTTATTCAAAAAGCGCATTGAACGATGACTTTATAATATGCTATGTTTGAGAAGCCAAAATCTCTGATCGAATTGTCTGAGCACGAGTTCGAAAATCTTGCAAGCTATATGAATGGGGCTTGGGACGGAAGTGGCCCGGATCCCGGATACTGCTGGAATGAATTTTTTAGTGATGCAGATCTTGGTAAAGTGCCAGAGTGGTTCGATGAGTGGCTGGCCGTTTTTGAATTGGAAGAATTAGTCTTTCTCGAACGTGAAGATAATGATGCATGGGCGGCACTTTTTTTGCTAAAGGACACAAAAAGGAATCAGTTCGTGGTTTACAACTCCATGCGAGACGATCCCCCGGTGCGCGTTGGTGAACTCTGCTACTCCATCGACAGCATGAATCCAGAGATGCTAAGGGCTTTCGTCGATGACTTCTTGGGGCCGGAAGGAATTAAGCAAATTGGTGTTCGATTAAATCAAGAGCTTGTTCCCTTATTTTGAAGTGCGTCTTTGCCGGGTGCCGTCAAAGACGCGGCTTTTCGTCCGTCGATCATCAAAGCCACGCTGTTCATCATGGTTTTCAGCTTCTTGCCTTTCGGCAGTTGGCTGTTGCCGAACCTGGATAAGAAATTTAACTCGGGGCTTGGGCTTTGTGAAGAAGTCGATTATACTGGCTCAGCTTTGGCATCGCCATCCAAAGCGACCGCAGGTGTCGGTTCTGGCCGGAGAATGACTTGGCGAGCACCCAATGCCGCGTAGTCGGCCGGGTTGCATGTCAGAACAATAATTTGCAGCCCGCGTGTTGCGGCGAGATCCAGCATGCGCTGGAGTTGATTGACGCGCTCGGGATCCGAATAGGCAAAAGCGTCATCAAACAGCCCCTCGATGCGGGCAGGTTTATCGTCGGGCTTGGGATCAAAAAGGTCCAGGACGACCTTCAGCGCCAGGGTGGACTGGTCGTAGTCCATGCTGATACTGCGAACGCTGCTGAGGAATTTGGAGAATTCCTCCCACATCTGCGTCAGGTGATTTCGATCTTCAATTTCCCGCGTGGTGGCAGAGCGCCTGTGGCACACCACCCAGGCGATCCGCAAGCTGAAACCCGACGGCAGTGTCATTGAGTTTCAAGCGGACCTGTCCGGGTTGGAGGAAATCACCCGCTGGGTGCTGAGTTGGGGCAGCAAGGCGAAAGTGCTGGGACCGCCGGAACTGAAGCAGCGGGTGCGAGAGGAGCTGGCTGGGATGATGAAGAATGACTGATGGAAGAGATTCCTTTGCACTGGTCGGCGTCCGGAAGATTCAATTTGCGATAAACAATGCCCTTCAACACGCAGCTGGCCAGATTGACGATTTTCGGTGAACTCCGTAGATGCCGGTGAAACCACCCTTCACTTTCATGAATCCTGCCAAATACCCCGTGAATCCGCCGCAAAAGGAGACGACCAGATTGCGTTCGAGAACGCAGCGGCTCTGGCTGGCATGGTTGTCGGTGGCGTGGGTTGGGTTAGCGGACGCGAAACAGGCCTCGGGATACGCGGCACAGAGGAGCATCCTCGGTCTTGGAGCAAGGACATCCATCCAGTGTTCGATGGAAGCCCGGACCAGACCGCGTGCTCTTGCCAGTGCATCGGGGTCAGAGGTGACACGATAGGCAGCCAGATACATCAGGGCCGACCAACCGGCATCATCCGACGCCCAGTTGAATCCCGAAGCCTGGCCGCAGGCCTCCAGTTGTGCCGAGGAAAACTTGCTCTTGGTGTAATTCCAGTCCGCCTGCAGTCGCTGCTGAAGTGTCGCATCTGCCGTCAGACGCCATAAGTTTCCCAGAGTGATGAACATCATGCCCCTCTCCCAAAGCACACCACGTTCATTCCCGGGGGCAGATACGGCATAGCCGTGGGAGGTGCCCATGATGTGCCATGTGTCTGCTGCGCCGGTCCAGAAATGATTCAGCAGATCGCCGACAGCGCTGATGGCCTGTTTGCGATAAGCGGGAGCCGGATTTTCAGCGACTAGCAATGTCTGCACGGGCAGAGCGATCATCAGGCAGGTTGATCGCAGCATCGAACAGCAGATCCGTGAAGGACTCGTTATCATTGTGCTGACAAAACGTCCGATCTGCCTGATTTATCCTGCTGGATGAGGGAATTACTTCGGGTTCTTGATGAGCCATACCTCCGCGACTTCGCAACTGCGTTCGCCTTCACCCGAAGTCCATTCGAGAATGAGGTGGCCGGAGCTTGTGGCGGCTTGGGGCAGTTTGAATTCTTGAATCGTGGGTTTTCGAGCCTGGATGTTGTCGCTGATGAGGAACTTCTCATTAGCCTTGAGCATCATGCGGCGGCTGGTACGGCCGCTGTAACTGGCACGCACGGAATACGTAGCGCTGGCATCGAGGCCATTGTACTCCAGACGAAGTGGAGCACCGTAGAGGGTGTCTGCCTGCTTCTTCCAGGCCAAGGGGATTGCGGCGTCCTCGGGGTTGTCGATGACATAGTAGAAAGTGGTGCGCGTTGATTTGAGAGTGCCGGGGTCTTCTTTCCACGGCACGTGATTGATGATACGCTTGTTGCCTTCAGGTGTGCCGAGGTTGTCGTAGAAGCCGCCCGGACCGGGGTCCGTGCGATGGAGGATGGCTTGTATGGCGGTGAGTCGATCCGCCTCCTGGGGCATGTCGCGTGCGTGACGAAACTCGGTGCGCAGCCAAGCGATGTTGTTCAGCGGTTCGTCGATGCCATCCAAAAAGGCGCCGCGCGTGCGATGCTGCGCACTGTGGCGGGGCACACTGGTTTGTGATCCGATTTTGGCAAACAACGTGTCGGCGAGCTGCAGGCAGCGTTGCTTGAAATCCATGCCCACCGGTTCGAGCCAGGCTTTGCGCAAGATCGCCTCGGCATGGGCCATCGCACCAAAACTGCTGCCAGGAGCTTCCTGCTGCAGCACCTTGATGGCTGCTGCTTCGAGTGCTGTTTCGTGGATGAGGCGCTGCTTGATATAGACATCGTAGTTGGCGCGGAGCAGACCCATCTGAAACCGGTAGTTCTCCCGCATCGAGTCGGGTGCAGCTTTTTCCAATGCCTTCCAGAGGGAGAGGGTGGCTTCGATTTGCGGATTGGTTGCGAGCGGGCCCTGCCAGTTCTTTTCGAGGGCGAGAAAGGCATCTGCCAGAGTTTCGGCATGCTCAGGATGGATCAAAAGCCGGCAATAATCGCGCAAGGTGTCAAGAACCTGTGTCGAAGGGTCCCAATCCTGTCCGCTCCAGATGAATTTGTTCACATCATCATTGATGCCTTCGGAGTAGGTGAGCGAACCGCAGGTGTAGCTGGCAAAGAGATTGTGAATCGTCTTCAGAGCGATGGGGCGCGGATTGAAACATTCACGGTGCAGTGTCAAGGCGAAGGCGAGATCCCAGTCCGGCACGGGATACTGGCAGTCAACGTTGTGGGTGATGTCGGGGTAGTTGCGAATCTTGATGCCTGGATCCACGATCTTTCGCATCTCCGGCAGCGGTGTGGCGATCCATGGCGCAAAGCACACTCCGCCGAGCCAGGCAGGCTTCTGATTCACATGGCGGTAAAAGGACTCCAGCCACTCGTGGGTTGGTTCAAAAGCCTGCGGGGATACCCATATTTTTGCTTTCGGATGATATTTGTTTATCAGAGCTGCGACCTTGTCCATCCAGGGAAAGAAGACGTCGGGATGCAAATCCCCCGGGTCTCCTCCGGGCACGAGAAGATGATCAATGCGCTGGCAGCGGCTAAAGACTTCGTCGCGCTCTGCCAGTTCTTTGCTGATGGCTTCAGCGTCGGTGTAGTTCTTTCCCACGTTTGGCAGCCACACCCACACATCGAGCCCATAGGAATCAATGATTTTCGAGAGTCGTGACATCATCTCAATCGGCGGCAGCTTCATGTGCGGGCTGGTGCGCTGATCATCTGTATGTGGCGGCACGATCTCGATGCTGTTCGCGCCGAAGAGGGCCAGCTCTCGGATGTATTGATCGAACTGTGCCTCGTCCCAGGCATCATACGCATTGACCTTGGGCCGGTAGCCAAGCTGATGACCGCGCAACTCGATCTTAGGCGCTGTCGTGAGATGCAGCTTGTCAGGCAGAGTGAGGTGGCCTGGCCCCATTACCAACTTGCGCAGCAAGCAGCCGACTCCATAAAGCAATCCCCGCGTGTCATGCCCAGCAATGATTGCAGAAGGTGCAGAACCATTCCAGGTTTCCAGCGCGAAGCCTTCAGCATTGTTGCTCAGCATGGCTTTCATTTCCTCGGTGTGGCTGCCGGCAAACTGAGCAACTTTTGAATTCAGACCCAGCGCAATGACTGGCTTATTGGATTCAGGCCATTGCGAGCCAACGCTCAGATGGATGCCGGATCGCTTTTCGATTTCCTCCTGCAGCACCGTAATCGCCTTTTGCTGGAGCTCGCTGAGCTTCGCCGGGGTCACGATCACCGCTGTCGAGAAATCCATGGATTGCGGCTGCGCAGCCGGGGCAGATGAAAGGGCTGCAAGTGTGAAAAGAGTGAGGAGGCGCATGGCGGGATCAGATGGTTAAAAGGCTGGTTTCAGTGTTTTGGCGAACCTTGCTCCAGCCAGGCAAGATTGAAGACATAATAATTCCGGCTGGAGATGAGATGAATGCGGCCATCAGGCCCCTGACAACTGGCGAGGTAGCCATTAAGTTCACTGTGCGTGGCATCCATCATGCCCTTGCTGCCGTCAGTACCTTGAATGACAATCGGTTTTCCGCCAGATTCAACGGGAGTGACGAGACGTCGGACGGGCCAGGTTGCGCCATCATCAAATGAGAGCGCGGCAAATATGCCATAGCTGGTTTTGGTGGAACCATCGGGTTGGCGGAAGCTCATGCCGGTGCGTTCAGCTTCGCTTTTTCCACGGGTGACACGACCTTTTTCATCACGAAACGCAAGATCATCAGTGAGGGTGCATAGCAGCAGGGGGCCTTCCTTCAGGCGCTTCAAGGTGCACCGCTGACCGGAGGTGATGCCAGGGAACTCACTGATGCTGTAGTTCCAGGTTTTTCCACCGTCGGTGGAGATGCTGATGGGCAGCATGTGATTGAACAGCGCGGCAGCATCCTGCCTGTCCTGGCGACCAAGTGCCCAGAGGCTGCCGTCCTTGCGTTCGATCAAGCCGATGTGGATGCCAGCGATGACAGGACCGCTGCTGCCAGGCTTGAAGCTTTGCTTGAGGGTGTCGTCTGAGAGTGTGGTCCAGGTTTTACCATCATCCGCGCTCATCGTCACGGTGCCAGCATTGTCGTAAATGCTGTCGCAGGTTTGCAGGATACGACCATCGGCGGTTTGGATCGTGGCTTCGTTAGGCTGGAGGGGGCGGGTGAGGTACAGCGGGTGGGACCACGTCATGCCGTTGTCTGTTGAGGTGCGGAACATCGAGCCGGGCAGCGTGCGACTGCCATTGAAGTGGAAGATCGTGCCCTGTTTGTCCACAAAGAGCGCGGGTGCATGATTGTTCACATCCGGGCATTGCCAGAACAGCGCCGTCGGAGAGAATTTGTCAGTTCCTGCAGGCAGTCGCGTGCAGGCTACGGCGAGTTCGTGGCCGAATTCGGTGTCGCAGGAATAGTGGGCAATGAATACATCGCCACTGGGGAAAACGGTGATCGCAGGGTCGTGATTGTGACTTGAAAAAATCGGGCCTTCGCTGCCAGGGGCCACATTGACATAGCGCGCTGGTCCTGCGAAGAACTGCTTGGACATGTCCACAGCCTCGTTCTTCGGTGCTGGCAGTGGTTCGATGGTCGAAGAAGGAACTGGCAGTGCTTTCGCGGTCGCCTTAGCCACGGGCGCAGCCTGGACAACCCGGAAACCGGTCAGGTCATTGCGCGCCCAGGACTCGAACGCGAGCCGGTTTGCGGAACGCAGCAGGCGCGCGAGCTGCCAGTTGGCACCACCGCGAACGATTCGAAAATCTCCCTCTGGTGGACCGACAGGGTCCGTTGTCTGGGCAGGATCATAAGGCGCATACCAGTCGAGGCACCACTCAGCGGCATTGCCGTGCATGCCGAGCAGGCCCCACGCATTGGCAGGGCCGCGTCCCGTGCTCAAGGACGCCTTCTTGGTAAACTGATAATAGGATGGCAAATTCGGCATTGAAGATGGCGCATCCGCGGCAGCGTTCTGATTAGCGACATCAATTTTTTGTGTCGTGGAGGAACTTTCGTGTGGAAAAAACTGTTCGAATCCTTCGAGTTTTCCCGCGGGTTGATAGCCATCGGGAAGGGTGTCACCCGTGTTGAACAAGGTCGTCGTGCCCGCACGGCATGCATACTCCCACTCTGCTTCAGTGGGCAGGCGACAGGTCTTTCCATTCTTCTTGGAGAGCCATTGACAGAAGGCGTTCGCATCGTCCCAGCTCACGTTAACCACGGCATCGCCATCCGCAGAGTCCTTGCGCGGACGACGATGTTTGGGATCGAACTGCTCATATTGAGCATTGGTCACCTCGGTGGTGCTCATGGCAAACGGCTGCGTGATCTTTACTTCGCGAACAGGGGATTCATCCCAGTCAGCACCGCGATCTTTCGCAGCGCTCCAGGGATTTTTGAAGGACTGCTGGCGCTCGGCCTGACCCATCCGAAACGAGCCCGCAGGAATCGGAGCCATGCGCATGCCGAGGCTGTTCG
The DNA here is from genome assembly GCA_903848465.1 of uncultured Verrucomicrobiota bacterium. GTDB lineage: Bacteria > Verrucomicrobiota > Verrucomicrobiia > Verrucomicrobiales > Verrucomicrobiaceae > Prosthecobacter. The sequence continues at coordinate 23,881 of CAINGK010000086.1, forward strand.
ATTCAATGGCCAAGTCTTGTGCCACAACTTGCCAAGCTGCGAGGCACAAGCAGGCTGCAGGGAGGTATTGGGTGTATGGAGTCATCAATAGTGAATTTTTTGAGTGGTGACAGGAAAGTCGTCAGTGCGAAACGGTGACGCGGGCAGTCCTGCACTGTTTGACAGGTTGCAGGTCGGATTGTCGGCCCAGCCGTAACGCACAGCGACAGGTTGTGGCACTTTTGCCGACCAGACGAGCACTGATTCGCCTTCAATCACTGCATCGGCCCAGTGCCACTTGTGGTCTTCCCCACAGATGGCAAAGCCTTCGAGTTCGCTGTTCGGGCTGTTGCGTACCAGAGAGCCGAATTCTCCAGTCAGCGTTTTGATCGGATAAGTCTTCGGCAACTTCGCGGCGACGAGATCGCCCTCGCAGTTCCGAAAGTGGAGGCGTGCTTTGCCGGCCTGGGTGCTCATGGATTCAAATGTCGGTCCTGAACTGGCAACATGCGCTCCATAGTGCTCGGACTGCGCAATGAGGAACAGCCTGTGGCCGACGCTTTTTTTATCACGAGAATGCAGGTCTCCAGCTTCGCCGAGATCGATGGTGACTGCCTGGCCGGTGTGTGGCAACGCGAGTGCCTGGGACTGCGATTCGCGCAATTCCGCCCAAGCAGATTCGCCGGGCTGGGTGAGTTTGGCGAAGTTGTTGCAGACCTGGCAGAAGTAGAACGGCAGATCCTGGTTTCCCCACTTTTCGCGCCAGCCCTGGATGAGAGTGGGGAAGGCGGTGCGATATTCGAAAGCACGTCCGGAGTTGCTTTCGCCCTGATACCACAGCACGCCTGCAATGGCAGCAGGCACCAGCGGATGAATCATGGCATTGTAGAGGCTGGCCGGGAGCATGTCCGGCTGCCGGTAGTCCAACTGCGGCATGGACTGAATGTCCTCCGGCGAAAGCTCGGGAAACTCCCGCTCGACTTTGACGGACCACTTTCCACTCAGATCGATCGGGCCAGCCCACAATGAACGCCCGGGAACAGTCAGCGCTGCCGTCGGCGAATAGATGCGAATCGCGAGAGTGTTTTTGCCAGCGCGCATGTGCTCCACTGGCACTGCAAAGTAGCAGGAGAAGCCTTTTCCAGGCATGCGCGTGTAAGGCATGTCATCCACTTTCCTGCCATTCCAAAACGCCTGCCAGTAACCTGCGAGCGGGCCGATCATCACCTTGAATCCTTGTTTCGCGACAAGAGCAGAAACCTCGATATCACGCCTTAACCAGAAAACGCCGCTCGGCGGAAAGCCGGCGGGAGAAATTTTACCAGGCAGAGTGACATCAGACCAGCCGCTGGTGTCGGTATTTTCATCCGCAAAGGCTGCGACATCTGGATGCGGCGCATCCTCACGGTTGTGCTGCTTAAGCCACGCTGTGAAGTCAGCGGCAAATTTGGCCTTACGTGCCGGATATTCATCCGCGCTCTTGCGCAAAGCGTCAGCGGATTTTTTGAAACTTGGCACCCGATCAAAGCAGTCCGCCGGAGTCCATGGTTCGATGTAGGTGCCACCGTGGGAGGCATGGATGATGCCGACGGGACGCTTGAGTGTCTGCTGCAGTTCTTTGCCAAAGTAGTAGCCCACGGCCGTGAAGTCCCCCGAAGTCTCCGGCGCAGCCACGGTCCAGCGGCCCTGGCAATCATCCAAAGGCTGGCGTGCCCCAGCTTTTTTCACCAGAAACTGCCGCAGGTAGGGATTCGCGGAGCCTGCGATTTCGGCATCCGCATCTGAGGTAACGCGCAGTGGCAACTCCATGTTGGACTGGCCCGAAGCAAGCCATACCTCACCAACGACGACGTCATGAATCACGATTCGGTTGCTGCCCTCAACGACCATTTCGAATGGTCCAGGTGCGGAGTCTTGGAGATTCAGGGTGGCCTGCCAAAGTCCCGCTGCATTGGTCTCCGCGTCGGCGGATGCCGAACCGATCGCCACATGGATTTTCTCGCCCATATCTGCTTTTCCCCACACAGGAACGGCCTGGGCTTTCATCAGCAACAGATGGTCTGAGAAAAGGGCCGGCAGCTTTACCTCCGCATGCAGGGCATTGGCCCCAAGACAAAGCAGGCATGCGAGCCACCGGGAGATGGTGAAACTGGCACTGGTGGCTGGATTCGCGAGTGACATGGATTCAATTGTTCGGGGTCTTTGGTTGAAGATCGGTCAGGGCCACGCTGAACACTTCGATGACTTCTTTCTGACGTGCGCAGATCACATGCAACCGCCCGTCGAAGACCACGGAATGCGGGTAGCTGTAATCACCCCCTTTGGCAGCACCGTCGAAGCGTCGTTTGTAGTGTTGATCCCCGATCACAAACTGCAGATCAAAATGTACTTCGTCTTGTGCGATGGCGAGCACGAGCGGATTGCGACCCACACCCAGCGGATTTCCCACACTGTAGCAGCGCCCGTCCGGCAGGCGGCCAAAGTGAACCTTGGCGTCGGTGTTGCTGAATCCAGTTTCACGCGGCTTGCCCCATGTCGCTCCATCATCTGTGCTTTGAGATTCCCACAGGTGAAAGCTCGGCGGTGGCCAGCTTTTGCCCGTGGAGCGCAGCAGCATGTGCAGTACGCCGTCATCCGTTTGATAGAACGAGCCCTCACAAAGATTCGGAAAGTGGGCGAGTTCGGCGACATCCCAGAACGTTGAAGGGTTGTCCTGAAACGGCTCCATCGTCTTTGGATAGATGCCGCTCATTTTCCATCCCGAAAGTCCGCTTGGATCGTCGGTGTAAGGAAAGGTGGTATTGCCAGCGATGATGAGACGTCCGCTGGCCGTGCGCTGCGGTCCGTGATTCGGGCATACTGGCACCTGAAGATCGCGCACCGGGCTCCAGATCCTGCCGTCCCGGGAGGTGCGGGCGAGCAGCCGGGTGGATTTGCGATCTGTGGAGTAGTCACCGGCATAGGCCACCAACAGGCCATCATGCTCGCAAAAACCTGCCGCGGTGAGAACGCGCAGCCGGCCATCTGGATCGATGTCGGGCTGGAACAAGATACGCGGCTGAATCCAGCCCTTCTCATTGCGATAGGCATACATCACGCGCTGACCAGGGCTGTCCTCGTCACGTTCAGCACTCGACCATATGGCGAACAGTTCGTTGCGAAAGTCCGTGATCGACTGGTGGTGTGAGTACTTCCAATCACGCTCGCCTGGCACGAACAGCGTGACGGAATCGACAGGAGGATGGATTGCACCGACAAAGCTCTCCGGTTTGCCGTTTTTCCATACGGCATTGTTGCTGATTGGCGAGGTGGCATCTTGAGCCGACACGTTGTGCCAGCAGCAAACCAGGGACAAGGCGAGCAGGTGAATTCCGGATTTCATGGTGGTGACTTTCGTTGAAGACAGGCTGGATCAACGTTGGCAGTCCGGCACTGTCGGGCTATCGCGATTTCTCGAAGGAAGGGCAATGGATGGAATAAACTGGAGCAAGTCTGGTATATGACGGACGAGTGACTTGGAAGTTGTCACGATAAGAATCCATTGTACTGCGTATGTTTGACGGCGGAATGACGATTCTTGACTCTTCGCCGCTGAACACCTGAAACTGTGAACCTCGGACTTGCTTGTCAATCATGTTCCGGTGGCTGGTAAATGTAGAAAGAGTCGAGAGCCACCTCGTATTTGTCGAAGTCACAGGGCAGCACGATGAGGCTGGGGCAGAGCTTTCTCGCCCTTGCGGTGGGCATGGGCGTGTAGATGCCCATCTTCCGTGCCTCATAGCTGGCGGAGGCGATGATGCCGCGCCGCTCGCCCCCCACCGCCACCGGACGGCCTCGCAGCTTTGTATCAGCCGCCTGCTCCACGGAGGCGAAGAACGCATCCGCATCGAAGTGCAGAATCATGGCGCATCAGCTCTTGGAAAGCCGCAGCAGCGCGATGAGCACCCCCTGGATGACCAGCTCCCGCGCCGGGATGAGGTCAGGGTACTTCGGATTCGAGGCCCGCAGGTAAGGCACGCCGTTTTGCACGACGAAGCGTTTCAGGGTCGTCTCGCCGTCGATCAAAGCCGCCACGATGTCGCCATGCTTCGCCTCACGGAACTCCATGATGACGATGTCCCCCTCCAGAATGGCCGCATTGCGCATCGAGTCGCCTCGGACTTTCAGGGCAAAGGTGCGGGCATTTTTGGGCAGGCGCAGGGTGGAGGGATCAATATCGATGCAGCCGTCCACCCGCCCCTCCTGTAGCTCAGGCTTGCCCGCGATGATGCTGCCCAAAAGAGGGATCTGATGGCGAATCCACGAACGGGCCTGGGACAGCCAAAGTAGATGCAGGGATTTGCGCTGAAACGGGGTGAGCATGCCACACTATATACTGTTCTTTAGAACAGTTTCAATTCTGAACTTAGCTCATCAGTCACATTGACCGTCTCATCGCCCACCTGGAGCACAGGAGGCGCTGCCGGACAGCCCCTTGGCTAATTCCTTGAGGATGGACACCTCCACTCCGCGCCGGCGCATCTGGCGTTCATTCCAGTGCAGGACTAGGGAGCGCCCGAAGTTCTTCATGGGAGCGAACTCGTGCATAATTACATCGTGCTCATCAAGCCCATGAATCCCAAAGGAGGGCAGCAGTCCCGCGCAGACGCCCTGCACAACCAACTCGCGCACCTGCAGCATCGAATCACACTCGACCACAGGGTGAAACTCTCCCACGGCGGTGGTCATGGCCGCTCGAAAGGTCGCGTCCAACTGACCTCCTCCGCCATTGGCCGCGAAGGGAAGTGATTGCCACTCAGTAGGATCACTGAGGGCCGAAATCAGTTTGCGGCCAAGCAGTTTACGGGAGGCGCACAGTGAGAAGGCCACTCGCTTGCGCAGCAGCAGACTCGACTTGAGCCGCAACTCCTCGGAGATGGCATCATCGCGGACGATGGCAAAATCGAGCTGCCCGTCCCGAATGCTCTCCACGAGCTCTCGGCTGCGCTGTGAGGAGAGCCGCAGAGCGGAGTCGCCAAGCAGACCCCGAATCTTGGACACACAAGGCACCACCAGCCACTCCAGAACGCTCGCGCCAGCACCGACGCTGAACGTCCTGCGCTGGCCGCTCAGTTTCTTTTGAAACTCCTCCAGGTCCTGGAATTGCAACCTGACAAGATTCGCCAGATTTTCCCCAGCTTCCGAAAGCGCCAGCGTCTTCCCTCGCCGCACGGTGAGTTCGGCGGAGAAGTATTGCTCCAACTCCCCGATCTGCCTGCTGATGAGCGCCTGCCGAGCGAGGTTGTCAGGGGCCGCTTTGGCGATGGAGCCCTTGTCAGCAAAGGCCAGGAAGTTGCGCAAGCGGTCCAGGGAAAGACCATTCAGATGTGGGAGGGCATCACTCATAACTTACTTTAAAGTAATATATACACCATTTTGCCACATGGTCGATGGGTATGTTTACGGCGATAATTGGGGTACAATGAAAGCACAAACCTACGACCTAATCGGCGACATCCACGGACAATACGACAAACTCACGACCCTGCTCGAAAAACTGGGCTACATGCCCCACAACGGAGGTTTCCGCCACTCCGAGGGGCGCAAAGTTATCTTCCTGGGGGATTATATCGACCGTGGCCCCAAAGTGCGGGAGGTGCTGCTGACTGTGTGCACCATGGTCGAGGTCGGTGATGCCCTAGCCATCATGGGCAACCATGAATACAACGCCATCTGCTACCACACCCCCGATGGCAAAGACGGCTGGTTGCGCGAGCACAGCGAGGAAAAGAGTCGGCAGGTGGCAGCCACCCTGCGAGCTTTCGAGGGACGCGAAACCGAATGGTCCGACTGGCTGGAATGGATGAAACGTCTGCCCATGTTCCTGGACCTCGGCGCACTGCGCTGTGTCCACGCCTGCTGGGACACCCGCAGCATCAAACACCTGATGGGCCGCAGTCTCACAGAGCAGGCCTTTTTACACGCCAGCGCCACCCAGATGACTCCCGAGCGCCATGCCATTGAAATCGCGTTAAAAGGCCCGGAAATCCCTACCACAGACGGCAACCTCTTCCGCGACAAGGAGGGCACTTACCGTGACATCATTCGCACTCGCTGGTGGGACATCCGCAAGGGACTCACGATCAGTGACCTCGTCATGCCACCGGGCAGCATGAACGATTCCATGAAGGTCGATCCATCTCAGCTCAAGCTCCTGCCCGACTACGGGCCCGAGGAGCCCCCCGTGTTCTTCGGCCACTACTGGCTCCCCGCTGATGCCACCAAAGCCCCGCTGGCCCCCAACATCGCGTGCCTGGACTTCAGCGGCGGCCTCGACGGTCCCCTTGTCGCCTATCGCTGGAACGGTGAGCAGACACTCAGCGCCAGAAACTATGTCATCTCGGATCTGAACTGAACCAGCCCATGCAAACAAACCCCAAACTCCAAATCTTCGCCAGCGCTGCACAAAGTTGCGCCATGCATATGATGAGCAATGCCGCTTATATTCAGACCGTGTTGCCCAATCTCACGCTGCCGGAGGGAACTACAGAGAAAATTGCCGTGCTGTGTGACAGCCTCATTGCCACCAAACACGATGTCATCTCAGAATTGTTCGAGCTTTCTGAAGTGTCGGAATCTTCCACCTCACCAGAGGAGATCACAAAGCGAGTCAAAAGAATCATCCGATGGCTGTGGGAAACGATCTTGGAGATGAATGAAGTAGTTCAGTCTTTGCAGACTGCCTCTGAAACCGATGCCAAGTTTTCCATCGGTTGGCTGTTGGTCGTCGAATCAGCCACCAATATTCTGGATTCCTTCAACCGCGCAGCAGTAGCCGCTGATGAACTCCAAGGACCATAGCCATGAACCGAGCAGAACTGCCATTTGTCCGCCCTTAGACAGCGCACTTCACTCAAAAACTTATCCGCTTATGGGATGTCTGTGATTTTTTATTTTGATCGCAAGTGAGCCCGCCTGTCGAAGACTTATTCCATGCGCCTTCTACACCTGTGACTACATCTGCCCACGTCTTCTTCTCGCCTGGTGCAATATGATCACACTTCAGCACATGCGTCTCCACTTTTCCTCCTTTATTCAGTGCCACGACAAAGACTACATTGGTTAGCGTGTACACAGAGTCGTTCTTGAGAACAACATCGTCCCAGACCCAGTCATCTACAACGCTCCATGTCCATTGAGGATTGGCGAGCGCGTCGAACTCGTTTTTTTGCCGGTCCCGCAAGTTTAATAAATTCGGGTCTGACTGGACATCTGCCACATCCACCGTCCCGGTTCTCAATGCCGCATCAAGTGCTTGCAGCGCGCGCGCAGTGTCACCTTCGAGACTTAAAATGCAGGCATACCCATAAAGAAATTCGCCTTCTGTCTTGAACAATTGCAAGACAGACTCAGCTTCACCACGCGCCTTGTCAGGCTCACCGTTTGCAGCGAGCGCCATTGCGCGATAAAAGCGAATTTGGCCTGTCGGGTCGGATGGCTGAAGCACCAACGTTTGGTTCCATAATTCCAAGGCGCGCACACTCATTTCTGAACTCCTCGGCGAAGCACCACTTCTTCGTTCTGCATCACGAGCAGCACTCGCAAGAAGTGCGGCTTGTGAGATGGCCCCGTGCTTGTAGTCGTCATATGCAGAGTCGCTTGGAATCAGTGAAATGCTTTGATAGGTATCCTCGGAGAGGCGTGAAAGCATACTGGCGTCTTTTTCATTCCCTAACGCCTGAAACAGATTGTGGGTCAACCGAATGTAGGGGTCTTTGGGGCGGGATGCCCGCTGGATCGCTGTCTCTCGCGTCAAACCAGGTAAATCACCCTCAGAATACATGCGCATCATGTTCTTCGCATGCGACTCTGAAAGATCCCAGCCGATTTCAGACGCATTCCAACCCCTCATGGCAGCGATTTTCTGGAAGCCCTGCTTTGCTCTTTCCAGTGTAGCTATGAACGAATCTTGTATCCGCTGCGCAGCAACGGATACAGCAGTTCGTTCAGCTTCGTCCCTTTTGCTGCTTTTTCCCCATGCGTCTAGAGCATATGTGATCCCACCAACGACGAGTGATGCCAAGGCCGCTTGCCCAGACGTCACATTTTCGTTTTGACTCAGCGTGCCAAAGGTGCCTGCCGCTGCATATCCACCCTTAAATCCGGATTGAAATTCTTCTTTGTCTGCGTTCTCTCGCGTAGCACTTCGAATGGCACCAATATTTGCCAAAAAATTCGTGTACGTATCAAGCAAACTAACGAAGTCTTCGAGCCTTGCGGCAATTTCAGTATCAACTGATGCACGCTCTGCCCTGACACGCAGTCGGATCGCTTCTTTGCGGAGTTCTGCGGCTGCAGAGACAAATGCTGTCGGGTTGCTAACATCTTGAGGCCATTGCTCATAGAGCATTTCCAAAGTTCGAATGAGAAAATATTCCTCGTTACGATTAGATGCCGAATCCTGGGCGTGGATGAAGCTAACGAAGACCGCAAATAGCATGAAACAACTGGCGGAGACACTACGACGTAGTTCGGTTTTCATGATGTTAACGTTGTTTAGTCACTCATTGCGTGTGCCCACATTTGGGACAACGCCGCGAAAAATGATCAGCGGCCAGGCCAATGCAATAGCCAACAAACAATCCAATCACCCCCCACCAGCCAATCACTCCAGCAATTACAGTTACACCATGCGACGGATTGTCATGCGACGGATTGTAAGTCGAAGGCTTGCTTTGCGTGGGTAGGAATCTAGGATCAACTGGCAAATCCAAGTCGAGACCCCAGATGATTAGATGTCCAAAACACAATTTAAAGATGATAGCGCCAGCAATTGCAAACCCCGCCGATGTCACAAAAGCTCCAGGAGAATCTGCGAAAAACTGATGTTTACAACTGGGGCAATTGATCTGGGGCATATAGAATTTAGGTAGCCATCTAGTTAATGAGTCACATTGCGGCATGTGCCATCACACAGGGTGGTGTCTTTTGCGATAGTGGCAGTCGTTAGAACGGCGCTCATGAAGAAGCTAACAATCCATGCCATTTTCGCATTCATGTAGTTGTGCCTTTTGCGGGCTAATCATTTGCAACCCAAAACAAGGATTAAGTTTGATCTAAACCGTGCTTTGCGGAATCACTGAGATTTTGCCATTTTTTCATTGGCTTATGCTTGTCCCGGTCAAATTGGGATGCAAGCAGAAAAGCGACATTCCTGCCGCCGACAATTTTGCCGCTTTGGTCATTAATCGCCTTCGTGGCATTGCGCGCTCGGCAAATCCTTGGAAGAAACGTCAACCGGTTGCGGATGGCGTTGGGTTTGACGCAGGAAGAGCTTGCCGATCAGTCGCAGATCGACCGCCGGCAGCTTCAACGAATTGAGGCAGGGGCGGCCAACCCAGGTGTAGAGATGCTCGCCCGGCTTCGCAAAGCGCTTGATTGCACCTGGCCAGATCTGCTGGGGGGCATGTAATTTAATTCCAGAACGGCAAAGTGGAATTTCCGTGTTGAAAGCAAGGTGAGGTCGTTGCTAGTGATTCGAAGATGTATCGGTCATAGCTAAAAAGAACTCGATGATGGCTTGCCGCCATCATCGAGCCTGCTTTTCTTCACGCCGAGAGCCCGACGTGGTTGTCGAGCAGGCCGTGGAGGGCTTCCGTGCGGCGGGGGAGTTCGGTGAGGTTGCCTTTCAGCGTTTCGGTGAACGCATTGAAGAGGCTCCAGACGTTCCGGGGCTGGAAAGCCTCATGGCGTGGCATACGCCATTCATGCAGCACCAGAGGGATGTGCCGGTTGGGGCAGACACCGACATCCAAGGCACGGACCACAAGATCGTGGGCCGTGCGGTCGTCGAGGTCGGTGAGCTTGTAGCTGGCGATGCGACTGTCCTGATGGTGCCAGCGCTCCATCAGCCTGCCCACGGCGCTCTGAACGAGGCCGGGTAGATCACGCAGGATGAACCGGGTATGCTTGCGGGCGAGTTTGACCTCCCCGTAAAACGCGAGATTGTCGCAGCAGAAAACCGTTGATCCTGCCACGATGCCAGCAGGGAACGTCTTGTCGTGGCTGTTGCGCAGACCGAGCACCCAGCAGTAATCCTTGTCGTGTTCACGACGCTGGATTTCCATGAGGCCGAAATAGCGCATGCCATCGTGGGTGAGGCTGTGGGCCTGGGTGCCGACGCTGAGTCCGTTGCTGTGGAGGGTGCTTTCCACCTGCTTCACCAGTTCGATGTGCGGGATGGGACTCCAGCTTTCCGTTGGATGCGGAGTGGGGACGGCGATGATTTCCTTCCGTTCAGCGGCACGAGCACCGCAGTGGAGGATGAGGTTGGGATGGGGTCGTTGAATGAACGTGGGGGCTTCGAGTTCGAGATGAGCAATCATATTGATGTGTTTCTTTCTGGAATGAAAAGGGGCCGGACACGCAGCATGCGCATCCGGCCCCGGGTGAATGGAGGTATATGGTTTGGCTTACAGCTTGAGGCCCTGCAGGCTGCGCAGGGTGGAGCGCACGGAGTTGAATTCGCGGCTGCTGGCCTTCTGGTCGCGGTTGATGGTTTTGAGTTTCACGGACAGATCGCGCAGCAGGTTGAAGCCTTCGTTGAGCTTGTCTCGAATGAGCAAGGTCATGTCGATGGCTTCTTCCACGGCGTTTTTGGGATCGTTGGATGCTGGTGATGGTCCTTCGGAGGTGGGGTTCGTGATCATGGGTTGGGGTGGTGGTGCAGGCGGCAAAACAGGCCGGGATGGCGGCATGCTGACCGGAGCGGGTGGTGGTGGTGCAGGTTGCTGGCCGGGATCCATGCGCAGTGGCATGACGATCATTTGCTTCCCTTGGGCGTGAAACCTCAGGGGGTGCATTGAATCGACTAGGCTGATGGTGTTCATGCCGTAGCCGAAGGCTTTGATAAGAAACCGTCGGCTGAGGAAGATGGTCATCTCGGGGCCATTGCCTTGGATGTCGGGCACTGGGATGCGTAGCCAAGGCTCGTTGTCGGAGTCTTTGCCAAGGAGCAGGAATTGGCCGTCTCTCCATTCAAGACCGATGGTTTGGTAGCGGTCTGGATCGTGGCAAGGAATGCGCTGAACCAGCTTGATGAGCGTTTCCAGCTTTGACGGGTCCAGGGTGATGTGGGTCTTGTCGTCGGCTGGATTGGGAATCGTCACACGCCAGTCAGGGTATTTGCCCTGGATCTGACGGGTGATGAACCGCCAACGACGACTGGAAAGTTGGATGTGTTCGTTATCGGCTTTCATCTGCCATTCGCCATCTTGATTGAATTCCTTCCAGCCGAGGAACTTGTGTGATGGGATGAGCACCGAGAGCTTGATTGGCAGAGTGAACGAATTCGCACTGTAGAGGTGCTTGCCGTCCGTTCCTACCACATTGAACGCCTTGGGGTTGCTGGCGTCGATGAATGCACCGTTGAGGATGTAGCGGGTTTCATCGGTGCTGGCGCAGTCGAGAGCCTGGTGAAGCGACTCACGGACTGTTGGAGGCAGTGGAACAGACTCGGTCTTGATGCGTGGCACCTGGGGGAATTCATCCACAGGGAACGGCTTGACCTTGGACGCGCCGAGGTTGTTGGCCACAGCGAATCGTATGACGGTTCCTTGATCGGTGGTTTCGATGAGAAGGCGTTCGTCTTTGCTGCAGTTTTTGGAGAGCTGCATGAGCTGGTCATACGGAATGAGCACAACCATGGGCGGGCCTTCGGCGGGTTGTTCGAGTCGCAGGGTGACGAAGCGGTCCAGATCAGTGCCGGTAAGGGCGATCCAGCCGTCGGACGTGCGTTCGACTTTGACGTGATGCAGGACAGGCAGCGTGGCTCTTGGGTTGATCAATTTGCCAAGTCCTGCCAGAGCGGGTTTCAATTCCGCCATGGGGAGTGTGATGGGATTCATAGTGTTGGTGGGTTAAACGCAAAAAGCCCATGCACCGTGTGAGGGCACATGGGCTTCGAGCGTGGGTTGAGTTGGCTAGGCGGCGGCCAGTGACACCTCAGCTTTGTACTTGAGCTGGGCCGTGGTGCATTCAGCCGCACGGATGTCCGAACGCGCTCCGAGATAAACCGGCTGGTAGATGCTGCCGGATTCCTTGAACGCGTAGAGGTAGCGACACTCCACCACGGTTCCCGGTTCGGGAACATCGTGATTGGGTGGGATGGTGACGTTGCCAGCGGGGCGCACTTTGTCGCCCTCAAACAAGATCAATGAGACGCTCCACTTATCGTTCACCTTGGTGACAATGAACGAGGCGGTTTCATGGAACTTGAACTTGAGCTGGCTGCCACCGCTGTTGGGACGGCCGGGAGTGTACGGCGCGTCCTTGTGTTTGAACACCACGCCTTCTTTCCCCTCCCTTTTGAACTGCTGGAACCAGCCAGCCGTTTGAGGAGGGAAGAATACCCGAATTTCCCGGATGTGAGGATGATAGAAGGCGTTGAGCATGTCGCGCAGCCGCAGGTAGCGCACGGAGAACGCCAGAGGACGCAAGTCCTCTGGGCCGATGGTGAGCAGATCGAAGGCATGGTAGGTGTCTCCGACCGCTTCACCGTCGAGCAGGAAGTTGCGCGGGTATTTAGCGGCACTGCGGGCAATCTCGTCAGGAACGGCGGTGGGGAATCCAAGTCGGTTGATGCCGGTGATATGGTCGCCGTCTTTTTTGAGGAGCAGGCGGCGGCCATCAAGCTTCTCCTGCATCCAGTAGTCGGGATTGAGCAGGAACTGGTCGAGCTGCTGTTCGACGATGGGGTTGAGGAGCTGGCACTGGATGCCGCTGTGCTGGCCGGGGGAATCCGGCAGCGTGGTGGTGCCCGCGTCGGTTCCAGGCGTGTAGCCCTTGGCCATTTTCTCGCGGATGAGCCTGTCGTAGATGTCTTTGGCGATGGGGTATTCGACGGGTGTCGGTGTTTTGCTGCCAGTGTTGAGCGTGGAGCCGCGCCGGCCATAGGCGAAGTGTACGAGATACCCGGCATCCTTGGGACAGATGCTGGCCTGATACACTTTGTCGGAGGGACCTGAGCGAAAGTACAGGGTGATGCTTTCCATGGGGTGTGTTCCTTTCTTGAAATGAAAAGAGCCGGACGATCCTGTGATCATCCGGCTCTGGGTTGGTATGAGTGGTTGGGTGCCTGCCGCGTCAGTAGTTGTATGGATCACGGCGTTGTTGCTGGCGCATGCGCATCGTCAGGATCGATTTCCCGATGGAAATCAGCCCGCAGATGAGGCCGATGACCAGCATGGCTGAGAGCGGCACGAGCACCATGTTGGAGGTGGTATGGGTGATGAGGTCGATCCAGATGCCGAACTGCTTCAGAGCCAGCGTGACCAGCGGTGCAACCAGCAAGGCGGGCACCGCAAGTCCGAGAGCAAGACGCAGGTTGAACTTGAACCACTCGCGCAGGACGCCCTGCGGTGAGATCCAGTATTCAAACCGACGGCAGGTGAAGCTGACGACCTCGGCCGAACGCTCAATGGCGCTCAGGTGGGGGAGGTCGTGGTCAACGACAGGTTCGCTCAGCGGTTCAGGCTGCCATCGTCGGATGACGATCTGGCGGACCTGCTTCGCCCATGTGGTGGCGGGCACCGTTGGGAGCTGGCGGGGTGGTGGGGACTGTTCGTCCCATTCGGGTTGTTCCATCATAATGTTGGCGTGTTTTGGCCCCGAGGGCGGTTCCGATGACAAACAACAGCAGGGCTCCGAACGCGAGACTGCCCGTGGCAATCTTCCAGCGGTCGGCGATGACGTGCTGTTCCGACATTTGCTCTTCGAGTTTGGAGATCTTAGAGCGGTATTCCGGACCGAGGTCCGGCGGTGGGGGCGGAGGTGGTGGATCTTTGGAGAACCAGCCTGCATGCAGCGGTGGAGCCGCGAACAACAGGCAGGCAATGAGGATGAGATGTTTCATAAGTGGGATGGGGTGGTGAGCAGGCCGGTGCTCACACTGAGCACCGGCCTGCGTCGGGGTTAATGCCAGCGGCGGCACTCATTGACGAATTCGCAGCTTGAGCACTGCATCCCAGGCGAAGGGATGAAGTCAGGTCGCTGCAAGCCATCGAGATAGGCTTCCATTTGCCGGAACAGTCGGGTCTGCTGGGACTGGCTCATGGGCGGCAGGTCGGTGATGCAGACCTTAGGGTTCTTGAGTTTGACCAGGTGATGCAGTTGCATGCCGGTTTCCTGTTGGTCCGTGTTATAGCGGTACAGGATGGCGTAACTGCTGGTCTGGATCTCGTGGAGATGACCAACAGTGCCGGGGTTGGGTGTCGAGGCGCTGGTCTTGTAGTCGATGATGCTGCCGTGCTGAACCAGATCGAGGATGCCGATCAGGCGGGGCAGACCATGGTGGGCAAGATCGGCATCAATGGACACTTCCACGGCATCAGGCTTGGTGAGCGCCATAGCCGCGTTCTGCCGGATGTAGGTGTCGCACAGCCGCCAGCCAGTGGTCTTGTCGTCCTCTTCTTCACCGGGCTCCCATTGGACGGGGCCTTCGGTGGTGTCCGCCCAGGCTTGTTGGTAGGTTTCGTGAACCTCCTTGAGCGAGAGCGGCTGCTGCAGCCAGCGTGCCTTGTTCCATGCCTTCAGGACGGCATGCACCGCGCTGCCAAGATGGAGTGAGGCCGTTTTGGGCTTCGGCAGTTTGAGCACGTAGCGGAAGTAAAACTTCAGCCGGCATTGCAGGAACAGCGACAGCCGTGAAGCTGACACGGTGTCCTGCAATGCGCGGATGATGTCCTGCTCGCTAAGCTCTTGGGTTGGGGGAGCTTCAGCGAGCGTGTTCATGCGGCTTGGGCTTGGGTGGGTGGTGGCTGCCAGCGGGTCTGGCGGGTGGCGGGTTTGCCGACCTTGACCAGCAGGTCGTCGATGAGCTGGGAAGCCTGCATCTTGTTAAGCTGCTTCACGCCGATGCCAAAGAGCTGCTGGGACAGATCCTCGACCTCCGACTTTTCCATGTTGTTGTCGCTGACAATGCGCAGGATGAACCCGCGCTGACCGTCGGTGCAGTTCCAGGCATCACCAGCGGCACGGGGCTGCGGGTGCGCATGGGAACCGTTGCTGGAGCGACCGTTGTTTTGGACCGGGTAGCTGCGTCCGTTGCCGTTGGGCTGCGGTTGTGCGCGACCGTTGCTGGTGCCGTTATTGTTGCCCTCGGAACCAGGGATGAACCCGGTGTGCTGGATTTCCTGATCGACGGAGTGCTGCAGCAGCTGGTAAAGCTTCTGCACTTCGGCTTCGACCTGGGTGATGTCACTGAGCTCGACTTCAACGGAGGCGCTGAAGCTGTGACTGCTGTACTGGGGCAGACCGAGTTTTTTGCTGTAGTTGGCGCTGAGTTTGATGGCCATAGTGGTGTGTCTCCTTGGAGGGTGTGTGGTTTGGGTGGTGGATTGCGGTGCTGAGAAACCGCCACGTGACGCCCGCCAACAAAACACCCGGCCCCTCGTGAGAGAGACCGGGTGTGATGCGGACGGAATTCCGTGGCGGTGTGGTATGGCTAGCTCGTGGTGCCAGCCTCCTGTGCGTTGCCCTGAGACGGGACGCTCATCTGTGTGGCCGCAATGCTCCAGGCCTCGGTGTCGCGCAGACAGGAGGTAAGAAGATCATTGACCAGCCGTGTCATGGGACGGCGCAGCCGCCGGCCTTCATGATACAGAGCGCAGATGACGACCCGGTCGATGCAGGGCGAATAATGGGTTCGCCTGGGCATGGTGGGTGGATGAGGCGGCCAAAGATAAGTCTTGGTCGCTCAAATCTCTATAACGCGGATCGGTGGGGAATTGCAGCCTTCATGCAACGGATTGCCCACCCCAATGTGACGGTGTGACATCTGATTTTTCTGTTCGTCCAACGGTTGAGAACGTGACGAACTAAACTGGATTGAAAAAGTGGCTACAAACTGGCTACACTCAAAAAAGAAGCCCCGCCTTTGGGGCGGGGCTTTGGTCTTTAACTCACTCAGAATGAAGGTGGTGGGCAGGGCTGGATTCGAACCAGCGTAGGCGTAAGCCAGCAGATTTACAGTCTGCCCCCTTTGACCGCTCGGGTACCTACCCATTCTCCTTTCGAAGTGGGCCGCGATTATCGAGTCGGTGCCTTGTTTTGCAAACGCTTTGTTCTTCTGTTTTGCATTCTTTCTGACATCCTTCGCGGCGTGCTCAGCGACGGCGCTTGCCGCGACGCACATAGGTGGGCTTGATGATGGGATTTTGTGCGTGGAGAACTTTGAAGCCGCCGGTTTCGATGACCTTGTCCATCTGGGCGAAGGCTTCGGTGAGGAGGTTCTCGTACGGGAGTTGGCGGTTGGCGACGAGCCAGAGTTGCCCATCGGGACGCAGGGCCTGGGCGGCAGCGGCGATGAATTTGAGGCCGATGAGGGGATCGGCCTCTTTGCCTTCGTGAAACGGGGGGTTCATGACGATGGCGTCAAATTTGGTGCGCTCGAAGCCGGTGGTGATGTCTTGCCAGTGCGGGTGAGCTTTGACCTTGGTGGGGACGAGTCCGAGGTTGCGCCGGGCGCATTCGAAGCAGTCGCCATCGGCATCGTAGATGTCGAGGGTGGCGATGTCGTGGCAGTGGCGCAGGAGGTGATCACTCAGGAAGCCCCAGCCGCTGCCGAAGTCGGCGACGTTGCCTTCGATCGTCTCTGGAAGATGCTTGGCAAGGAGAGCGGAGCCTTCGTCGATGCGGTCCCAGTTGAAGAGTCCGGGTCGGGACCAGAAGCGACCATCGAGGATGCGGCGCATGACGGCCCCCTGACGCCAGCGTTCAAGCAGGTCGGTTTTCCAGGGTTTGTTCTCGTGCTTGGTGGCCCAGAAGGCGCGGCTGTGGTGCTTGGAGAGGGAGTCGATCTGTCCGGCGACTTCGCGAAGGTACTGCTCGCAGCGTTTGCTGCCGGCGTCGTTGTGTACGGCGGCTATGAGGATGCCACCGGGGGCGAGGTGATCGTGGGCACGGGTAAGGTCAGCGAGCATGAGATCGCGCTGTGGATCGGGAAGCACGAGGACGAGGTCGAAGAGTCCGTTGACCTCGCGCTCCACGCGATGTCCGGCTGCTTGGAGAAGGTTGGCCTTGGGCTTCCAGGTCTGCTGGCAGACGAGTCGGCCTTCGAAGTGCTCCAGAGCAGGATGTGCTTGGGCACGCAGGAAGAGCACACGCCCTTCAGTGCTGATGTCGGGATTGACATCCAGGGCGTAAATGAGGGCGTCGATGGGGTAGGACACAGTAGATTAAAGGAATTTGTCGTATTCGTGGTGGGGGCCGATCCAAAACCAGACCAAGCCCACTTCGGTCTGTTGGGCAAGCGCACGATAATTTTCACCCACGCGAGCGGACCAAAGCTTGCCGACTTTTTTCAGGCGTACTGAGGCGTGGCGTTCATCCGCCTGCATGAGGGCAAAGTTCTTGTGCGCCAGTTCCTGAACATCCGCCGGGAGTTGCTCAAGATATTTCCAGAACGAAGCACGCGTGTTGTGCTTCATAGTGGCTGCACCAGCCCTGCTTTAACTTCAGCATCAATCTCAGCAAATATCCTGTCAAACTTCCCCGCATTGACGTCACGTTCGATCTGCCGGTCCCATTCGTCGGACAGGTAATCATCAAACCAAGCCGAGAACTTTTTAAGTTCCTCAGGGCTTAGCTGGGTGATTTGTTTTTCGATTTCTTCCAAAGGCATGGTGAATCCTCTCACAAAAACCCGGTGCTTGCAACCACGCCCATCTACAAGGCCCAGCGCAGCAAATACGGTGCGGCAAGGGAGGAGAACTTGAGCAGGAGCAGGCCGATCACGGCGGCGGCGAGGCCGATGATGAGGACTTCGAGCACTTTGACGCTGATGAGCGAGACTCGCGAGACCCCAACGTCTTCGAGGGTGGCGAATTCGCGCTGGCGCAAACGGAAGGAGAGCGCAAAGACGAGCGCGGTGACGAGCAATGCGGCGGTAGCAGTCAGCAAGAGGGCACTGGCGGCGAAGCCTTCAAGGCGCACGAGCTGGGTGAGGAGGGCGTCCATTTCATCGCGCGGGCGGATGAGCTGTTGCTCTTTGGAGCGAGCGAACTGACCGGCGAGCAGGGCCTCGGCTTTAGCGTCCTGCGGCAGCAGGATGACGGCGCTGATGGGATAGGTAGAAACATCGCCATGGAAGTGGAAGGAGGCGATATTGGCATCGGTGACTTCGTTGAACATGCGCACGGCGGCGTTACCGACGACGTTTCCTTCTTCTTTTTTCAAGACGACGGACTGGTCCTTTTGCAGATCGTCATGGCCATGGGAACGGCCTTCGATGAGCCAGGCGGTTTTGAGATCAACAAAGAGTGCCTCGTCATCGGGCGTGCCGTTCGAGGTGAGGATGCCGGTGACGCGCATCTTCAGGGGATAGACGCCGGCCATGTCGAAGGCTTGCTCGGGCGTGGAGAAAAGGTGGCCACCGGGTTGTAGGCCGCGCTGTTTCGCGAGAGCGGCCCCGACGACGCAATCGCCGAGGCGAGTCATCTGTTTGCCTGCGGCGAGGTGCAGACCGCGAAAGGGAAAGTATTCCAGCTCCGTGCCGACGATGGGTGCGCCCTGGGCCTGATAGCGGACGTGCAGCGGGATGGCGGCGGCGGAATGGTTGTACCGTAGATCGGTGAGCGCGCCAAAGGGCAGTGGCAGGAGGTTCTCGCGCTTGAAGTAGAGCGCGGTCATCATGAGATCGAGCGCACTGCCACGGGTGCCGACGATCTGCGGCGTGGCGGCGGCGCGGGCGCGGAGTTCCTGCTGGGCGTGCTCGATCAGCACGCGCAGGCACAGCGGCAGAGCGAAGACAAGCCCGAGTGCGCCAGCAAGCAGCGCACTCTGGATGCGGTGCCGCAGCACGTAGCACGCGGCGAGATGGAAGGCGGCGCTCATGCGGTGGCGAAGTCCTCCATGCGCACGGTTTGATCAAAGAGCGGCAGCAGATTGGGATCATGCGTGACCATGACGAGGCAGGCACCGCGTCTGCGCGCGTCTTCGAGGAGCATGTCCACCACGATGCGCCCGCGTGCGGGATCGAGCGAGGCTGTGGGTTCATCGGCAAAGACGAATTGCGGCTCATGCACGAGCGCACGCGCCACCGCGACGCGCTGGCGTTCTCCCTGAGAAAGGTGGGAGACGCGTTTGTCGAGGTAGCGGTCGATGTGCAGACGCTGGGTGAGTTCGAGCATCTTGGTGCGAGCCGCAGTGACCACATCCCCCCGGAACTGATGCGGCAGCAGGATGTTTTCGGAAACAGTGAGGTAGTCGAGCAAAGCGAAGTCCTGGAAGACAAGGCCGATGTGCTGGAGGCGGAAAGCGCGGCGCGCTTCGTGAGTCATCGTGTCCATCTGCGCAGCCCCGAGGCTGACCCTGCCCGCCGTGGGCGTCAGCAAGCCGGTGAGCAGGCGCAGCAGGGTGGACTTCCCTGCCCCGCTGGGTCCGGCCAGCGCTAGCGCTTTGCCTGAGGCGAGATCGAGCTGCGGCACATGCACACGAAAGCCCTCAGCCGAGTAGGCAAAGCGGAGGTCGGAAACATGGAGGCCGGTAGGTGCTGGCATGCAGACCACTCTTTAAAGCAGCAATCCCGCGACACAAGCGGTGCAATAGCAGGCCAGGAGGCCGCCGATCATGGATTTGATGCCGAGCTGCGCCAGTTCACCTCGGCGATCCGGCACTAGCGCCCCGATACCGCCGATCTGAATGGCGACGCTGCCAAAGTTGGCAAAGCCACAGAGCGCGTAGGTCGCGATCTCCGCACTGCGCGGCGAGAGGGTCCCACCCTGCTGACTGAGGTGCAGATAGGCGAGGAATTCATTCAGCACCACGCGCTCGCCCAGCAGCGCGCCCACCTGGCCACACTCGGACCACGGTACACCCATGAGCCAGGCGCAGGGCGCATTGAGCCAGCCAAGCACGAGTTGCAGAGGCTGCGGCACGTTTTGACCGAAGGCACGCAGGCCGAGGGAGAGCATGTAATTAAACAGCGCCACCACCGCGACGAAGGCGATGAGCATGGCGATGACATTAATCGCCAGCTTCATGCCGTCGCTGGCACCCAGGCAGAGCGCGTCGATGCCGTTGGCGGTTTCGCGTTCGATGACTTTGTTGGCGCCGTGCGCGGTTTCGCTTTCTTCGGTCTCAGGGATCAGGATTTTCGACATCATCAGTGCAGCGGGGGCACTGATCACCGAGGCCGTGAGCAGATGCCCGGCGGAGATGCCAAACGAAACGTAGGCCGCGAGCACGCCACCGGCGATGGTAGCCATGCCGCCGACCATGAGGCAGAGCAGCTCGCTGCGGGTCATGCGTGCGAGGTAGGGCTTGATGACGAGCGGGGCTTCCGTCTGGCCCATGAAGATGTTCGCTGCAGCGGCCAGGGTTTCGCTGCCGCTGGTGCGCATGACTCGGCGCATCACCCAGGCGGCAACTTTGACGACCCATTGCAGCACGCCGTAATGGTAGAAGAAGGATGAGAGCGCAGAGACGAGGATGATGCTGCCGGTGATCGTCAACGCGAGGATAAAACTGTGGCCCGGGCCAAACGCGGTCTGTAGGGTGGCAGGCCCTCCGAGTGGGCCAAAGACCAGCCCGACACCCTCATTCGCGAACTCCAGAAGGCGGCGGAACATTTTGTCCAGCAGCGCAAACAAATCGTGCCCCAGTTGGGTGCGGAGAATCAGCGCGCCAAAGATCAGTTGCAGCGCCAGTCCGCTGAACATCGTACGCCAGGGAAACAACCGACGTTTTTCCGACAGCGCCCAAGCCAGCGCCACAAACACGACAAGTCCGAAAAGGCAGATGAGACGCTCCATGATGCGGGCGAGAGTTGGCCAGCGGCGGGGAGGGGTCAAGCGCTCAGCATCGGAGCAACTTGAAACTCCCCTCCCCCGCGTTCGCCTTACCGGCGGTCAATATCCCAGCCGCTGCGGCCAAACTCGTAAGGTTCGTTAAAGCGGCCTTGGCCAGAGGTCCAGGTGGAGGGAAAGGCCTGTTTGATCTGTGCGTGGTATTTGGACGGGTGATCAGGGAGTTGAAACGGCACGCTCGGGCTGTCCCAGACTTCCTGCGGGGTGCTGCTGAGCACGGTCGGCTGGACCACCCAGTTCTTGCCGTTGGGGTAGTAGAACTGCTTGGAGGCGCGGTGATAGTAGGCCTCAAACCGTGGGTAGTAGGTGTAATTGCCGGAACTGCCGAGTCGGGGAGCCAGAACCGACAATCCCGCTGGGTAGCCGTAGCCACGTGCAGGAGTACCGTACTTGAAGTTGCACGCTGGGAGCAGGAGCAGAACAGAGAGCACAAGGCCAAGGATGTAGCGTGAATTCATTGGCAATTGTTAGCTGAATTCCAGAGACAGGCAACATCTGGTGGAGGAATGCCGAATGGCGCAACACGTTCCAACAAAAGCGGAACCGGCGCTCGACAAAGAAGCGGGTCATCGAATACTCGCTGTGATCTCACGCCTTCCACTTCCCATCATGCCAGTCCACAACTCCACTGCCGCACGCCATGTTCTCATCACCGGAGCGTCAACTGGCATCGGTGCGGCCTGCGCGCGCATGCTGGCAGGTCGTGGCTGGCGGGTCTTTGCGGGGGTGCGGAAAATGGCGGATGGCGAGGCACTCGTGGCCGGGGCCGAGGGGCAGATCATCCCGGTCATCCTGGATGTGACGAACCGCGAGCAAATCAAAACCGTGATTCAGGAAATCAGCGCACAGTGCGGCGCAGCGGGGCTGCAGGGAGTCGTCAACAATGCGGGCATCGCGCTTGCGGGACCTCTTGAATTCATGCCGCTGGAAGCTTTTGAGCGGCAGTTCGAGATCAATGTGCTGGGACTCGTCGCAGTGACGCAGGCGGTCATGCCGCTGATCCGTGCCGGGCATGGGCGCATTGTGTTGATGGGGTCAAACTCTGGATTCATGTGCGAACCCTTCCTGGCGGGCTATGGGGCCACGAAGCACGCACTGGAAGCCATCGCAGACTCCCTGCGCATCGAGCTGCGGCCCTGGGGCATTGACGTCGCCCTCATCGAACCGGGTGCCATTAAGACGCCGATCTGGACCAAATCGCGCGAAGCAGCAGAGCATCTCTTCGTCGGACTGCCGCCGCAGTGCGAGGAGCTGTATGCAGCCCCCATCGCCGCGCTGCGCAAGATGGTTGAAAAAGTTCCGTCTATGGCGATTCCGCCGGAGAGAGTCGCCAAGGCGGTGACCCATGCGCTGGAAGCCCGCAGGCCGCGCACGCGCTACCCCGTAGGGTTGGATTCGATCGCGGGTTCGCTGCTGGTGCGGATCGTGCCTGACCGGCTGCTTGATTGGATCATTCGGAAAGTGATGGGCATCTAGCCTCATCCAGTCACGAATTTCGTCCGAAGTTGCAAGTGCTTTGGACTTTAAGTATGACGTGAAACTCGGCTGACTAAATGATGCCGAGTTCCTTGCCGATCTTCTCGAATTTCTCCAGGGCGCGGTCGATCTGCGAGAAGGTGTGAGTGGCCATGAGGCTGACGCGTAGCAATTCTTCGCCGGGAGGAACACCGGGGGGGATCACTGGATTGACGAACACGCCTTCGTCCTGCAGACGTTTGCAGAAGATGAAGGTCTTCAGGGTGTCGTTCACGTACACTGGCAGAATCGGCGTTTCAGTGGCTCCAAGTTTGAAGCCGAGCGCGAGTAGGCCCTGCTTCATGCGCTCCGTATTGGCCCAGAGCTGCACCATGCGCTCGGGTTCGGCGATCATGATGCGCAGCGCTGCGAGCGCAGCGGCCACGTTGGCCGGACTCATGCTGGCGCTGAACACGAGGGGGCGTGAGTGGTGCTTAAGGTAGTCGATCGTGTCCCAATCCCCGGCAATGAAGCCGCCGAGACTGGCGAGCGATTTGCTGAAGGTGCCCATGATGAGGTGTACGTCATCGACAAGGCCGAAATGCGATGCGGTGCCGGAGCCATTCTCACCGAGGACGCCAATGCTGTGGGCGTCGTCCACCATGACGGCAGCGTTGTACTGCTTGGCCAGTTTCACCAACTCGGGCAGCTTGATGATGTCTCCCTCCATGCTGAAGACCCCGTCCACCACGATGATCTTGGGGGACTCCGGCGGGAGATGCGCAAGTCGCCGCGCCAGCGAAGTCATGTCATTGTGTGAAAACAGAAAGGTCTTGCCGGGGGACATCTGGCAGCCCGCTCCCAGGCTGGCGTGATTCGCCCGGTCCGCCAAAATGCAGTCTTCCCGCCCCACTATAGCGCTGATGACGCCGAGATTGACCTGAAAGCCGGTGCTGTAGAGCAGTACGGCCTGCTTTTTCATGAACTGCGCCAGTTCTTCTTCCAACTGCACATGAATGTCGAGCGTGCCATTGAGGAAGCGTGAGCCAGCGCAGCCGCTGCCGTATTTTTGCACCGCCTGGCAGATGGCGTCCTTGATGCGCTGGTCATTGGTGAGGCCGAGGTAGCTGTTGGAACCCAGCATGAGCACCTGCTGACCGTTGATGATGACCTCAGTGTCCTGAGCGGAGGAGATCTCCCGGAAGTACGGGTAGATTCCTGCAGCACGCACTTCATCTAGAGCGCGGAATTTACGAACTTTGTCGAATAAAGGGAGGAGATTGGGCGAGGAAGCTGAGGGCATCGGAACGCAAATGGAAAGACAGGTGACGAAGGTGCCACTGGAATGCCGACTGTCCATGAACTCCTGAAAAGAAGGCGACATTATGACATTTTCTTCAGGAAAATCTGACAGCCTTCAATCCAGCGAGCGCTTGGGCGGGGCGATGGTTACTGCGGCGGGAACCCCCGCAGCGGCAGCACGAGGAGGAGTGGGAACTAGGCGCTGAACTTCATATCCGGTGATATTGACGACGAGGTCGAGTTTGGCCAGAAACTCCCAGGTGGCCGCTACGCCCACTTCATCGGCGATCTTACGGGCTTCCAAGTAGGCTTCAAAGGCGTCTGGCATCACCTGAAAGACGGCCACCCCGCTGGGGTCGGCCTTGATGTCGCGCATGAGCCGGATGTAGGGGGAATTGGGCTGCTTCATGGCCTCAACGGTCTCACCGCCACCACTTTTGGGCGTGAGGGCCAACTGCACATATGGCAGGGTGGGCAGAATCTTGGCTTCAAAGCCATAGGAACCCGCCAGTAGCGGGCTGGTGGCAGCGCGCTGGATCAGCACCTGAATGCGCGTGGCGTCGTAAATGGTGCGGGCCTTGCTCAGATTCTCGATGCTTGGGATCTTGGCGAGATCGCGAAAGTACCCGACGACATCCTTCGGCGTCGCTTTGACTTCCTTGGTGATGGCTCCCCAGGAGAAGGTGATTTTGCCAGCGGCGGCGCTGGCCTTGATCACCGGCGGCGCTGGAGCTACGGCAGGATCGAGCTTGACCCACAGGGTGACATCCCCTTTGGCCGCAGCGACAATGGCCTCGGCTACGACGGGCATGGTCTGGCGGGTGGGAATCGCAAGATCGGCAATGGCGCTGAGCAACTGCTTGCTGGGCTGAACGCCGCCGGCCACCAGTGCCTTGTAGGCCTGAGCCACGTATTCCATCTGCACCCGGTCCACCAAGGGGGCGATGTCTGGCCACGCTTTCTGGGCATTGGCGGCAGACCCCAGAATGCCTTCGAGCAGCTTGGCAAACGGTGGGTATTCCACCTTTTGGAATTCGAGCTGAGACTTCACCTTCTCCATGCCATCGAGGATCGGCTGGAGAAACTTCGTCTGATTGAAGGACAGCACCCCTTGTTTGGCCACGAGAATGCGCGTCTCGTTGGGCTTGGCTGGGTAAGCGCGCGGATTCGGCAGGCGCACGTAGGTCGGAGGTGGCGGCTGGAATACGGGCGTCTGATCGAGGAGCGCTTTGAGGCGTTCGACTTCCGCCAGCATTTTGTCCGTCTCGGCCTTGCTGGCCGTACGCTCTTTTTTCCGCTGCTCCAACTGCTTCTGGAAGGCCTCAAGATCCATGAACTTCATCTTTGACTGCAAGTCTGAGGTATCGACGGTCTTGAGTTCCTCTTGCACGCGTTTGAGCTCTGCTTCCGCCTGCTTATGCTGCTCCTCGACTTTTTGCGGATCGAGTTTCTCAGGCAATTGTTTCACCTGCTCTTGAATTTGCTGAAATTCATCCTTCGTCACTGGCGGCAGATCTGAGAGAACTTTTTTCACCGCGCTGGCCACACTCAGGCCCACCATGACGAGCACGATGATGAGCACGCCGACGACATTGGTCATCGTGTCCATCAAGGCGACGAACGGCAGTTCTTGCTCTTCGTGAGGTTTGCGTTTCGCCATGGTGCGTCAGGCTTCTTTCTTGGGTGGAATTGGGGGTGCGGCGGGTGCTGGTACAGCAGCAGGTGGCGGCGGCACGGTGCCGCGAAATTTGGCGAACAACGCGAGATCAAGCACGCCGCGCCCAGGAATGGGCAGCTTGCCAACGCGCACTTTGTAGTCGTTCTCAGCACGACCGGCTCCATTGTTAAAGGCTACTTGGCCATCGTCTCGAATCAAAAACAGCACGAGCGACTTGGGATTTTTGGCGACTTCGGCAAGGAAGTGATTGTAGGCGACATCTGCCACCACCACGGCCGCTGTGGCGCTGAGGCGATAGTCCTCCCCCCAGGCACCTAGAATTTTCAAGGCACCGCCGGTGGCTTCGACAAAATAGACTTTCGTGTCCGCCGCCATGCCGCTGCCGGACGGCTGCACGATCACAGGAGGCAGTTTCTTTTCCGGCGGCACATCGCGCTTTTTAAGTTCGGCCATGAGGGTGGCGATTTCCTTTTTGCTCTCCGCCTGCTGCTGCTTCATGCCATCCAGTTCGAGCAGCAGATCATCCAGTTCCTTCTGCATCTTCTGGCTGAGCTTCAAGTTCGCCTCCTGAGTGTCCTTCGAGGTGCTGAGCAGCTTGCGCAGCTTGATGAAGCGCTGCTCCTTTTCTTCGATCTGCTTTTTCAGCTCTTCCAGAGAGGCCAGCTTCTCCTTGAGCACGACCTGCAACTCCTTGCGCTCCACAATGTCCTGCCGCATGCGCTTGGCATCCTGCGCCATCTGCACCTCCTCCGGCGTACGCCCTTCGGTCTGCTGGGTCTGTGACACGCACAGCACCACGATGATGAGGATCAGTACCCCGATCAGCGAGCACAGAATGTCCAGAAACGGGACCAGCAGGATCTCGTCTTTGGCGGCATGTCGGCGTTTGGCCATGATCGCTATGAGCGGAGGTTGCGGGACCTATTTGCTGCTGAACCAGCCCTTTTTCTTCACCTGGTGAATCAAGATCTGCTTGCCGCCCAACTCGGACAGCAAGTTGTTCAGGCTCTGAATCCCCGTGGCGAGCGCGCGCGTGTAGTCCGAGGTGGTCTTCACGCTGTCCTTCACGGCATTCGTCACGTCTTCACGCATGCGGTTCAACGTCGTGGCAAATTCCATGTCCACCCGCTGCTGATGCGCGGCGGCTCGTTTGTCGAGATTGTCGGCCTGCTCCTTGATCTGCTTCGACAAGGCATTGAGATCCGTGAGGAATTCCTTCTGCGCATTTGCCACCGCTTTCACGAGTGTGTCCATCATGCCTGCGGTGTCGCCACCAGCGATGCTGCCGCCGTCATTGAGGCGCGGCAGCAGCACCTCATTGCAGAACGAGTCGATGTCATTGAGGCAGTCATCCTCAGCCTTCATCATCGAGTTGAGCGGGAAGTTCAGGGTCATGGCCAGCACCAGACCGAGAAGGGTCGCATCAAACGCGGTGCCGAGACCACCAGTCACAGTTCCCAGCGTGGAAGTCACCTGCTTGAGATCCGTCATGTTGCTAAAGTTCATGCCACCAATGGCGTGGGAAAGACCAATGACGGTGCCGATGAAACCCAGGATCGGGATCGCCCAAAGAAACGCTTTCAGCAGCGCGTAACTGCCGCCAATGCGCATGCTGTCGATGTCGGACTGACTGGAGAGCATGTTCGTCACATCCCCGGTGTTTTGCTTCACTTCAAACAACTCCAGAGCCTTGCGGATACGGTTCACCATCATGCTGTCACGCAGACGGTGCGGCAGCTTGTAAACGTTGTCGATGAACTGGCCCACGTTGTCGCGATTGATCTCTGCGCCAAGTTCCCAGGGCAGCACGTCGAGCAGGAGGGCCTTGCGCTGATGTCTGAGCTTCTGCAACTTCAAGTAGAGGATCGACATGGCCCAGGTGAAAAACAGGGTGTTCATGAAGCTCACCAGCATGTGCTTGAAGAACAGCGATGCGATGAACTGCATGCCAGTGTAAGTCGCCGGGGAGACGCTTTCCGGTGCCTTGAAGGGATACAGAATGCCAATCCAGACGAGGAACAGCACGAAGCCGATGCCGAAGCTGAGCAGTCCGTTGGGGTTCGTCGGGTCAATTTCCTCCCAGCCACCACGCTCCCCCCGCTCTGCCGTGCCGGTAAAAAGCGGTTGATCTGGCGCACTGGTGCCATGCTCATAGACGGCTCCAAAAGGGTCCGTATCAGCAGGTGCGGGTGGCGTGACGCCGCTCGGAGTCGGTAGAAGAGAAGCGGCCGAAGCCGGAATGCTCAGCTTGGTGTTGCAACCAGGACAGCGGACAATTTTGCCGGCCATCTCGGGCTCGGCCTTGAGCTGCATGTCGCATGAAGGGCATTTGAACGTCACAGGTGATTTCCTCCAGGGGGGGTGAATTGAAATAGGTACGCAGCTATTTAGCGAAAGCCATACTCGCACGACAAGGCATTTCTTGGGAGGAAATGTGGTAAAGCTACTATGATACCAGAGCACCCAATAAAAAGGTATCAGAGTATCGGACAAACGTATCAGCTTTGGCCCACTCAGGGCTGGATCAGAGCAGATCTTCGACGAAGCGCTTGGAATCAAACGGCTGGAAGTCTTCGACCCGTTCCCCCAGGCCAATGAAGCGGGTGGGCACGCCGAGTTCTTGCTGGATTGCCACCAGCACACCGCCTTTGCCGCTGCCATCGAGCTTGGTGACGATGACTCCTGTCAGCGGAACAATCTTGTTAAATTCACGCGCCTGCTGCAAGGCGTTGGAGCCGGTGGTGGCGTCGCAAACGAGCAGGATTTCGTGCGGCGATTCGGCATCCTTGCGCCCAAGAATGCGGTGAATTTTCTTCAACTCCTCCATCAAATTATGCTTGGTGTGCAAGCGTCCGGCGGTGTCGCAGATGAGGAAGTCCGCCTGCGTTTTGAGCGCCTTTTCATAGCCCTCAAAACAGACCGAAGCCGGGTCGCCATTGGGCGGTCCTTTGACGAGAGGAATCTGCAGGCGCTCTGACCAGACCGTGAGCTGCTCCACAGCGGCGGCGCGGAAAGTGTCCGCCGCAGCGAGCACGACCTTGTGACCACGCTGGTGGAGAATGTGGGCCAGTTTGGCAGTGCTGGTGGTTTTGCCGGTGCCGTTGACCCCCACGATGAGCAGCACCTTGGGCTTGCCTGCCAGCGGGTCGAGGGCGGGCGTGGATTCGGGCAGAATTTTGCGCACATGCTCACGAGCCACCTGCACGATGTCGGCCCCATGCAGCGTGCGCTGGCGTGATTTGAGGTCGGCCACGATTTGCAGTGCCAAGCGCGGCCCCAGATCCCCGGAGATGAGGGAAGCCTCCAATTCATCCCAATCAATATCGGGCTTGGTGAAGCGCTGAATCAGGGATTTGAAAAAACCGGCCATGGGAAAGTCTAGGAGGCTTGGGGTGCGGGAGCGGGTGCTCCGGGCTTGCGCAGGGATTTCGCCAGCTTATCGAGCACCCCATTGACGAAGGAGCCGGATTCACCGGCGCTGAGGGCTTTGGCGATGTCGATGGCCTCGTTTAAAATCACGGGCGTGGGTACTTCCAGGCAGTAGAGCAGCTCGTAGGAGGCCACGCGGAGCACGTTGCGATCCACGGCGGCGAGACGCTCGAAACTGAAGTTTTCCAGCAGCTTGGTGATGCTCGAATCGATCTGCTCCTGATGCTTGATCACTCCTTGGATCAGGCTTTCAGCAAATGCACGAGTGGAGGTCTTGGCGCTATGCAGCGTCCAAAACTCCTCGGGTTCCCCAGGTTTGACCTCCCCTTGGAGATCACGAGCAAAGAGATATTGAATGGCGGCCTCGCGGCCTTCGCGGCGTCTTCCCATGGTGTTAGGCGTGGTCGATGGGTTCGCCGGCAAAGCTGGCCTTCATTTTGCCGAACAGATTGATCATTTTGACGCAGGTCTGCGCGGCTTCGGTACCACGGTTGATGGTGGCTCCCAGGCAACGTTCCTCCGCCTGCTCCTCGGTGCTGACCAGCAGCACTTCATGAATGACGGGAATGCAGTGCCTTACCGCCATCTGCTGCAAGGCATCCGTGACGGAAGCACCTACGAGATCGGCATGCTCAGTGGAGCCACGAATGATAACCCCGAGGGTGATCACGGCATCCGGCGCGCTGCCGCGCAGCACGTGCTCCACGCAGACCGGAATCTCAAAGGCACCGGGCACGCGATAGACATCGACGGATGCATTGGGTGCGATCATTTCGATCTCTTCCTTGGCAGCATTGAGCAGACCTTGGACATACTGGTTGTTATACAACGAAGCGACGATCGCGATGTTGATCGGCTCCTGGGTGGGGCGTGGACGGCTAGAGGCGTAATTGGACATGATACTAAAGCTTGTGACCCATCTTTTTCTTCTTCGTTTCGAGGTAGCGGGCGTTCTCGGGTTTGGGTATGGATTTGACGGGAACTTGTTCGACGATTTCGAGCTTGTGGCCTTCGAGACCGACGACCTTGCGCGGGTTGTTGGTCATGAGCAGGATCTTGCGCACACCTAGGTCGGAGATGATCTGCGCACCGATGCCGTAGTCACGCAGGTCCATGGGGAAGCCGAGTTTCAAATTCGCCTCCACGGTGTCAAAGCCCTGCTCCTGGAGCTTGTAGGCCATGATCTTGCCGTGCAGACCGATGCCACGACCTTCGTGACCGCGCATGTAAACGATGATCCCCTTCCCGGCGGCAGCGATGTGCTTCATCGCGGCGTGGAGCTGGCTGCCACAGTCGCAGCGGCGCGAGGAAAACACATCTCCAGTGAGGCATTCGCTATGCACGCGCACAAGCACCGGGTCATCTGGCGAAATGTCTCCCATGACAAGGGCCACGTGATGCACGCCATCGAGGCTGCTCTTATAGAGGTGCAGTTTGAAGACACCAAAGTCGGTGGGCATGTCCACCTCCTCGATCTTTTCGACGAGTTTTTCACTCAGGCGGCGATGCGCGATCAGGTCGGCGATGCTGCACATCTTGAGGCCGTGCTTTTTCGAAAACTTCTTCAGATGCGGCAGCCGTGCCATGGTGCCATCGGGATTCATGATCTCGATGAGCACCCCGGCTTCACGCAGACCGGCCAGGCGGGCCAAATCTACGGCAGCCTCGGTGTGACCCGCACGGCGCAGGACGCCACCGGGTTTGGCCACGAGCGGATTGATGTGACCGGGCTGCACAAGGTCCTCCGGCTTGCTTTTGGCATCTGCCAGCAGGCGGATCGTACGGCAGCGGTCGGCAGCGCTGATGCCGGTGCTGATGCCTTTGGCCGCATCCACCGTCACAGTGAAGTCGGTGCGGAAGGCTTCACGGTTCTCCGGCACCATGCTGGGCAGATTGAGCCGTTCGGCGATTTCGAGGGAAACCGGCACGCACAGCATGCCGCCCCCCTGCCGTACCATGAAGTTCACCATTTCGGCGGTGATTTTTTCAGCGGCGCAGATCAGATCGCCCTCATTCTCACGGTCTTCATCATCGGTGACGATGACCATGCGGCCAGCGCGAATATCTGCGAGGACAGACTCTACGGAGTCGAAAACGGATTCCTTTTTGCGGGGCATGGGGGAGGTGGGAAAGAGCCAGTGCCGCAGGGTGCGGCGTCAGGGGGTAGATGTTTTAACCGGTTGGGGACTGTTTTCCAGTCCGAGTTGGTTTTTCGTTGCCGCTGCTGTGAAGCTTAGCCTAATGTCAAGCCATGCCTCCTCCAACCAAAGTCAAACGCCCGTCATCGGTGACGGTGGGGGAGTTTTTCACTCTGAATGAAAAATCGCTCAAGCTCAAGCTGGTGGGCAGCGATGCCGGCTACACCCGCAAGATCAACGAGCCATCGGTGAATCGCCCCGGTCTGGCGCTGTCAGGTTTCTTCACCTACTTCGCCTACAAGCGGGTGCAGGTGATCGGCAATTCGGAGCACTCCTTCCTCGAAGGCCTGGACCCCAAGCTGCGCGCGGCGCGCTTCAGCCAGCTATGCTCCTGGGACATCCCCTGCATTGTGGTGGCACGCGGGCACCGCATCGAAGACGACTTGATTGAGATCGCCAACAGCGCCGGCATCTCGGTGTTTCAGACGAGCATGATGACCATGAAGTTCCTCAATGCGGCCACCATCAAGCTGGAATGGGCCTTTGCGCCCACCCTACTGGTGCATGGCTGCCTGGTGGACGTGCAGGGCCTCGGCGTGCTGATTCAGGGAGACAGCGGCTGTGGCAAGAGCGAAAGCGTGATCGGCCTGCTGCAGCGCGGTGCCAGCCTCGTGGCGGATGACGCCGTGCGGCTGCGCCTGATCGAAGACCGTGAGGTGATCGGTTCCGCGCCGGACATCACGCGTGGGATGATCGAAATCCGTGGTCTGGGCATTCTGAACGTGGCGGCGCTCTTCGGCGTCAGCGCCGTGCGCCTGAGCAAACGGCTGGATTTGATCGTGGAACTCGTGCGCGGTGCCAAAACCGAAGACCTGGAGCGCGTGGGGGATAACAGCGAAACCCGTGAGATCATGGGCCTGAAGATCGGGCGAGTGTCTCTGCCGGTGGAACCGGGCCGCGACGTGGCCGGCCTGATCGAACTGGCCGCCATCAATTTCAAACTGCGCACCTTTGGCTACAACAGTGCGATAGAGTTTGACCAAAGGTTGTTGAAAAAAATGACGGATGATCAATTAGGTTAACGCCAGCTCCTCCCACCACACACCATGAGCATTCAAAAAGAACTTACGATCCGCAATAAAATGGGCATGCACGCACGCCCGGCGGCGCAGTTCGTCAAACGTGCGAGCAAGTACCAGTGTGATGTCTGGGTGGAAAAAGACGACGAACCCGTGAACGGCAAAAGCATCATGGGCCTCATGATGCTGGCTGCCGGACGTGGCGAAACGATCAAAATCATCGCCGACGGCAACGACGCCGCAGCCGCCGTAGCCGACCTCGAAGAGCTGGTACAGTCAGGCTTCGGGGACGCGGAGTAGCTGTCGCTTTCTTTGGCTTGCCAAGGTTTCATGACTTTCGGCTGCTACGCGATTCTCAAAGCGGCAGCGAAACGCCGCATCACTCACTTTCATTTTGAGGAGGAGTGCTTTCGAAGATTGAAGCTTCGAGGCAGTGTCAATGACTTGGTAGTCTTCCAGGTTTATGACAGCGCACGGCCACAAAGCGCTCACCTCTCCCCGCCGAGGGTGTGGCGATGACCAAGACGCCCTTCGGGGAGAGGGAGAGCCGCTTTTGAACACGCCGAACGCTCATTTGCCCAAACAAGCCAAGCGATTCACTTCTTCTCATCCGCTGGCGGACGCGCATGCACCCGGACATCACTACCATCAATTTCCAGGGGAGGCGGTGGCGGCTCCTTGAGCATTTGCAGCATCATGAACCCGATGAGGTAAATCAGCCCGCCGCCGATGCCGGCCCCGATGGCGATGAAGCGCCGCTGCCAAGTATGCTCCCGGTCAATAGCGTACCAGAAGCGCATGCAGAACAGGATCCAGATGATGCTGGCACCAAGAACGAGGAGATGACCGGAGGACATGAGGGAGAGTTTGGCGCGAATTTCTGCTGCCAGCGACAGAAAAAACAAAACCCCGCACAGGGCGGGGCTTTGCACACATCGAGCTGAAAAAGGAGTCGATTAACGCTTGGAGAACTGGAAGCGTTTGCGGGCGCCTGGGCGACCTGGCTTCTTACGTTCCTTGGCGCGGGAGTCACGGGTCAGCAGACCGTTCTGCTTGAGGACACCGCGAAGCTCAGGATTCACGTCGATCAAAGCGCGAGCAATGCCAAGACGAACAGCACCCACCTGGCCGGTGCTGCCACCGCCGCTGGCGTTGACCTTGAAATCATAGGTCTGACGGGAATTCGTAAGAGCCAGCGGGAACAGAATCTGGTTCTGCAGGGCGACGGTCGGGAAGTATTCTTCGAAGTCGCGTCCGTTGATGGTGATGCTTCCGGAGCCTTCGTGGATGAAGACGCGGGCGATGGCGGTCTTGCGGCGGCCGGTGGCGGTTTTGAGAGGCTTGCTCATGCGATAGGTAACGATGGAAAAGGATTAAGCGATGGCGAAGGGCTTCGGATTCTGCGCCTCATGCGGATGCGTGGCATCAGCATAGATCTTGAGCTTGCCCAGCACGGAACGGCCAAGGCGATTGTGGGGGACCATGCCCTTCACGGCACGCTCGACGAGAAGCTCAGGACGGCGAGCACGCACGCGCTCGACGTTTTCGATTTTCTGATTGCCGACGTAGCCAGCCTTCGAGGTGTAAATCTTCTGGGTTTCCTTCTTGCCACTGAGGCGGACTTCGGCGGCGTTCAAAACGACCACGAAATCACCGGTGTCAATGTGCGGGGTGAAAATAGGCTTGGTCTTACCGCGCAGGAGGTTGGCTGCGGCGACTGCGACGTCTCCAAGAATCTGGTTCTTGGCGTCGATGACCCACCATGTGGGGTTCTGCTCCTGGGCTTTGGCTGAAAACGTCTTCATTGAGTTCTATGTACGAGAGATCTTCCGACTGGGGAAGAAGGGGCCGCGATGTTAGGAGGATTGGTCAGGGTGTCAAGGTGGAAACCGAGTTATTCACAGTGAAAAATGGCCTTTGAACGCATTTTTGGCAAATCGCCCAGTCCAATTAGGCTGGCAGCTCATGTTTTTCACTTCCGCCACAGCCATTTCATCGCCTCGGGGAAGAGGCTCGCGCCCTGTTTGCTGTTATGCGCGCCGTCGCCGAAGGTGAAAGTGTAATCGTACTGCTGGTAGGCCAGCGCCTTGGCCATTTGCTGGTTGGCCAGCGGCCAGTTGCCGTAGGGGTTGTCGAGATCGCTGCTGCCGTCCTGGAGATAGACGCGCAGGGGTTTGCGCTCCATGAGGCGGATGATGGAAGGATAGACGTGGCCACCCGCGAGATCGACGTAGCTGCCGATGGTGGAGAAGACTTTGCGGAACTTGTCAGGGCGCTCCCAGGCCACGGTGAAGGCGCAGATCGCCCCGCTGCTGGCTCCGGCGATGGCCCAGCCTTCAGGATTCTCCGTGAGCTTGTAATCCTTCTGCACCTGCGGGATGATTTCTTCCAGCAGGAAGCGCGCATAGACATCTCCCAGCGTGTTGTACTCCTTGCCCCGGTTGTTGTTCTTCCAGGCGCTCTGCGGTTTCACCTCGCCGCTGTGCCCTGGATTGATGAAGATGGCGATGGTGGGCGGCATATCCCCGCTGGCGATGAGATTATCAAACACCACAGGCACGCGCCACGCGCCCTTCAAGCCGACGTAGTCGTGTCCGTCTTGAAACACCATCAGGTTCGCCGGCTGCTCGGGCTTGTACTGCGCGGGCACATAGATCCACCAGTCACGCTTCGTGCCTGCATAGATCTTCGACTCATGCACCGGCATCGGGATCACCTGCCCTTTCGGCACGTCCGGTTTCTCCTGCGAAAGCGGGCCGAGCTTGTAGTCATCCACCGCCAGAGCGGCGAGGGAGAGCGAAAAAAGGAGCGGGAGGAGAAGGCGCATGAAAGGGAGTTGAGCCAAGAAAAAGCGAAGGAGCAAGCCGAATCCCTCCCTTGACCCAATGCCCCGATTCTAGGAAAACATCATCGGCGGCCTATGCCTGCAGATGAACAACACTGTCAAAGCCGATGGTTGCCGGTTCGATCATCCACACACCGTCGCAGGGACCCGTTGCTTAGCGAACCAAATGGTCGTTGCGGAGGCGGCGTCTCTCTTTATCATCAGACAATCTAACCACTTAACCTGTGCTTGCCCGATACCTCATTTCGTTGCTTCTGAGTCTCGGCATTGTTTGCGGCTTCCTCGCCAGACTACCCTTTGTCACGCTGTCGCAGGTGAGTGCAGGGACTTCGTTTGAGGAAACCTGGACTGCGAACTTCACGCTGCCTGCCGTGACGCAGAAGGGCTATTACCTGATCGAAGGCAAGATGAAAGACTACCTGGAAAAGGGCCTGAAGTTTGTCGGGACGGGGGCAGCGAGAGTTCGCTCCGCCACCTTCAAGCTCAACCAGACGCGGGTCGAAGTGGGTTCCGGTAAATCCCCTGCCACAGCACCGGGCACGAGCTTGGTCGCGCAAGTGGCCTGGGAAGTCCCAGC
The DNA here is from genome assembly GCA_903848465.1 of uncultured Verrucomicrobiota bacterium. Lineage (GTDB taxonomy): Bacteria > Verrucomicrobiota > Verrucomicrobiia > Verrucomicrobiales > Verrucomicrobiaceae > Prosthecobacter. Next base: position 59,206 of record CAINGK010000086.1, read on the forward strand.
AGACGCAGCCGACGGCGAGACGGGAGCCATTCACATCGAGTTCCCCCCATTCGCGGACGTTCAGCGAGTCAACGCCAACTTTTACAGTGAGCGCATTCAGAAGACGGGGGAGGAATGGGTCTTCCGCGAAGTGACGGCTTATCGGAGCGAGGCCTCGCTGGCGCTGGGGCGGTATCGCTTCGCGTCCGTGGCGGGCTTGTCCATCGTGTTCTTTTTCCATGGCATTTGGTGGTTGTTCATGATCGCCAAGGAACGACGTGTCCGGCTCGCGGCCCTGGGGCAACTGTCTGGAAGTCGCCCAGGGAGCGCTTTCTGGCCCAGCCCCACGGGCACCTGGTGGGGGTGGACGCTTCCCCTGGTGCCGATCAATTTCGTCGGCGCTCTCTTCGCAAGCATCAGCATCAGCAGGGACTTTATGAGTCCGGTCATTGCCACGGTACCGATGACCCTGCAGGTCAGCAGCGTCGTGGTTGCAGTGGTGGTGGTCTTGATCGCGATGGCCAAAGAAGACACCGCTACAACCAACAACAACAGTCTCGTCACAGGGCACTGGATCAGAGGAGCGCCTGCCAGTATGCGTGTGAAGGCTCGCGGCAAAACGTTAGGCCCGAAGCACTACATCGCCATGCTACGCGTACCGTTCACTCTTCGGAGGCTGGAAGATGCGGCATCATGGCAGACGGCGCAGGAATTGATGGCATCCGAGGAGGTGCGGGAGCTTTTCAGCGCGCTGGCGCAGGCAACAGATGCGGGGGTGGAGCCCCAACTGCGCCCTGCAGACCACCGTGGATACATTTGCTACCAGCTCGAATTCGTGAGGAGCCTTAACGAAGAAGTGCGGGTATCAAGTAACACGAGCATGACCTTTGGTTATTTTCTTTTTCCCCAGCCAAAAATTTATGTCGTCAGTAACGTCTGGCTCACCCATCAAGCGGCCGATGATCAACGCGACGCTGGCGCATTGTGGACGATTATTGGGCTGGTGGGGGTGGAGGTTTTGGCTGGCTGCATGGTGGCTTATTACCACGCGGAACTCCTGCCGGATGTGCTGCAGTGTATCCCCATGGCAATCCCCATGGCAATGGTGGTGAATCTCGTGGCGATGATTGTCTGGGTGATCAAGCGCCTACGCGCGCGGCGCGCCGAGGCCAAGCGCCTACGCGCGCGGCGCGCCGAGGCAGTGCGATGTTTGACTGAAAGCTACCTAAAACCGGATGCGCCCGGCGTCGCGGAATTTCGCAAGTTTGCCGAGGGCGTGTCTCAAACTCTGCGTAACGCCAAGGGTGTGAGCGTGGGGGATGTGGCGCTGGAAAGCGACCTCGCTTTTACGACCCGCCCCTCTTGGCTGGAGGGCCTTGATGCTGAGATTCAGCCGTTGAATAGTTGGGTGTGGAACGAGTCCCGGAAACTGCAGGAGGAGCGCCAGCGATTGAGTGGAATGACGGGCGCTTGAAATGCCGTTTAATGGCCGGCCTACGGAACAAACAGAACCTACGGAAAGGAGCATTCCACATCGGTCACTCAAAAGGTGAAGCAACCGCAGGTGCTTTGTTCTGATTTTCCGTTTGTTCCGTGTATTCCGCAGGTCGCAACTCCGTTTCCATCCTGAGTCGGACTCCAGTTGCGGCGCAACTGGGGTACTTTACGCAATCCGTCCGCAGCACTGCTTGTACTTCTTCCCGCGGCCGCAGGGGCATGGTGGAGCGTTGCGGCGGATTTGGGCTCGTACTGCGCAGGCATATGGATCCACCAGTCACGCTTCGTGCCTGCATAGATAGTCGACTCATGCACCGGCATCGGGATCACCTGCCCTTTCGGCACGTCCGGTTTCTCCTGCGAGAGCGGGCCGAGCTTGTAGTCATCCACCGCAAGAGCGGGGAATGAGAGCGAAAAGAGATTGGCGAAGAGGGTGCGGGTCAGCGTGGCCGCCCATCATGAGGATCAGCTCCATGAGCGTCAAGGAGGATAGCAGAAGGAAAGATTGCCAAAGAGTCACGTGTATCCCAAAATCCCCTACATGGCTTTACCCGATGACCTGAGCCCCGCGATCTCCCCCGAACTCTCGGATGAAATGGCGACTCTTCGCGTCTCCCCGCCAGTGCCTGCGTCAATGCCGGATGACATGCAGACTCTCATCGTCGCCAGGCCATCTGCTTCCCCAACGCAGCTCGCGTCTGCGGCTTTTCCAAACGCCGGTGCCAATCCCGATGCGGAAGTGCCGTTTGTGTTTGGCCGCCGTATCGCCCAGGGCGGCATGGGCGCCATTCTGGAGGCAAGCGACTGCAAGCTGGGCCGCACCATCGCCGTGAAGGTCATGCTGTCTGAAGCCGGATGCAGCGAGGAGCAAAAGCAGCGCTTCATTCAGGAGGCTGCCGTGCTCGGCAGATTGGAGCATCCCAACATCGTCCCCATTCACGATCTCGGTCGTGATGCGGAAGGCCAGCTCTTCTACACCATGAAGCTGGTCAAGGGCCGCACGCTGCAGCAGATCCTCGATGACCTACGCAGAGAGAAGAGGGAAGCGCTCGATCACTACACCCTCGACCGCCGGCTCACCATCTTCCGCAAAGTCTGCGACGCACTCGCCTTCGCGCATGCGCAGAAGATCATCCACCGCGATCTCAAGCCGGAAAACATCATGGTCGGCGAGTTCGGTGAAGTCCTCGTCATGGACTGGGGCATCGCCAAGATCCTCGACGGGAGCGCGGACACTTTTGTCCGCTCTGTTCCGGATCCCATCAGCGGACAAGAGTGTCCGCGCTCCTCTACAATCTCGCCCAACGCCTCGCCAACCGCCACGCTCGACGGCTCGGTCATGGGTACGCCGAACTACATGAGCCCCGAGCAGGCGATGGGCAAAGTGAACGAGATGGATGCGCGCTCAGACATCTTCTCCCTCGGTGGCATCTTGTACTGCATCCTCACCCTGCGCCCGCCGGTGGAGGGCAAGGACGTGTGGGAGGTGCTGGAGACAGTGACGCGCGCAAACATCGTTGCGCCGACCACGTTTGGAACGACGGCGGGCAAAGGCAAAGCGCACACGAAGGGCGATGTGCTCGAAGCCAGCAAGATCAAGCCGCTGCCGCATGTTCCGGGCGGCCAGGTGCCCAATGCACTTTCTGCCGTGGCGATGAAGGCGCTCACGCTCGACAAGGCGAAGCGTTATCAAAACATCGCCGCTTTCAGCGCGGACATTGAGAAGTATCAGGGCGGCTTTGCCACCAGCGCGGAAAATGCGAGTGCGCTGACGCAGGTAAAACTTCTCATCAAGCGCAACAAGGGTGTCTTCACCACCGCCGCCGCCGCGTGGCTACTGATCACGGCGCTCGGCGTGTGGTTCGTGTTCAATCTGCGGGTCAAGGAGCAGCGTGCCCTGGCGGGCGAAGCATCAGCCATCGCCGCCGAGGCCGAAGCCGTGGCGAAGGGCGAGGCTGCGCGACAGTCGTCCATGAAAGCCAATCTCGCCCTGGCCGAGGCGGCGCGGCGCGAGGGCAACGGCCCGGAGATGCAGGCCTCACTCGGCGAGGTGCCCGAGGACTTGCGCGACTCCACCTGGCACTACCTGCTCGATCAGTCCGACAGCTCCATCGCCCGCATCCGCAACGCCAATACGATTAACTGCGTGGCGGCAGATCCGCGGCGGCCCGGCGTCTTCGCCATCGCGGACGGCGGCGGAAAAATCACCCTCATGGATGTGCGCACCGGTGCCAGACTGCTGGAGTTCAAGCCCGTTTTTCCGCCGAAGTCTGGCGGAGCGATGAAGATCGCCTTCTCTCCGGACGGGGAGCGAATCGCCGTGGGGTTTCAGGATGGTGAAGGCCACATCTTGATCCACAGTGCGCGAGATGGGAAAAAGCTAATGGAGTTCGAAGCACCCATTACCAATCGGTTGGAGTTCAGCCCCGATGGCAAAATGCTCCTCCAAGTGGAGAAAACCTCGGCACGCATCACCGTCTGGGACGCCGCAACCGGCCAGCCCCGCTGGAAGTATGAGCCGGAGGGAAAGCAGGCTAGCGGAACCTTCACCCCGGACAGCCAGCAGGTGGTGACCTACGGCGCCAAGGAGCGCGGCCGCCTCGTGAACGCGCAGGATGGCACGATGGTGCGCCAGATCGGCAATCATCAGATGAATCCCATTGCCGTCCGCCCCGACGGCAGATTGATCGTGGCTGGATTCGTCGGTAGGATCAAAGGCGTGTTCCTCGCAGATGGGAAGATCGCCTTCGATTTCCAGGCGCAAAACACCACCTTCGCGAATCTTTCATTCACTCCCGACGGCGCACGCTTGGTGAGCCTGGCCTTGCTGCCCGATGGGCGGCAGGCCATCCAGCTCTGGGATGCGAATACCGGCGCACCGTTGCAATCCCTGCTCGGCGGCAGTGGCGATATCAGGGCCGCTGGCATTCACCCGCTTTCAGGCGAGTTGCTCGTGGCCGGTGCCAGCTCCCGCGTTTGGGACCTCACTGGCACGCCGGAGAAATGGACTCTGCGGAGCCAAACTTCTGGCCATACCAGCATTGCCTTCTGGAGATCGGATGATGGGGTCTTTGCCGCGGCACCGGGCCAGAACGCCGCGCTGCAAAAGCTGCAGGCCGGCACCCCGGAACTGCTCTGGAAGCCGCCCATCTGGAACTATTACCGGCCCAGCGTGAGCGCGGATGGGCGCTTCGCCGCCATCGGCTACATCGGCTCTACAAACGAAGCCAAAGACCTCTTTCTGCTGCGCAACCCCGGTGCCCACACCGAGCAGGCGGCCGTCTTCAAGCAAACCGGCGGATTGCGCCTGCTCCGGCTCAGCCCCACGGGCGACCGTCTCGCGGCCATTACCGACGTCTATAATTTGCTCTTGTATGATCCCGCCACCGGCAAGCAACCGGTCAAGCTGGAGCGCAAGGACATGAGGAAGTTCGGGGACTTCGGCTGGGTCAGCGGCGGCCAGCAGCTCGTGGGTCTGGCCACGGCCAAGGAGGGGCGCGGCAATCCCGGCTCGGAGGAATGGATCGTCCTCTGGGACGTCGCCACCGGCAAGATCGTGCGGACCGCGGTCAACCGCACCACGATGGATGTGCTCGCCGTCGCGCCCGATGGCCGCCGCTTCGCCGAGGCCGGGGCGGACAAGATGGTGCGCATCCGCGATGCCGCGACGCTGGCTGTGCAGCAGGAGTTCCGCGCGCACGACGGCCCCATTACCGCGCTCGCTTGGCATCCTATCAAGCCCATCATGGCCACCGCCTCCGCCGACCTGAGCGTGAAGATCTGGAACGTCGAGACCGGCCGGCGGCTGGAGGAATTCCAAGGCATGGTGAACGCACCCGACGAGCTTGCCTTCAGCCCCAGCGGCCAGCGCCTTGGCTGCGCGGGCAATGGCAACCCCACCCGCATCTGGGAACCACGATCGCTCAACGACCAGCCCACCGATCCCAAACTCGCCGACGGCTGGGAAGACCTCCTCGCCCCGCTCAGCAGAGCCACCATCCAGCAGACCGGCAACGGCTGGCATCTGGAAAACGGCGCGCTCTTCAGCCCGAGCAAGCGTTTTGCGAGCCTGCCTATGCCGGGCAACTTTGCCAATGCGAGCTACCAATTGCGGGTGAAGCTGCGGCAGCTCACCGTTAAGGATACTTTCCATCTTGAACTGCCCATTGCCGACCAGATGGTGGGCTTCGAGATGGATGGGCAACCAGGACTCGGTTTCTACACCGGGCTGGACAAGGTGAACGGCAAGATGGGCAAAAAACTGACCGGAGTCGTGGCGGGTAAGCAGGTGAAGGACTCCGAGCAGCACGATCTCGAAGTGACCGTCCGCCTTGACGGTGCCAATGCCACCATCACCACCACGCTCGACGACCAACCGCTCTACGGATGGACCGGCCCCACGGCCGCCCTCAGCCAGGATCCCGCTTGGAAAACCCCACCCGGCACACTCGCTCTCGGTACCCTCGCCGCCGACTGGGTGGTGTATGAGGTGAAGGTGAAGCGGCTGGAGGCGGCGAAGTAAGCACGCAGCCCTCTGCTCGAATCTGGACAAGATGAAAGCGTCTGGAGCGACAGGGGGATCTACTCACGCATGCGGAGTGCTGCCTCCTTCGCCAAGGCTAGGAAGGCCAGGACGGGCTCGGAGGCCCGCGCTCCCAGCTGCATCACGCAATCCGTCCGCAGCACTGCTTGTACTTCTTCCCGCTGCCGCAGGGGCATGGGTCGTTGCGGCCGACGGTGCTGGCGGCGGGCTTGGGTCGGGCGACGTTGCTGCTAGGAAGGATGAGACGGGGACCGTCGCGGCCCGGATTCGGAGCGGCTTCCGGCTTCTCCTCTTCTTCTTCGCGGCGCTGCTGCAGTTCGGCTCCGCTTTGCTGCAAGGCCATCTGGGCCAGGAAATGCTCGAAGGCGGCAAGCTGCTGCGTGCTGCGGAAGAGATTGCCGAGGACCTCGCCGTTGATGTTGTTCATCAGTTCCGCGAAGATCGTGAAGGCTTCCTGCTTGAACTCGATGAGCGGGTCTTTCTGGCCGTAGGTGCGCAGACCGACGCCTTCTTTCAAGGCATCCAGCGCATACAGATGCTCCTGCCACAGGCGGTCGATAGCGTTGAGGAGGATCATCTTCTCGATCTCTTGCAGCGCAGTCGGGTTGGCATTGCCAACCTTCACTTCATAGGCACCCAGGATCTTCTCCTTCAAGAAGGCGGACTGGGCCTCGAAATCGAGCGCCTTGAAGGCAGCATCGAACTCACGCAGACCAATCGGGAACGCTGTGTTCACCCAGGCGAGGAGACCGTCATAGTCGGCCACGTCGTCGCCCTTGATGTCTTTTGGCACGAAGACGCTGAGACGCTCAGTGATGCCCTTTTCCACGGCCTCGTTGATGAGGATGCGGGTGTCGTTGCTGTTGAGCACGTCGTTGCGCCATTCATAGACGACTTCGCGCTGCTGGTTCATCACGTCATCGTATTCGAGGACGCGCTTGCGCCAGACGTAGTTGCGCTGTTCGACACGCTTCTGCGCGGTTTCTACGCTGCGATTGAGCCAGGGGTGCTGGAGTTCTTCACCCTCCTTCATGCCAAAGCGTTCCATCATTTTCGTCATGCGCTCGGCGGCACCGAAATTGCGCATGAGATCGTCTTCAAAGCTGAGGAAGAATTTGCTCTCGCCGGGGTCGCCCTGACGTGCGGAACGTCCGCGCAACTGGCGGTCCACGCGGCGGCTTTCATGGCGCTCCGTGGCCAGTACGAAGAGGCCGCCGAGTTCGGCGACGCCTTCGCCCAGTTTGATGTCGGTACCACGACCTGCCATGTTGGTGGAGATCGTCACAGCGGCGCGATGTCCGGCACGGGCGACGATTTCGGCCTCCTGGCGGTGATACTTCGCATTGAGCACGTTGTGCGTGATCTTTTGCAGCTTGAGCATGCGTGAGACCATTTCCGAGGCTTCAACGCTGGCGGTGCCGACGAGGATCGGCTGCCCCTTGGCGTTGAGTTCGCGGATCAACTCGATCACGGCGGCGAATTTTTCACGGCGGGTCTTGTAGATGCTGTCGTTGTGATCCTGGCGCTTCACCGGACGGTTGGTCGGGATGGTGAGCACATCGAGTTCGTAGATGTCATGGAACTCGGCGGCGTCCGTTTCAGCGGTACCGGTCATGCCGCCCAGCTTTTGGTAGAGGCGGAAGTAGTTCTGAATGGTGATGGTGGCGAGCGTCTGGGTTTCTGCGTCGATCTGCACGCCTTCCTTCGCTTCCACGGCCTGGTGCAGGCCATCGCTCCAGCGACGACCGGCCATTTTACGACCCGTCTGCGCATCGACGATGATGACCTTGTTTTCCTCGACCACGTATTCGACGTCCTTCTCATAGAGACAGAAGGCACGCAGAAGCTGGCTGATCTGGTGAATGCGCTGCCCCTGGTGGGAGAGGCGGTCCTGCATCTCCGTCTTCTTGCGGGCGCGGGCGTCTTCGGAGAGCGTCATGTCGCCGTCGATCTCAGAGTAAACCGTGGCGATGTCCGGCAGCACGAAGGCGTCCGGCTCGTCAGGACTGAGGAAGTTGCGCCCCATCTCGGTGAGATCGGCGTCGTGGCTCTTTTCTTCGATGAAGTAGTACAGCTCTTCCTTGAGCTTGAAGAATTCCACCTTCTGCGTGTCAGCGTAGAGGGAAAGCTCGGCCTTTTCCATGGCGCGGCGGAGTTCGGGCTCCTCCATGCAGCGGGTAAGAGCGCGGTTCTTCGGCTGGCCCATCTGCACCTGGAAGAGTTTCAAGCCAGCCTGCTCCAGCTCACCTGCGGCTGCGGCTTCCTTGGCCTCGGTGATGAGGCGATTGCACAGCGTGTTTTGACGGCGCACAAGCTGGTCCACCAGGGGCTTGTAACGCTCATACTGGTGATTGCTCTCCGCAGCCATGACGGGGCCGCTGATGATCAAAGGCGTACGGGCTTCATCGATGAGGACGGAGTCCACTTCATCGACGATGGCGAAGTAATGGCCGCGCTGCACCTGCTGCTCCTTGCTGGAGGCCATGCCGTTGTCGCGCAGGTAGTCGAAGCCGAACTCGCTGTTCGTTCCATAAGTGATGTCCGCCTGATACTGCTCGTGGCGGATGTGGCTGGGCTGATCGTTTTGAATACAGCCGACGGTGAGGCCGAGGAACTTGTACAAGCTGCCCATCCACTCGCTGTCACGACGGGCGAGGTAATCGTTCACGGTGATGACGTGGACGCCGCGTCCGGTGAGCGCGTTCAAGTACACCGGCAGAGTGCCGACGAGCGTCTTCCCTTCCCCGGTCGCCATTTCAGCGATCATGCCGCGATGCAAGGCGACACCGCCGACAAGCTGTACGTCAAAGTGGACCATGTTCCAGCCCAGCGGCTGGTCACAGACGATGATCTCACGTCCGCACATGCGACGGGCGGCGTTTTTCACCACGGCATAAGCCTCTGGCAGGATCTCATTGAGCATCTTCTGCACGATCGCAGCAAAGTCTGGCTGGATTTCGTTCCAGGCTTCGCGGGAGCGGTCGATGCGGGCCTTCTTGTCAGCCAAGCCCGCCTCGCTCCAGGAAGAGCTAGCGAGATAATCAATCTCCAGCGATGGAAAATGGGGCTTCAGCGCAGAGAAATATTTCTCCACGGCTTCCAGGCAAACATCCACCGCTGCTTCATCAGCGATGCGGAGGCTGACCCCGCCAAGGAACGGCGGTGTGTGAAAGGCGCGGAACTGGGCCTGCCATTTCTGAGTACGCTCACGCAGTGCGTCCTCCGGCTCGTTTTGAAGCAGGGCTTCGATGCGGTTGATCTCGACCACCACAGGTTGAAGCTTGCGCACGGTGCGCTGGTTCTTGGTGCCGATGATTTTTTTGATGATCCAGTTGAACATGGGAAATGAGAATACGCCGCCCGGCGCACAATGGCCGGGTCGAGGGGAGGCCGAATGTGGCGGATGTAAGCCAACGCGCAAGGACTCAAACAGGCCGTATTAACGGAGTACGGCGTCTTTCACCCGGCGGGGAATCATGGCATTGCGCACCACTTCTGGCTGCACACTGCGTAGGAAATCGAGCAAAATGACCGGTGATTCGACGATCATGCGCTCGATTTGGTCACGCCGGTGCGTCCAGCGGGAGTTGCGGTGGAGGTATTCCAGATCGGCAAGAATTTCATCGACATCGCCTTCGCTGAAACCGGCGAGTTGAAACGCGTAAGGATCTAAAAGAGTCATGGCGGCGGCGGACGGTGAACGGGCGCAGATGAAATCGAGAATGTGCGCGCCGACAAGCGCTTCCGTGCGCATTTTTTTGGCAACGACTGCAATTGACAGCGGTTGTCCTGTAGCTTTTCACCGCACATCACGTTTAACTGGCACCTCATGCCCCGCATTCTCTGGCAAAACACAGACATCACCTGGCTCGCTGCCCTGGTGGTTCTCCTTGTCATCGGGCTGCTTTGGCTGGGCTACCGCCGCTCGCCGCTGCGCGGCTGGCGCAAACTGGCGGCGATGAGCTGCAAGCTGGCAGCTCTGGCGCTGCCGGCTCTCTGCTTGCTCGATCCGCTGTGGACCAAGCAGCAACCCAAGAAGGGCGAGAACGAAATCATTGTGCTGGTGGACACGAGCGCCTCTCTCGACACCGCCGAAAAGCCGGGTGAGCCCACCCGCGCCGCGCAGGTCTCCGCCGCACTGAACTCTGGCGATGGAGATGCCGCATGGATCAAGACCCTGAGCGAGGATTTCCGCCTGCGGCTGATGACGGTGGGTGCTCAGACGCAAAGCGTGCCGCACTTCCGCGCCTTGAAATTTGATGGCATGCGCTCGGATCTCTGCCGCACGCTCATGACGCTGCGCAGCGGCGGCTCCAATCTCGCGGCGGTGGTCTTAATAAGCGACGGCAACGCCACTGATGCCTCCACCTGGAAGGCGGAGGCCAAGGGCGCGCCTCTATTCACCGTGCTGGCTGGTAAGAATGCACCCACCCCCGATCTGGCGATTCTCGATGCCACGGTGGCGACGAGTCCGTTTGAAGATGCTCCCATTACTATCACCTCGCGTGTGTCCGCACATGGCTTGAACGGCAAACAGGCCACCCTTTCCGCGCTGGATGAACAGGGCAAAGCCATCGTGACGGAGAAAATCACCTTCAAGGGTGATTCGCCGCAGACCCTGCGCCTGCGCATCCCGGTGGCGAAGCCGGGCGTGTCGTTTCACAAACTCGAACTCAAAGCCGATGGAGTCTCAGAGGCCACGCTGGCAAACAACACGCGCCTGCTGGAGGCGGATCGCGGCGCAGGGCCGTACCGCGTGCTCTACATCGCAGGCAGGCCCAACTGGGAGTATAAATTCCTGCGCCGCGCCATAGCGGCGGATGACGACATCCAGATGCCCAGCCTTGTCCGCATCGCCAAACGGGAGCCGAAGTTTGAATGGCGTGGTCATGCCGGAGAGAGCGCCAATCCCTTGTTTCGCGGCTTTGGTGCGAAGGAAGGCGAGGAAGCGCAGCGCTATGACCAGCCGGTGCTGATCCGCCTCGGCACCCGCGATGCCAAGGAACTCAGCGACGGCTTCCCCAAGGCTGCCGAAGATTTGTTCAGCGAGTACCGCGCCATCATCATTGATGACCTCGAAGCTGGCTTCTTCACGCAGGAGCAGATGCACCTGATCCAGCGCTTTGTCAGCGAGCGCGGCGGCGCGCTGCTGATGCTCGGCGGGCAGGAGTGCTATCAGGCGGGCGGGTATGACCACACGCCCATCGGCAGCATGCTGCCGGTGTACCTCGACCGCACGAGCACGACGGGCCCGATGCTGGATGCGCGCTTCAATTTAACCCGTGAAGGCTGGCTGGAGTCATGGATGCGGCTGCGCACGGATCGTGAGGAAGATGAGAAACGACTGTCGGCGATGCCTGCCTTTTTCTCCATCAATCAGACTTTCTCGATCAAGCCTGGTGCCAGCATTCTGGCGACGGTTTCGGATGCGGCGCAGACCACCGTGCCCGCCATCGTTTCCCAACGATTCGGCGAAGGCCGCGTGGGCAGCGTGCTGGTGGCCGATCTCTGGCGCTGGGGCATGAATGATGCCGATTCACGCAAAGACATGGAGCGCGCCTGGCGGCAGCTCATGCGCTGGCTCGTGGTGGATGTGGCCGACAGCATCACCTTCGCCGCAGAGACCGATCCCGCTGACAGGGAGCGCGTGAAGCTCTCCGTGCGGGTGCGTGACCGCGCCTTCAAAGCGCATGGCGATGCGCTGGTGAAGATCGAAGTCACGCAGCCCGATGGCAAAAAATCCCAGCTCTTTGCCGAGCCTAGTCTCAAAGAAGCGGGGCTGTTTGAAACCGAGTTCTTCTCCGCCAATTCCGGCAACTACCGCGCCACCGCAAGCGTGGAGGACATGGAAAAACACAGCGCACTCGGCACCAAGACCACCGGCTGGACCTACGGCCCGCAGGCGGAAGAATTCAGCCGCCTGGCACCTGACCGCGCCTTTATGCAGCGCCTCGCAACGGATACAAACGGCCAGATGCTCGCGCTCGATGACATCGCCAAGCTGCCGGAGATGCTGAAGAATATCCGCGTGCCCATTGAGGTCACGCTTTCGACGCCGCTGTGGCATTCGCCGTGGGTGTTTCTGGCACTGCTGCTGCTCATCGGCGCGGAGTGGTTTTTGCGCAGGAAGGGAGGCATGGCATGAAAAAAGAGTTCAAGCTTCTAACTATTATATGCTTCGTGTTCGTCGCCACGCTTCTCCACGCCGCCCCACGTGCGCTGGATGTCGTCATCGTGGTCGGTGCTTCGGGCACGGAGGAGTATGGCAAGAAATTTCAAACGCAGGCGAATGCCTGGACGAACGGCTGCACCAAGGCAGGCATCGCGCCGACCATCATCCGTAGCGAAGAGACCACGGCAGAACTCGAAAAGCGCCTTGGCACCTCGAACCCAGAGCGCTCGTTGTGGCTGGTGCTCATCGGCCATGGCACGTTTGACGGGCGCGAAGCCATGTTCAGCGCCGAAGGGCCGGACTTTGATGTGAAGCATCTCGCGGGCTGGATCAAGCCGCTCAAGCAGGAGGTCGTCGTGATTCACACGGCCTCTGCCAGCGGCGGCTTTTTGAAATCGCTCTCCGGCAAGAACCGCGTCATCATCACCTCCACGAAAAGTCCCGATGAAGTGTTCTATGCCCGCTTTGGCGAGTACTATGCCGAGGCCATCGGCGGACTGCCCGAGGCGGATCTGGATCAGGATAAGCAGGTGTCCTTGCAGGAAGCCTTTCGCTTCGCCAGCAAAGCCGCAGCGACCTTCTATATTCAAGAAGGCCGCCTGGCCACCGAGCACGCGCTAATCGAAGACAACGGCGATGGTATCGGCACGCGCAGCGAGGTGTTTGAAGCCGATGCCGCCGTCGCCCCCGGAACGGTTCTTGATGGCCCGCGCGCTGCGCAACTGGTGCTGGTGTTAAGCGCAGAAGAACAGCAACTCACCGACGCGCAGCGCGGCACCCGTGATGCGCTGGAGCGTGAATTAAAGACCTTGAAGGAGCAGCGGGCCAAGCTCCCGGAAGACGCCTATTATGCGAAGCTCGAAGCACTACTGCGCAAGCTGGGCGAGGTTTATGCGAAGCCATGACTGTCAAAGTTCATCTTTCTCCATCGAACCCAGAGGACCACGAACCAGGACACATGGCGTTGTCGTGGCATGCTGACGACGACACCACTTTTCGAGGTTACGTTTTCCGAGTGGAAGACTTGCCGCCTGAATTTCAAGATCAAGGCAAATGGAGGGATTATCTGTTTGCACACACCGTCCCGGGATATGTGATCGAAGACATCGGCATGCGGGACAAAGCCGAGCGAAACACTGACGAACTGCTGGAACAAAGCTGGCCTGCTGATGACACGCAGGCGGGAGAACTCCAGCGCATCTGCGAAACAGGCCCCCATGGCATTTACAGTTTCAACCCGGACGACCATCTTGGAGCACACAATTGTGTGACCTGGGTGACCAGCAGCGCCAATGCAGCCTTGGGAGAGGTGTTGCCAAAAGTGCGACAAGGACGTATTAAGTTGATGGCGGAGGTTCTCCGCCGCCGTCAGAACCCGCGTATCACATCATGAACAAAACCATCCAGGGCTTTCGCGAGAAGGACTACGGCCTGTTCATCGACCTGACGGATGCGATGAGCAGCGTGAGTGTTGACCGGAAAACGGGTAATCTGGTCTTGCAGGAAGGGGCAGGTCCGGACCGCTTCAACGGTGCCTTGATCACATCCGATTTTTGCCATGGCTTCACGCTGAGCGCGACCCATGAAGGCAACTGGGTGGTTGCCCTGAGATTTGGCGACCAAAAATCTCATGTGCTGGGCATCACTGATAATGAGGCCGGAGCGCTGCAATGGCTGAAAAAGGCGTGGGATGTGATCCGGTCGAACCAAACCACCGAACAATCGACGGCGATCATATTTGCCTCCGCTTCGACCAAGGAGGCCGAACAAATGCCGAGACAGGCTTATGACAACGCCAAAACTTTCGCGGAATACGAAGCCAAACAACAAAAGCTGAGCCAGGCTTACGAAAAAGCCAAAGCCCGCCACGCCAAAACTATCGCCGAATACGAAGCCAAACTAAAAGCCCGCATAGATGCTGTAATGGACCAGTTGGCGGAGTCTAAGGCGGAAAAGAAGGTGGAAAAGTAGTCCGGCTATTTAGCTCATTCTTGAAAGCTTGGGGGCTTGTCCAGAAAAAATCATCTGGCTAATACATCCTGCTGCAAGCTCGAGTGACGCAGGCTTCTCCCAGAAATGCCGCATGCAGGACTGCCTCTTGCACAGTATTAAAAAACATCGTTTCGGCCAGTCCATCACGGATCATCCCGCCCAGCCACGAAATCCCGAAACGCCTTTGCCACGCGCTGCGTCACCTTACCCGCCGCCCCCGGCATCGCACGCTGATCAATCCGCGCCAGCGGATGCACATCCCGCGTGCTCGATGTCAGGAAAGCTTCGTCGCACGTCCGCAGGGCCTCGATGGGCAGCGCGACTTCTTCCACCGCAATCCCCGCAGCCGCACAAGCCTCCAGCACCAGCGCACGCGTCACCCCCGCCAGACAGCCGGAACTTAGCGGCGGGGTTTGCACCACACCGGCGGTGACGATGAAGATATTCGTCCCAGTGCCCTCGCAGAGTTCATCGCGGGTGTTGGCAAAGAGCGCCTCCCCTGCCCCGTGCGCATGGGCGAGTGCCAGTGCGCGCACATTGTCGGCATACGAAGTCGATTTGATGCCAGCAAGCGCGCTGCGTTCGTTGCGCGTCCATGGCACCGTCATCACTGTTTCGGTGGGTGGCCAGGGTTTGAGTGCCGTCGTGGCCACGATCATGGTGGCAGGTGCTTCACCACGGTCTGAGCCGAGTGGGCCATCACCACTGGTGAGCGTGACGCGAATGCGCGCATCCGTGAAGTCATTCGCCTGCATGGTTGCGAGGATTGCCTGGAGATAAACCTCGAACTCCGGCGCTTGGATGTTCATGGCGGTGCATGACGCCACGAGACGCCGCCAGTGACGCGTGGGGGTGAAGGGTTTGCCATGGCGGGCCACAAGTGTTTCGAACACGCCATCGCCGACGAGGAAGCCATGATCGAAAGGTGAAATGCGCGCCGCAGCCGTGCTGACGATGCGGCCATTGATCCAGATTTGCGGGGGAAGATTCACAGCGGCAGCATGGCCCGAATAAAAACATTCTCAACACATGCACTTTGCACTTGCAGGATGTTTAGGCATGCGCCAGAATCTCCGTCCCAAAGCAAAAGCGGGTGTAGCTCAGTGGTAGAGCACTTCCTTGCCAAGGAAGATGTCGCGCGTTCGAATCGCGTCACCCGCTCCACCTCTCACACGAGAGGTTTCCAACACAAGATTGTTCATGTTTGTCTGGTCAAAACTCACAGCTTCACGTTCGGCTGACACATGGGAAGAACGTTTCGCGGGCAACCCCGACGGCACTCTCGTCATCACCAGTTTCCCTGGCCGTAAAATGGTCCGCCTGGAGTTTTATAGCGAGGCGCAGGCACCTGCAAAGGCGGCTCAAAAACAGTTCGGCGGCGCAGTGCGCCATTTGAAGCCGCAGAACTGGGCCGCGCATTCCTCCCAGACCCCGCCGCCGGTGAAGGTGCGCGAAACCTTCGTGATCTGCACGGCCAAAACGAAGGCCGAAATCAAGCAAGCGCGCGCCAAATTTCCCAATCGCGAGATCATCGCGGTGCCGGCCGACATGGCCTTTGGCACCGGCCATCATGCCACCACCGCCACCGTGCTACGCCTTCTCGTGGACTCTGCCCTGCCACGGCAAGCCGCCGGCAAAAAGTGGAGCATGGCCGATCTCGGCTGTGGCAGCGGCATCTTAGCCATCGCCGCCGAAAAACTCGGAGCCAGCCGCGTCTGGGGCTGTGACTACGACCCCGCCGCCGTGAAAATCTCGCAGGAAAACGCTGAGCGCAATGAAACGCCCAAGGTGCGCTTTTCACGCGTCGATGTGCTCAAGTGGGAGCCGAAGCAACAGTGGGACATCGTGGCCGCCAACATCTTCTTCGATGTGCTGGAGGCAGCCTTTTCGCAACTGGTGCGCTCTGTCGCCCCAGGCGGCGTTTTGATGCTCTCTGGCATTCTGAAATCTCAGGCCAAGGACTGCCTTGCAGCCGGAAAGCGTGCGGGTTTTGTGGTGGAAAAAGTGGTGACCAAAGGCAAGTGGGTCACGGCCCTGGGTTCTGTTAAAGCAGGCTGATATGGGGGACGCAGAGCGCTGCACCCACGCACTTAATTCTTGTGTTTGAGTGCCTTGGGCGTTAATAATTATTAGATTTAGCAGCCAATCATGCTTTTCGATCCCGCTTCCTCTTCCGGCGGGGCTGGGATTACCAGTCCGCTGAAAAAGCGTGGCCTGCTCAGGAAGGCTCAGACCGAGGGCAACCGCATCGGCCTGCTGCCCACTGAAGGCTGGCGCAAGCGCAACTTCCAGTTCCTCAATGAGGTGCTCATTCCCAGCCTGCTGGCCCCACGCCTGCCGGGCCAGAATTTTGGTCTGCTGCCGGTGGCTTCGCGCGATGAGATCGCCGTGACCTGGCTCGGGCATGCTGGCTTCTTTGCCCAGGTGGGCGGAGTCAACATCGCTATCGACCCCAATTGGGCGCTGTGGCACGGCCCGGTGAAGCGGGTGCGCCACCCCAGCGTCTGGGCCAGCGACCTGCCGCCGATCGACCTCGTGCTGATCACGCATGCGCATTACGACCACTTGCACCTGCCGAGCCTGCGCAAGCTGGCCGCAGCACAGCCCATCATCGTACCGGAAGGCGTTGGCCGAGTGGTGAAAAATTGCGGATTCGGACACATCGTGGAATTGAAGACCTGGCAGAGCGCCACGTTTCGCGACCTGCGCATCACGCTCACGCCAGCACGCCATTGGGGAGCGCGGAATATCCATGACACGCACCGTCAGTTTGGCGGTTACCTGATCAAGTCCCCAGACCGCTGCCTCTTTCACTGCGGCGACAGCGCCATGTTCGACGGCTTTCAGGAGATCGGCAAACGCGCCAGCATCGACCTCGCGCTCATGCCCATCGGTGCCTACGACGCCCCCAGCGGACGGCAGGTTCACATGAACCCTGAGGAGGCGCTGGAAGCTTTTCAGATGATGGGAGCTCAGTCGATGATACCCATGCACCACGACACCTTCCCGCTCGGCGGCGAGCCGCTGCATGAACCTGCCGAGCGCCTGATCAAAGCCGCTTTCGAACTCGGGCTGGAGCACCGCGTCAGGCTGCTGCGCGAAGGCGAATCCGCCATTTACTGAGTGAGTCCGCGCCCGGTACTGACCCTCATCGCCGCTGTTTCAGCCGATGGCTTCATTTCCACCGGCACCGGCGTGCCCTGGCACCTGCCACGGGACATTGAGCACTTCCGCCGCACCACCCGTGGCCAGTGGCTGCTCATTGGCCGCAGCACGTATGAAGAAATGCTCGGCTGGTTTGAAAACCACCGCCCGCTGGTGCTGACGCGCGACGCGGCCTTCACCCCACCCATAGGCCAGACCGTGGCGAGTGTGGCTGAGGCTCTGCTGGTCGCAGGGGAAGGAGGTGCCGCAGAGCTGTTTGTCTGCGGTGGCGGAGGAGCCTACGCTGCCGCCATGCCTTGGGCCGACCGGTTGATTTTGACCCATGTGGACTCCACGCTCGGCAGCGGGGTCCCCTTCCCGCCGGTCAATCCCAGCGAATGGCGGATGACCTCCCGGCAGGACTTTCCTGCCGATGCCGACCACGCCCACGCGCACCAGTTTGCCGCCTACGAACGTCTCAGACACGTCACCGGAACAACCGCTCATCAATTATGAAAATTTCAAGATGAGCAAAATTGCCTTTGGGTGTATCTAAACCCCGTTGATGACTCATCTTCTCCAGTTCAAAGCCGGTTCCACTCTCGCACTTTTGGCGATAGCCCTCTTGTGCGGCGGCTGCACCAGCGTCAAATCCGCGCGCAAGTCTGCGGATAAGTCCGCCAGCACCGACAAGACAGAGACCGGATCGAAAGACATCTCGCTGGTGAAGTCGCCCACGGATCTCAGTTTCCTGCTGAGCATGAGCTTTGTGGAGGCCAAGAGCATTTCCACGCAGCAGCTTGAGTTCCCGCCCTTCCTCAAGATCGCCGCAGACTCGATCCAGGTGTTCAAGTGGTCCGCCGATGGCAAGCCGCTCAAAGCCCGTGCGCGCGGCAAGGTATTCATCGAAATGAATTTCAGCGAGCCAGCCAAGGCACTGTGCCAGGAGGCCTTCATCACCCCGGATGAAATCATTCTGCGTGGCAGCCCCATTTTGCAGCGCGGTGGCAGCATGGTGGAAGGTCTCGACGACAGCACCATCTTCTATCTTTTTGGCACTTCGCTGCGTGTCATCGGCCTGCACAAGGTGAGCAATCAGACCGAAATCGCCGCCCTCATGCCCACCCTCGGCAGTTGGGCAGCCGGCCCCAATCCGCTGCTACCGCCGCTCACGGAGAGCGCCGTGCCTTCCAGCATCCGCGACTCCATGCAGCGCGCTGCCGAGGCTGAAATGCTGCACCAGAAAACGCGCGAGCTTTACGGCCCCGCCCAGGATTCCCCGCCGCCGACACCGATACCGCTGGTGCCGGAAACCGAAGCGGACAAGTCCAAGCAGAAGCCGCCCGCACCACCGCCCACGAAGAAGCAGAAACCGACCGTGGAAATCCGCCGAGCCATTCCTAACAAGCGCCCTTCATTGAGTCGCGCGAGAGCGGACAAGTCTCGGGCATAGGGCGTAACTAAGCAGAGGGGATCCAAAGTGCGCGGCAGGAAGCCCAGCGCCCACGCGAGCGCGGCAGCGTCTTGGAATGCAGTGACAAAGATGCACGGCGCAAGCCTGCATCGGCGGCACCGCTTTCGTTGGGTATAGCGTGGTATCCGTCCACAGCACTCTAGCTGGCCTGCGAAAGCAGCAGCGCTTTCGCGTGGTGTAGCGTTCTCTCCGGCCTTACCCTGCCGTCCGGCCTGCGAAAGCGGTGCCGCGCCTAGGCTTGTCACCGCATACAAAGACGCTCCGCGCTCGCGTAGGCGCTGGGCTTCATACTTCCTCACTTCCCACCAATCCAATCGCAAGTTTGAGGTGCGAGGCCACATCGTACGTTGGGTGTGTTTGGCGGATTGCGGTTGCACATCTTCCAGACGCTGCAGCGCCAAACCGCCCGACTTCGAGGACGTTCGTACGCCACAGAGCCTGCCACACGCTCGCAGACGGGCGGGCTGTCGCCACACCCATCCTACGGCCACGGCGGCGCGAGTCCGGACGGAGGTTGGGCGTGTTTGGCGCGCGGTGCTTTCTCATCGCCCAAAATCGACTCCGCCAAACCGCCCGACTTCGAGGACGTTCGTACGCCACAGAGCCTGCCACACGCTCGCAGACGGGCGGGCTGTCGCCCTGGTCTTTATACACATCTTGAGTCAAAAAAAGCTGAAGTTTCCTCTGTACTTTTGAATTTGATGTTAATAAGTGGGAGGGCCGCTTTGCGAAGTTGGCTCTCATGGCAGA
>CAINGK010000087.1 GCA_903848465.1 uncultured Verrucomicrobiota bacterium
GCGGGCACAAAGCGAATCCCCTCTCCCCGCCGAGGATATAGCAAAGCCCCAAACGCCCTTCGGGGAGAGGTAAGGGTGAGGGGGCATCCCATGCTGGTGAGGGGTGTCCGTCGTCCCCTCACCCCAACCCTCTCCCCGAAGAAAAACAGGCGTTGTCTTCGTGAGTCAGGGGCGGGGAGAGGGAGAACCGCGTTGGCGGCTCCTGGGTAGTCTTGCAGGCTCATGACATCGTGCGGGCACAAAGCGAATCCCCTCTCCCCGAAGAAAAACAGGCGTTGTCTTCGTGAGTCAGGGGCGGGGAGAGGGAGTGCCGCTTTGGCTGCCCCTGGGTAGTCTTGCAGGCACATGCCATCGCGCGGGCACAAAGCGAATCCCCTCTCCCCGCCGAGGATATAGCAAAGCCCCAAACGCCCTTCGGGGAGAGGTAAGGGTGAGGGGCCATCCCATGCTGGCGTTGGGTTGCCGCCGCCACACACCCTAACCCTTTGATTCACTGCGTTCCGCCTACAGGCAGTCTATTCGCCATTCAGCGGACTTCGACCTGCTGCGCTACACTTCTTCACCCTCTACCAAATATGGCGGAAAAGGCGGCTCATCACGCTGCGCGCGGCGTCTGGCTTGATGTATCTCAGCCCTTTGTCAGCAGACATCGAGGGCAATTGCATCGGCCCTTTTTGATCAATGACTTTGATGGATTTGATCTCGATCCGAGCCACTGGGCAGTCGTTGGCATCCACCGGCATGATGGAGATGCGCTTGATGGTTTCCAGGCCTGACACCACCTGACCAAAGACCGTGTACTTACCGTCAACCGACACGAAATTGCCCAAAGCGATGTAAAACTGCGAGCCATTGGAGCGGCGCTCAGGATTGACCTTGTCGGAGCGCCTTGCCATCGCCACGGCACCCAGGCGGTGCGGGAGCTTGATTTCGGATGGGATCGTCTTGTCCTCGCCACCCGTGCCCCATTTGGTACGCGCAGACTCATCCGAGGTCAGTGGATCACCCGTCTGCACCAGAAAGCTTTCGATGGCACGGTGGAAGGCCAAGCCATTGTAAAAGCCGCTGTCACAGTGGTCGATGAAGTTGCTCACCGTCTGCGGCGCGTCGTTCGGGTACAGCTCGATCATGACTGTTTCCCGCGAGCCACCAAAAGCCACCTCCATCACCGCAAGCTTATGCACCGAGTCCTTGGTCCACGTCCCCGGAGATTGCAACGGCTGCAGCGGCACCAGTCTCGCAGGGGCCGAGGCGTAGGGGCTGTACTGAGTGCCGTCCTTGGCACCGTTGGCAGAGGCTGCGCCGGTCGTTTTGTCCACCGAATTAAACAGCGCCTTCTGCGCTTCCTCAGCCAGTTTGTCGAGCTCCTGTGTGGAGGGCGTCTTGCCTGGTGCCGTGGTAGATTGGAGGGAGTCCGGTGCCTTCGACTGCTGAGCGGTCAAGGCAACATGGCAGCCAAAGGCCAGCAACAAGGTCAAAAGCGGGGTCTTCACGTGGCGTACGATTAAAACAGCAACACCCTAGGGGCTAGCGCAAATTGGAGGGAATCGAGGTGCTGATCGGCGCGGGGGGCGCTGCAGGTGCTGCGGGGGCCAGCGCTGGGGCAGGTGCAGGCGCTGCCGGAGCGGCACTCGGAGCGGCGGCCTGCTCAGCGCGGGCATTGTACTGGTAGCGCATCTTCGGATTGCCACGCACCTTACGTGGTTGCAGCCCCCAGGTCACATCCGTCGCATCCTGCTGGGAAACGGTAGGGTTCCTGGAGTCGATATGCTCACGACTAAAAGGATTGCACGAGATCAGAAGAGTCGAGGCAAGCAGAGCGGCAAAAAGGCGCAGAGATGTCATTGTTTGGCAAAATTGATTTCTTAACGGACGATGATACTAGGCGATGTGTCACTGGCTGGCAAGATCGAAGTCTTGGACCCCGTCCACTCCGTTCCGTTCATTCACCGCGCACGAGTCGCACGGCCACATGGTCCGTCTCTGGCAGGATGCGTTTGCGCAGCTCAAGGCTGACCCCAATCGCGTGGAATTCCCCCATCACGCACGCGGCCATCTCAGCCGCGAGGGTTTCGATCAGCCTCCGGGGCCGCTCCGCCGCCAGTTCCTGGAGCCTTGTGGCGACTGCGGCGTAGTCGCTCGTGGCCGAGATGTCATCGTTCATCGCCTCGAACCGCCCCGCGATCCGTAGCGTCACATCCGCCTCCAGCACCTGACTCGTAGCCCGTTCCGCCTCAGGCACACCGATGTGCGTGGTCAGGCGCAGGGCGGAGATGTGGATTTCGTCGGGAGGGTTCATGAGGGGCGGTGGGTGTAAGCGGAAGGGGTGGAGCAAATAATGACGAATGACGAATGACGAATGAATGACCAAGCCCAAATGCACCAACCTTCGGCTCATTGGCACTTCATTCGTCATTCGTCATTCAATGTCGTTAAGTTAAGCAAAATAGACCGCGAAGGTGTATTGTTCACAACGCGAATGAGCACGAATCGCCGCGAATTTTTCACGAATTTCAGAGTTCAGAATTCCTCTGCATTCGCGGTCATTCGTGGCC
>CAINGK010000088.1 GCA_903848465.1 uncultured Verrucomicrobiota bacterium
GAATGACCGCGAATGCAGAGGAATTCTGAACTCTGAAATTCGTGAAAAATTCGCGGCTATTCGTGCTCATTCGCGTTGTGAAAAATACACCTTCGCGGTCTATTTTGCTTAACTTAACGATATTGAATGACGAATGACGAAACCAGAATCAGGAATTACGTGATGTAGGGGTTTTCCAGGCGTTCGCGACCGATGGTGGTGTCGTCGCCGTGGCCGGGGAGGACGCGGGTGGCGTCTGGCAGGACGAAGAGCTTTTTGATGATGCCGCTGAGCAGCAGCGCGCCGGAGCCGTTGGGGAAGTCGGTGCGGCCCACGCTGTCGAGAAAGAGCACATCGCCGCCGAAGAGCAGGTTTTGCGAGGAGAGGTGGAAGCAGAGGCTGTCGGGCGAGTGGCCGGGCACGTGGTAGAGCTGCCAGGTCTCGCCCAGGACTTCGATCTGGCTTTGGCCTTCGAGGACTTCATCCACCGCAAATGGTGGCACAGAGAAAGGGCTGCCGGTCACCGCGCCATAGAGGATTTCCAGCGTTAGCTCGCGTGAATAGGGGGCAAAGGAGTACACCCGGCAACCGTGCTCCGCTTTAAGAGTAGCGGCATCCAGGACATGGTCAAAGTGCTGATGCGTAAGGAAGAGAACATCAATCTTGATCTTTTGCTGTTTGAGCCAAGCAGCGACGCCATCGGGCGCATCCACGAGGACGGTGCCGCCTGGCAGGGTGAGCAGGTGGCCGTTCGTGGCGGCGATACCGCCGGTGTAAGTGGAGATTTCAGACATGGAGAAAGCGAAAGACGGGAAAGCGTTGGACATTTCAACCCAGAAAAGGCAAAATCTTAACGCAAAACGTGCCGCGAGGTTCGTTATTGATTCGGAAGACCCCCACCATGACTCGTTACCTATTCACCCCCGTCGCGGCTGCGGCCTCCGCCCTCGCGCTCCTTCTGCCTTCAGCGCAAGCGGAGACCAACTTTGGCCAGGTGGCCATGCATGTGGCCTATATGCTGCAAAACCACCACTACTCGAAGCAGGACTTCGACGACAAAGTGTCTGGGGTGATGCTGCACAACTACCTGAACATGCTCGACTTTAAGCACATCTTCTTCACCGAGCAGGATGTGGCGGGCTTCAAGGACAAGTACGAAACCACGCTCGACGACCATGTGCTGATGCGGAACATCAGCCCCGCCATCGAGATCTACGACATCTACAAGCAGCGCGTGAAAGAGCGCGTGGACTTCCTCAAGAAGGCGCTGGATACGAACAAGTTCACCTTTGACTCCAAGCGCACCATCGAGATCAAGCGCGACAAGGCCCCCTGGCCGAAGGACAAGGCCGCGCAGGACAAGGTCTGGCTCGACATCATTGAGGACAATCTGCTGGCTGAACGCATCGCCGATGAAACCCGCGAGCGTGATGAAAAGAAAAAAGCGGAAAAGGCTGCTGCCAAGAAAGCTGCTGCTGCCGAGGCCAAAGCCGGAGAGGCGCCTGATGCCAAAAAAGTGGCCGATGCTCCCAAGCCAGCGGCAGACGCTCCCAAAGTCGCCTCCAAGAAGGACAAAGAAGAGAAAGACCTGACGCCGAAGGAACGGGTGCTCAAAGACTACACGCGTCTGCTTGAAAGCATTGACGAGAACGACACCAAGGACGTGGTGAATTTCTTCCTTTCCAGCCTGGCCACCGCCTATGACCCGCACACCGAGTACATGAGCACGGATGAGAGCGACAACTTCAAGATCCACATGTCGCACCAACTCGTCGGCATTGGGGCCTTGCTCGGCCAGAAGGACGATGGCGCGGAGATTCAGGGCATCGTCGTCGGCGGCCCAGCAGACAAGCAGGGTGAACTCAAACTCAACGACCGCATCATCGCCGTCGCTCAGGGCGATAGCGACTTCGTCGATGTGAAGTACCTCAAGCTGCAGAAGATCGTCGATATGATCCGCGGCGAAGAGAAATCCACGGTGCGCATCAAGATCGTCCCTGCGGATGATCCCTCCGGCAATCGCATCATTTCCATCGTGCGTGACAAAGTGCCGCTGAAAGAAAAGCTGGCCAACGCCGAACTCCTGGTGACCCCGCCGGATCTTGGCAAGACGCTGAAAGTCGGCTGGATCAACCTTTCCAACTTCTACGCCGATATGGAAAACGGCACCGTCAGCACCAGCGCCGACGTGGAGCGCCTGCTGCGCCGCTTGATGAAGGAAAAAATCGACGGCCTCGTGCTGGACCTGCGTGACAACGGCGGTGGCTCCCTGGATGAAGCCATCAAGCTCACCGGTCTCTTCATTCCGGCTGGACCCGTGGTGCAGGCGAAGGACTGGCGCGGCAGCATCACCTGGCGCGACTGCGAAAACGAAAAGCCCGTCTATGACGGCCCGATGATCGTCCTCACCAACAAGGCCAGTGCTTCCGCCTCCGAAATTCTGGCGGCTGCGCTGCAGGACTATCGCCGTGCGCTCATCGTGGGTGACAAGTCCTCCTTCGGCAAAGGCACCGTGCAGACCATCCTTCCGGTGGAGCGTTACATGCCTTTCTTCAGCGACAAAAAGGGCGCTGGCGACCTCAAGGTGACGATCCAGAAATTCTACCGCATCGCTGGTGGCTCCACCCAGCTCAAGGGCGTGGAGGCCGACATCCCGCTGCCTTCCATCCGCGACGTGCTCGACATCGGCGAATCCTCCGCTGAAAACCCCCTGCCTTACGACACCATCCCACCGCGCAAGTACTCCCTCTTCCGCAAAGATCCCTTCCCGATCGACGAGATCAATGCCCGCGTGAAGAGCCGTGTCGCCGCCAACCCCGAGTTTCAAAACGTGGTGGAGGAATCCAAGCGCCTGAAGGAAAAAATCGACCGCAATACGGTCACTCTGAACCTGAAAGAGCGTGAGCAGGAACGCCTCGACACCGAAGCGCGCCGCGACAAGCAGAGTGATGAACGTGCGAAGCGCACCAAGGAAATCGCGGAGCGTATCAAAGACAACGGCTTCAAGACCTACCACCTCACGCTGGACAACGTGGACAAGGCAGATCTGGTGCCCGAGTCTGCCTTCAGCAAGGAAATGAATTCCGGCATGCGCACGGCCTCCAAGGACGACGACAGCGGCAGTGAAGGATCCAAATTCCCCTATGGCGTGGAGCCGGTGAAACTGGAGACCATCCACATCCTGCGCGACCTTCTGGAGCTTGACCACAAGCCCACCACGGCTGCCAAGACCGAGGACAAATCACAGGTCAGCACCAAGCCACAGGCCCATTAAGAGCCTGTCGGCACGCCCAGACTTTCCGCACATCCTACTGATAGCGCTCATCGCATGCAGGTCGGCATCATCACTGTTTCTGACCGTGCCAGCGAGGGCGTTTATGAAGATCTTGGCGGCCCGGCGCTGAAGCAGGCGGCAGAAGGCTACGGCTGGGTGGTCGCCGCAGAGGCGATCATCCCGGATGACCTGCTGCGCATCCAGACGGCGATTCGTTCCTTCTCTGCCCAAGGTTGCGCCCTCATTCTCACCACGGGGGGCACGGGCATCGCGGAGCGTGATGTCACCCCCGAGGCCATTCGTGGCATCATGCGCGTCGAGATTCCCGGCTTTGGTGAACTCATGCGCATGAAGTCGCTCGAACTGACCCCGAACGCCATTCTCTCCCGCAGCCTAGCGGCGGTGGTGGAGCGCAGCCTCGTCATCGCCCTCCCCGGAAAACCCCAGGGGGCCGTCGATTGCCTCAGCTTCGTGCTCGGTGCCATTCCGCACTCGGTAAAGCTCGCCCAGCGCGTGCCCACAAGCTGCTAAGGTACGATAGACACTCCTGTCTGTCGATCAGCGTGCTCGCAAGTCGCATCGCCACCGAACTGGTAGGCGGCCTTCTCCGCCGGGAAGTCCCGCTACGCCTTGTGGGGTCGAGTCAGTTTATCCCACGATGCTGTCTCCGTGGCGCAGCGGATAGCAGATGCCTTTATACTGCCGCGCATCACAAACTTTCATTTTAAATGCGGGGACACTTTGGCAGAATTGTGCGGCACGACAGTCTCATGGCACCCTGGCTCCGTTCCCCTCACGGAATCTAGGTTAGAACGCTCCATGGTGCATTGGACCGCAACGCGGTCCCGTCATGCAGCCCAAGGGTGCCGAGCCTTGGCGAGTGCTCCCTTGGGAATCGCGACTTTTGAAAGTTTGTGATGCATGCCAGTATAGTATCATCTGGGAAAAGCGCCCGCCAGTGTGTTGGCGGGAGGGCTGATCGACGGTCAGGAGTGACCATCGTACCACAGCGGTTCGTGTGCTATTTCAGTACCACTCGCGCATTTTGCGGCTGGACTTCGGGGTGGAGTCTCGATTAAAACTCTCCTTTGCCAGCCATACCACCTCCATGAAACGCATTCCAGTTTCCACCCGCCGTCAGTTCCTCACGAAATCTGTCGCTGCCATCGGCTTTCCCACCATCATTCCCGCCAGTGTGATTGGGCAGAATGCGCCCTCCAGCAAGATCACCATGGCCGTCTTCGGCTGGGGCATGATGGGGCCGGGCAACACCAGCAAATTCCTTCAGGAGCAGGACTGCCAGATTGTGGCCGCCTGTGACATCGACAAACGCAATCTGCAGAAGGCGCTGGACACCATCAACGGCGCTTACAAGAACCAGGACTGCAAGCCCTACCACGACTACCGCGAAGTCATGGCGCGCAAAGACATCGACACCGTCATGTTGGCGCTGCCTGACAACTGGCATGCGCTCACCGCCATTGAAGCGGCCAAAAACGGCAAGGACATCTACGGCGAGAAGCCGCTGGCGCGCACCATCGCCGAGCAGCAGGCCATTGTGAAAGCCGTGCAGAAGCATGGGCGCATCTGGCAGACGGGCTCCTGGCAGCGCAGCGAGGACAATTTCCGCATCGGCGCTGAAATCGTCCGCAACGGATTGATCGGTAAGCTGAAGGAAGTGCATGTGGGTCTGCCCAGCGGGCACAGCGACTTTGCCGGCACCAAGGACAAGCGTGAAGTCACGCCGCCGCCTGCGGAGCTTGATTATGAGATGTGGATCGGCCCGGCGACGATGCAGGACTACATCGAGTGCCGCGTGCATAAAAACTGGCGCTGGGATTACAACATCGGCGGCGGCCAGTTGCTGGACTGGATCGGCCATCATTGCGACATCGCCCACTGGGGCATGGACATGGACCGCAGTGGCCCCATCGAGATCAGTCCCATCCAGGTGGACATGCCACCGCGCACCGACATCTGGAACACCGCCACCAAGTATCGTGCTGAAGCCAAGTATGCGGGTGACATCACCATGACCATCGCTGGCGGTCACCCGGACATCCAGATGGGCACCAAGTGGATCGGTGCTGATGGCTGGGTCTATGTGAACCGTGGCGGTGCGTACGACTGCTCGAATCCAGCCCTCAAGCAGATGGTCAAAAAGCGGAAAAACGACAAGGATCCAAACAGCGAGATCGTCGAAGTCGCCAAAGCGCCGAAGCTCGGTGACGACGTCATCAAGACACGTCTCTACGAAACCAAGGGGCACCATCGCAACTTCCTCGACTGCGTGAAGAGCCGCCAGCCCACCGTCACTCCGGTGGAGACCGCCCACCGCAGCGCCAGCCCCGGCCACCTCGCTCTGATTTCCTTCCTCACCAACCGTTCCATCAAATGGGATCCCGTGAAGGAAGAGATCATTGGTGATGCAGATGCCGCCAAGCTGCTCGGTCGCGAGTATCGCGGACCGTGGAAGCTGGAGGTGTAGGCTTGGCGGGGCGGGCGCTTGGGTCCCCAAGCGCTGGCGTTCGCAAGCTCCTGGACTTCGTCTTCGTTGCAAGGCTCTCACGGTTCCGTGGACTCACACGGCGGGCTGAGGACAGCCGCGCCCTAGTGCGCTGTGAAGCGTCACGATCCTCCGGGGTGAGAGACCCCGGCCATCTGGAACCGTGTTCCGGGTGAGAACTTGAAGTAACTGCGTCGCCGTGAGGCGGGGTGGAGAGCAACGAAAAGAACCTGATAGACGA
>CAINGK010000089.1 GCA_903848465.1 uncultured Verrucomicrobiota bacterium
AAGAAGCGGCCGCTTACCCCCGAAGACCGAGCCAGCAACCGCTATATCAGCTCGCAACGCATCGTGGTAGAGCACGCCATCGGCGGGATGAAGCGCTATGGAGCGATGCATCAGGTGCTGCGCAACAAGCTCGGCGAATTCGATGACCGGGTGGCCCTCGTGAGCGCAGGCTTGTGGAATCACCACCTAGCCACCCAAGCCTGCAACCCATCCTGAGCGCAGCGCCCCTGCCACTTTCTGCTCGCGCTCATCCAGTTTGTTATCCGAGAACAAGTCTATTGTAAAAAAAGGAGCAGTAGTCATCCGCTACGAAACTCGTCGTCACCCCGTCGGACCAAGTCTTCCCGTCGGAGACATGCAGTGAGTGATGAAAGCCTAGCGGGCGCTGCTCCTTCGGCACATGCTCCCAGCAGGTCAGATACTTGAGGCGCTCCGCCGGACTCTTCGCATTGAGGTCGAGCCACACGCAGTTGTCGGAGCCACCAGTGACGAGCTTCGCCCCGGTCCAGCGCAGGCCTTCGGGCAAAAGCTCACCGCGCCGTGTCCACGTCTTCATGTCGGTGCTCGTCGCGAGCGACAGCGGCCCGCGCCAGCCAGCGACGTAGAACATCTTGAAGAGCTTTTCCGCCGGATCATAGAAGACGCCGCCCTGACCGATGAACGTCGTCGCCTCCTCGCCGCGTTCACCCTGCGTTGCCGGGGCGAGTTCACGCTCGGTCTCCGCTTTGAAGACCGGATTGCCCTCGAACTTCTTGGCCTGATGATAGGTGCGCTGGAGCGTCGTCTGCTTGCGGTCGATGAGGAAGTCGTCCACAAAGAGCTGCCGACCCACGTCGATCCGCACCACCTCCGGCGGATGCTGCAAATACGGCACCGGCATCGGCTCGGTCGAGTTGGGCTCGAGCAGCGGCGGCGGCCAGGGCAAGGACAACTCGATGCCGTTATAAAGCTTCTCCGGCTTGGGGCCCGTGGCCTTGTTGGCTAGAAGCAGGAGCTTGGCGTCTTTCGACACGACCTTGCCTGCCAGCACGTCTTCCTCGCGGAATTTCGCCAGCAGGATCTCCGCGTCAGTGTGGCGGTTCCAGTCATAGAGAATGTGAATCAGGCCGTCGGGGGACTCAAAGCCATCGGGATACGACACCGCGTTGCGTTCATCGAGCAGCAGACTGCCTATCCATGTCTGGCCGTCGTCCTCGGACAGATACGCGGACATCTGCGTGCGCTTTTGCAGCCGCTCGGTGGGCGCACCGTTCTTCACCAGCAGGATGCGCCCTGATTGCAGGCGGCGCAGGAAAAAGCGCGCGTTGATGTTTTGCACCGTCGCCGCCTGGCGCGGCTCGCTCCACGTCCTACCCTGGTCGCTGGAGAAACTCTCGTACGGCTGGCCACTGGTGCGGGCCAGCATCCACAGGCGGCCATCGCGCAGCTCGACGGTCATGTGCTCGTCGAATTGCCAATCCGGGAACTGCAAGCTGCCACGCTCCTTCCACGTCGCCCCTTCATCCGTGGAGGCAAACACACGCGCTGTCTTCTTCTGCCAATCCGACACTGGCAGCAGCCAGTCACCATTCTTCAGCACCGTGGGTTTGTTCAGCGTGCAACCTTCCGCAAACTGCACCGGCTCTGACCACACCGGCTCTGCCGCATCGGGATCATCACAGCGGATGAACCAGTTCGTGATGCGCTTCTGCGGATCGCCCAGTTGCTGATCGAAAAACAACCACAAGCGCCCTTTTGGATCGCTCCACAGATTGCCGACCAGCGCGCCGCTGCGCTTCTGCTCGGGATTCGTGCGAGCGCCGACGGCCAGGCGCGGCCTCGACCACGTCACGCCCTCATCATCGCTCGTCGCCAGCAGGAAATAGCCATCCTTCTTGTCGCCCGTGCCCGTCCAGCACCCCCAGATGCGTCCTTTCGGCGTGCGATCCATCCCGATGATCATTGCGCCGGGTCGCGCTTCATCCTGAAACTCCGGTCCCGGCGCGCTGATGATCACCGGCAGTTCGGTGCGGGCAGCGATTGGCAAAGGCTTCTCCGCAGCAACCAGCGGCATAAGCAGGACAAGATGAGCAATACAGGTGAAGGTGGCTTTCGTCATAGCAGACAGATGCTAGCACCCTCCACTTCTCCAGCAGCGCCATTGTGCCCTTCACCCACCTTTTGCCGGTGCCAGTACATCGCGATGCACAGAATAGAACATATTTAGGCAAGGAACCCTCAAGCTGTACGCCCGCGTCGGCAATCAAGCGGCGTGACGGCAAACATCTGCCGGAAGTCGCGGACAAAGTGTGAAGCATTGCGGTAGCCCACGCGACCCGCAATGGTCGCAACGCTATCCGCGCCGGAACGAAGCAACTGCGCCGCCCTTTCCAGTCGCACCTGCTTGAGATAGCGCAGCGGTGACACTCCCATCTTGTCCTTGAACATTCGCGCCAGATGACTCGCGCTGACGAAGCTCACATGCCGGGCGACCCAGGCCATTTCGAGGTGGCTGGCGAAATGCGTCGCGATGAACGAGACCGCGCGTTGCACTGGATCCAGATCTTCGCCACCGCACCCCTCGGCCATTTTCCGCCGATACCAGCCCGCCTCCAAATGCTGGTGCGTCGCCTGGTCCGCAGTCCCCTCATCCTCCCCGTGCCAGGCATCCAACAACAACTCATGCTCCCGATAGAGCGCCATCAGATTCGGCCAGTAGGTTTGTTTGACCTTAAATACCCATTCGTCCAGGTCCGCAGCCACGATCTCCCAACTTTTCAGCAGCGGCTCCAGCTCCGCTGCCGCAACCGACGTGCGATGAAACTCCTGATCGGCCTTGTGAAACGCCTCATACTCTCCCTGGGTCGCCAAGTGCTTCAGCACGCCGAGCTGATGCCGCAAGTCACCCGCAATACGCTCCCGCGCGTTTCCCCGCCGCCAACACCGCACAGCAAACGCTTCAAGCGCCGAGCGCAGTCGGCACAAATCGTGGAGGTGGGCGTCATTGCTCATCTCCGGCATCGGTTCCCCATGTGTGTGACTGATCAATTCAGGTTTTCCTTGGCTGCGGCTTTCCGAAAAAAACAATGCCAGTTCATTTTGACATCATTTGACTTCAAAACACTGTTTTCCAACGCTCTACTTTTTGCACCCTAAAACCGACTCTGGCGCAGCAGTTGGCTTTCTCAAGACTGCGGAAACTTGAGGCAATCCCGACGCCACTCACGAAGGCATTCGCCTGCTGACCCATGGACTCATTTCCACTCTCCGCTAACCGCCCGATTTGAGCGCGGTGTTTGAAGAACCTGGAGTGTCTTGGAACTTCAAGGCGAAGAGGTCAGCGTCGGACATGACAAACCTGAGCTTGATCACCGAGCCTTTCAGTTTAGCCACATCACTCTCCTTCTTCCAGGTCACAACGCGGTCAAGGTGATCACCGTAAATAGGGTCACACGCATCGAGCGAGAAACCAGGAACGGGCCTGCCCTGCGCATCCTGAATTTCCACCTGCATCTGTCCTGCGGCACTCGTCGCATAGTTAATCGTCAGCTCATTGCCGTCGAAGGTCAGCGGCTTGGTGATAAACTCACCGCCCTCCAGCGGAGCATTCACCGAGACAAAACCATCCAGCCGGAGGGTATAGCGCCGGCCTTGAGTGAGGAACAAAGACAGCTCCGTGTCCCCGGTCTGATGAATGCCGATAGCCGCGTAGTTGGCGCGGTTTGCCCATCCTTCCTTGCTCAGTCCAGGGCGGATCAGGCTCTGCGTGAAAAGGCGGTCATAGACCTCGCCGCCGCGTGTGCTCATGAAGAGGATGTCCGTCGCCGCCCCACGTTTCTCCATGAAACGTGTGGGCAGGGCCAGATAAAGATGGGGTGCCCTAAAGTAGGGCTGCGTGCATGCCGTGTAGAGATGCTCGCCGGGCAGATTCACCTTCATCTCGACGAAGGGTGTCCAGTGGATGAAATCCTGCGAGGTCGTACGGGCGATGCCGCGCAATCCGCCGATGAAGCGGCGGAAGTAACAGACATAGCACTGCTCAGCTTCGCTCCAGAAGGCGTAGTTCTGCGAGTCAAAGTACTTGCCCCATGCCTCTGGAATCACGGGCTCGTCACGCAGCTTTTTCCAGTGGATGCCATCGGGTGAAACAAAAGCTTTCAGGCCGCCAGGGCCACGCTTCTCACGCACCGCCTGCTGATGCGTCTGATAGGCCAGACCGCCCAGCGCCTTGTATTTCTGCTCTGCGGGCACACCGGGCCGGGTGTCAATAAACGGTGTGAAATTGTGATTCACCATGAACTCGTTCATGAGAATGATATTGCCTGCGGGGAAGGCGGAATGCTCATGCAGCCCCAGCTTCGGCAGCGTCCAGTGGATGCCGTCCACACTCTCGGCATAGAGGGTCACTTCACCATCATGATAAGCTTCAATGCCCTGTGTTTTCCACGTCACCTGCGGGTCTTTGTCACCGCGATAGTAAAATTGAAACTTGTCCGGCGCTCGCAGCACGGTGGCGTAATTCCCGTGTGGCCGCGGCTGCGACACCGGCGGCATGAGCTGCGGCTCATGCAGCTTCAGCACCGTGTTTTTCAGCTCCCCCACCAGCAGGCGGTCCACAAACAGTTCACGCCGTGACCCGATCGCGACAGCATCCTCCGCACCCACTGCTCCCTCCACCCAAGACAGAGCTCCGGCCATGGTGAAAAGGACAAGCAGCAGCCATGACTGGCGGTGAATGATAGAATGAAGATTCATAAATCGAAGATTGAGGCCCCATCCGGTGCCCAGTAAACAGGTGCTTTGCCATCGGTGCTGCGGATAGAAACGCACCATAGCCTGCGGAATCTTGAGCAAAAGGCCAGTCAGTGGAAAAATAGCCACCCCTCCTATCCACGAACTTCGTCGCGAAACACTGGGAAACCTAGCATGAATGGCACTTAATTAAGCCGCATTTTCGCACCTTGCGGCCTTCCTTCCTCGGCCTTCATGAGTCCTGAAAGGGCTGCGGAGTCAGCCCAGGGTCAGCCGAGCCTCAGCGCGGCAACCCTGGGTTCCTGCACAGCATCGCCGACAAGCAAACCCACCGCACTCTTGACACATCAAGCTCACCAGCAGCGTCTGCATGGAACTTCGCCGCGCACCAGTTGCTCTCAAACCACCCCCAGCCCTCGAAATCCACGAACAAGGCGCTTAATCAAGTGCCATTCAGGCCTAGCAACTTTTTGCGGCGTGCCCCTCGGCAATCAAAGCGTACTCCTGCGCGGCGTAAACGACAACGCCGACGTGATGAAGTCCCTCATGCACAAGCTCCTCATGCGCTGCGTGCGTCCGTACTACCTCTATCAGTGCGATCTCATCCAGGGCAGCTCCCACCTGCGCACCAGCGTCGCCGACGGCATCGACATCATCGAGCAACTCCGCAGCCACACCACAGGCTACGCCGTCCCCCAGTTCGTCATCGACGCCCCCGGCGGCGGCAAAGTCCCCCCTCAATCCCGACTACGTCCTCGTGCGCGACGAACAACGCGCCGTCATCCGCAACTACGAAGGCAAGACCTTTGAGTATCCCGAACCCGCTCTCGTCCGGCGGTGATCCAGCCTAAAACCTGAGAGACGTTATTCGTTCTGAGATGTTACTTGGGGCTTTGTGATGGATGCCTTCTAAGGCTGAATCACTCCAGCGGTCGAAGCCGCAGATGGCGTAGTGTGTAGAGCGGTTCATCCGATTCCGTCATGCGTCTGGCTCCTTGCTTGCGCTTCGGTCCGAAGTGCTCCCGTTCTGCCTCGAAGATGCCTTCCACAAATTCCTTGCTCCCCAGCACCACGCCGTCGGTGAAATAGCGCACACGTAGCCGCACCAGTTCCACCGGACTCAGCTTGCCCTTTTCCGCCAACACAGTGCGTGCTGACTCCGCAGTCACACCACGAGATACCACTTTCTCATTCTGCGCGTCTTTCACCTCGCGACCCTCGGCATGCAACAGGCAACGGTACGCCGCTGCTACCCCCGCGCTCTTCCATCCGTCCACCGGCTTGCCCAGTGCCTTGCACAAACCACGCTGCGCTCTCCGACTGCCGCCCAGCGCCTCCGCATAGCCGCACCAGCGATAATCCTTCGGATCTTTAACCAACCCAGCGCGCAAAGGATTAAGATCGATGTAAGCCGCCATCGTGCGCAGCGGCTCGCCCTTGCCTTCCACCAGCACGCTCTTGAAACGGTCCATCCACAGTGTACCACGCCTTCCACGCCGTTTGTTGAACCAGCGGCTGAAGCGTTCCTTCACCTCTTTGACGAACAAGGACAAATCGCAAAAACGCTTCCTGATCGCCTCCAGCCTCTGCTCAGCCAGCAGCGCCATGCCGCGCGCACGCAAATCAGCCAGTTCATCGCGCAAAAGGCCCACATAGGCGCGACTGTAAAGGATGCTCAGATGCTCCAGCAACTTGGCCTCACCATCTGGCCCCTCAAAGCGTTGCAGCCAAGTCTGCCGATGCGGCACCTCAGCGAGCAGGTGGAAATGATTGCTCATCAGGCAATAGGTCACCACCTTGATACCCGAGAACTCCGCCATACGCCAGATCACCCGCCGCAGCGCCTCCTTCTCCACCTCATCAAAGAACACCTCACCGCCGCAGGTGCGCGACATGACGTGGTAGCAATACGACTCCAGCGGCCCCTTCCCCAGAATGCGATGCCGTCCACCCGACCACGACCGCGCGCCAGGATAGAGTCCGGTTTTCGCACTCACGCCGACAAGCTGTTCTTCGAGCGGGAGCGCCTGGGGATCAGAGGATTGGGAGGGCTTCATGGGGCGAAATAGTGGGTGAAAAATTCGCGAAGGCAATAACTAAATGCCTGGCAACTTTTCCCGATGCGACGCAGTTGCAGATGGTGTTTGATGCGCTGCAAGACCCGCTGCAGGAGCAGGACGCGGCAAAAAAGCCCGTCGCCTCCGACTGCGTCCCCGACGTCTCGGAGGCTGAACCCGCAGCGCCAGCGCAAAGCGGCAAACGCAAAAAGCGCACGCTGGATGAACTCGTCGCGGGTCTGCCAGTCACCGAAGTGCTCATTGATCCCGCAGAGGTGCAGGCCGATCCTGAGTCATGGAGCTGCATTGGTGCGGAGGAAACCAAGCTCATCGACTACACGCCGGGACGCTTCCTGTGCCAGAAGCTCGTGCGCCGGAAGTATGTGCGCAAAGACGCACGGCATCTGCCGCCGGTCACCGCGCCGCTGCACACGCTGCAGGACCGCTGCATCGCCACGCCGCGACTGCTGGCGCACACGGCGGCCAGCCACTTCGAGCTGCACCTGCCGTATTACCGCATCGCGCAAATGTATGCGCGGCTGGGAATGCCCATCGAG
>CAINGK010000090.1 GCA_903848465.1 uncultured Verrucomicrobiota bacterium
ACAACAAGATCGGACGGCTCACCCGCATGGCCTATGGCTACCGTGACGTGGAGTTCCTCCACCTGCGCATCTACGCACTCCACGAGTCAAAAGACATACTCACTGGCACCTGACCACCGCACCAACTTCTCGGATGAACCAAAAAGATTTCGCTGCGCAGCCGCGCTCGCAGCTCAATGGCTGGGAGCAATTCGTGCAGGTGCTGATGCTGGCCAACGAGTTTATGTTTGTGGATTG
Organism: uncultured Verrucomicrobiota bacterium; assembly: GCA_903848465.1. Classification (GTDB taxonomy): domain Bacteria; phylum Verrucomicrobiota; class Verrucomicrobiia; order Verrucomicrobiales; family Verrucomicrobiaceae; genus Prosthecobacter. The sequence continues at coordinate 238 of CAINGK010000090.1, forward strand.
AATCTTATGACACCCATCCTTAACCGCCGTGATTTTCTGCGCCGCTCCGGCATGGGGATGGGCATGCTGGGGCTGGCGGATCTGCATGCGGCCGCCAGTGCCAAGAGTAGCCCGCACTTTGCGCCGAAAGCGAAGCGGGTGATCCATTTCTTTCTCAATGGCGGGCCGTCGCATGTGGATACGTTTGACTATAAGCCGGCGCTGGCGCGGTATGAGGGCAAAGCGGTGCCAAGCCACCGGCTGACGGAGAGGAAGACGGGCGCGGCGTTTCCTTCGCCGTTCAAGTTTCAGCGTTATGGGCAGAGCGGGACCGAGGTGAGCGAGCTGTTTGCGAAGACGGCGGCGCACATTGATGACATTGCGGTGATTCGATCCATGCAGGCACAGGTGCCGAACCATGAGCCGTCGCTGATGCTCATGAATTGCGGTGACTCGGTCCAGCCGCGACCGAGCCTGGGCTCGTGGCTGACGTATGGGCTGGGCAGCGCGAATGAGAACCTGCCGGGCTTCATCGCCATGTGTCCGGGCGGCATGCCGATCAAGGGTGCGGAGAACTGGCAGTCGGCGTTTTTGCCGGGAGCATTTCAGGGGACGTATGTGGACTCGAAGCATCAGCAGGTGGACCGTTTGATTGAAAACATCCGCAGCCCGCATGCGGACGCGCGGGTGCAACTGCGCCAACTGGAACTGATGAGGAGCATCAATGAAGCGCACCGGCGGGATCGTGGTGACCCACGACTGGAGGCGCGCATCCAGAGCTTTGAGCTGGCGTTTCGCATGCAGATGGAAGCGGCGGACGCGTTTGATGTGACGCAGGAGCCTGCGCACATCCGTGCGATGTATGGCGAAGGCGTGCATGGACGGCAGACTCTCATTGCCCGACGGCTGCTGGAGCGCGGGGTGCGCATGGTGCAGCTCTGGCATGGCGCGGGCCAGCCTTGGGACAACCATGACAACATTGAAACCAATCACCGCAGGCTTGCGGGGGAGATCGACCAACCCATCGCGGCGCTGCTGCATGATTTGAAACAGCGCGGCATGCTGGAGGACACGCTCGTTATTTGGGGCGGCGAGTTTGGCCGCACGCCCACGGTGGAGCTGAGCGGCGGCAAGTCGAAGCTGGGGCGCGACCACAATCACTACGGATTCAGCGTGTGGATGGCGGGTGGTGGTGTGAAAGGCGGCACAGTGTATGGCAGTACTGACGAACTGGGTTTTGCTGCGGAGCAGAACCCGGTGAGCGTGCATGATCTACATGCCACCATTCTGCATCTGCTGGGCGTGAACCACGAGGAGCTGACGTACCGGTATGCGGGCCGTGACTTCCGGCTGACGGATGTTCATGGAGAGGTGCTGCGGCGGATTCTGGCTTGATTTGTCTGCCGTCCGCGAATGCATGACCGGGTGTGTCTGCTTTGGCACCGCCGCATTGGCTATGAGGTGCATGGCAAGGCTGCGTAAAATGGCTGGTTGATACGACTTGGGGAGGCTGCATATCATGGACATTGCCTTGCGCTGGTGGACGGGCGGGCTGTCGCCACGCCCATCCTACGTCCGCGCATGCGCCGATGAGGTGGAACTCCTTTATTTGGGAACAAGTCTACTGTTTCAAATACGCGATCAAATCCGCCATCTGCTGAGGGGTGATGGCGGCTTCGAGGCCTTCGGGCATGAGGGAGATTCCGGGGCTGGTGAGGGATTTGATTTCGCTGCGGAGGACGGTGTCGGTGCCGCCGTCGGCGCGTTTGAGGGTGAGGTTGCCGGCGGTCTCGCTGGTGATGAGGCCGGAGAGGGTGCGGCCGTCGTTGGTTTCGACGATGTAGAGCGCGAAGTTGGGCGAGACTTCGCGGTTGGGGTCGAGGACGTTGGTGAGGATTTGTTCTGCGGTCCAGGCTTTGATGGTGCCGAGGTTGGGGCCGACGTCGTTGCCGCGATCGAGATGGCGATGGCAGACCATGCAGAGGGTTTCATAGACTTTGGCTCCGCGTGTGGTGTCTCCGGTCATTGACAGCACGGATTCATACTTGGTGATGACTTCCTTGCGATTTGAAGAGCTGCCATCGCCGATGAGTTTGGCGATGCGATCGGCCAGTGCGGGAGTTTTTTGGCGGGCGAGTGTCGCCTTTGTGGCGGCGCTGAGTTGGGAGGGAAGGATTTTCTTTGACTCGATGGCATCGAGGAGCTTGGCGATGCGGTCGGTGCGGGAGAGGAGGAGAGAGATGCTCTTCTCGCGGAGTGTGGGAGTGAGCTTGGGCCATGCTGCGATGAGGATGTCGGCTACGACCGGTTCGCTATAACTTCCGAGGACTTCAACAGCGGTCTGCTGCAATTCAGGCGCTATATCAGGAGCTAGCAATGCCAGAGCTGAGGCTCGTGCGCTATCAAAGTCCCCTAAAGGCAGAAGCCGTGCAGATCGTTGGCGGCTTTCAATTAGCTGTTTTCCATTCGAAGCATTTTTTGCGGCGCGCTGCACGATGTCGGCAAGCCATGTTCTGAGTTCAGGTTTTTTGGTTACAACCGACAACCGCAATCCCAGTTTTGCGAGTCCCTGGCTGAGGCCGATCAAACCCGCCTCCATAGTCATCGGATGGCTCTCCTCATGATCCTTGAGTAGTGAAAGCATCATATGCACAAGGTCTTCTCGTGCATGGTTTTCCGCTTGGCCCGTCGGCATCTCACGGTAACTTCCCGCAACAAAAAGGCACTCCTGAAGGAATTCTGCCGTGCCCGAGGTTTCCGGCAACTTAAAGGGCGTGACCGAGACGGCGGCCAGAGGAAGGGGCGGAATGGATAGCAGCGCCCGTCGTTGCCAAGTGTCGTTTACACCCAAAAGAACCAGTTGGTCGAGTCCTTGCATCGTGGGTGAGACCGGTACGCTGAATAGAAACGACAAATACATCCGCACTTCGGGAGATGCATCCGTGGCAAGAGCGAGCACAGCATCGTGCAGTTTTGGCGAAACGTTGGGCCATGCGGAAACGGCCTCGATCGTCGTCCGACGAATATGCGGATCAGCAGTAGCGAGGAGATGCATGACTTGATCCTCCGTCAAGGAAAGCTGCGCGTTCAATGCATGTACTGCATATGCTTTGCCTTGTGAAGTCACGGCATTTTCGAGGAGCTTCCGCAGCGGCTCCACGGCTGCTTTGTCCTGACGCTCAAAGAGCAGGCGTTGCGCGGTTTCGCGGTGCCAGGCGTTGGGGTGGTCGAGGAGGGCGACGAGGTCGGGGGTGGTGGCGGCGCTGAGTTTGGGGGTGGGGCGGGGTTTGAAGGACTTGGGAGTGAGGCGGAAGAGGCGGCCTTTGTCGCGGCCACGGAGGAGATCGACGGCGGTGTGGATGTCGTCGGGGATGCTCCAGGGGTGCTCGATGACTTCGCGGTACATGTCGCAGACGTGGAGGCAGCCATCGGGGGCGTTGACGAAGTTGACGGGGCGGCACCAGAGGTCGTCGCTGGTGCAGAAGTTTTTTGTGCCATCGACCTGCACGGCTTTGAAGGTGACACCGTCGGTGACGAGCTTCATGCGGTAGAAGAGATTGCCCGCGACATCGGCGACAAAGACGAAATCGCGATACTCGGGCGGGTAGGCATCGCCACGATAGACGGTGACGCCTGCGGAGGAGGTGACGACGCCAGCGCCGACGAGTTCGCTCTTGGGCAGGGTGCTGCCTTCCTGCACCCAGCGCTTGGCGCGGAACTCGCGCCACGGCTCGGGCGGGCTGGTGCGATAGACGGGGAGCTGATCGCCGGCTTCGGCGCAGTCATTGAGGGCGCTGGGGACGACGAGGTAGGGATTGCGGGCGAGGTAGCGGTAGGGCAGGACGACGTGCTGGCAGGGATTGCGGATGTTGCAGAGGAAGCGGTTGCCCCAGTCGTCGAAGGTGTTGCCGAAGCGTGCGCCGCCACTTTCGAGGCGGACGTCGCCGGTGCTGGGATCGAAGCTGAAGTCTTTGCGCTTGATGGAGAGGGGTTTGAAGTCTGCTGGCAGCGGCATGACGGATTCGCTGCCGGGGGGGCGCTGGATTTCGCCACCGTTGCTGCCGCCGGCGATGTAGATGCGGTGGTCGAGGCCCCAGATGGGATTGTTCATCACGGCCTGGACGTTGAGCTTTTTGAAGCCGGTGAAGATTTTTTGCCGCACATCGGCGACGCCGTCGCCATTGGTGTCTTTGAGGTACCAGACGTCGGGAGTGGCGGTGACGAAGATGCCGCCCTTCCAGCAGGCGGCGCCGGTGGGCCAGGAGAGGCCTGCGGCGAAGACGGTGGCTTTGTCGAAGACGCCATCACCATCGGTGTCTGTGAGGAGGCGGACTTTGCCGATGGATTGATCGGTGGGATTTTCCTGCGCGTGCTTGTGGTGCTCCTTGTCCGTGTAGGGGTAGTCGTTCATCTCGCACACGTAGGCGCGGCCATCTTCATCGTAGGTGATGGCGACGGGATCGGTGACGAGCGGCTCTGCGGCGATGAGCTGCATCTGGAAGCCGTCGAGAACGTGGAAGGTCTTCGCGGCGTTTTGCGGCTCGGTGGGCGGCGTGGTGGGGAATTTTAATTCATCCGCAGCCCAGCTGATGAATGGAGCGCACGATGTGAGAGCCAGCAGAGCGATCAATCTTCTTTGCATGCAGAAGGGACGGCACAAAGGTCCGCTTTCTTGCCTACCCTTCCCGCCGCGAAGGCAGAAGACGTGTTATTCAGCAGCGCCGGAGCTGTCCATGACGCACTGCACCCAGGTGAACACCGGGGTCGCTGGGGCATAGAGATGCCGCAACTGGGCAAAGCTGGCCTTGCCGGGAAGGCTGTAAGGGCCGGTCGCGCTCATGGTCTCATCTTCGCCATGGCAATGCTGGAGGCCCAGCACATGGCCGATTTCATGCGGGAGCCATTTAGTGATGGGATCGCCGACCAGCGCAACTGACCGGGTGCTCCACCATTCGGAGGGGTCGAGGTAGATGTGGCCGCGGTCACGGCTCCAGGGAAAAGACGCATGGCCCATGCTGCCGAGCTGGCCGTCCCAAGCTCTTCCAGGAGGAGTGCCAAAGCTGATGGTGATGTCTGCTGGCTCCCCGATCCGGGCCTGGGAAAAGGTGAAGACGCCAGCTGCCTCCCAGCTTTTGAAGCTCTCACCGATTTCGCGCTTGAGTTCTTCCACAGCGAGACGCTCCGGCAAGGGAGTGGTGGTATCAAGCTGCCAAGTGAGGTGCCGTTTGTTCCAGAGCTGCGGCTTGGTGTAGCTGACGGGCTTGCTGGTACCAAAGGGCTTGACCTCCGTGAGGATCTCATTCTTCTGCCAAGCGACCTCATGGTACGCGCAGTTGCTGATCAGGCAGGCGGTCCATAAGCAAAGGCTTAGCGTGAATGCATTTTTCTTCATAGCAGAGTGGGATTCGACAATTTTGAATCTCACCCTTGATATGATTTCTCATATGTAAGAATTGTAAATGATTATTCAGCCGGAGGTGACAAATTCGACTTTCTTGCATCCCCGCTACGACTCGCCACACTGCCCACCCCCTTCTCTTGCCATGGCCTACATCAACGAAAACTACAACAAGCTCAAAGCCGGTTACCTCTTCCCTGAAATCGCCCGCCGCGTGAAGGTGTTCACCGAGGCCAACACGGAAGCCGCCAAACGCCTGATCCGCTGCGGCATCGGCGATGTGACCGAAGCACTGCCAGAGGCGGTACACACGGCGATGCACAAGGCTGTGGATGAAATGGGCGACCGCGCCACCTTCCGTGGCTATGGCCCGGAGCAGGGCTACGATTTCCTGCGCAACGCCATCGCCGAGCACGACTTCAAGGCACGCGGCATCCAGGTGGAAGCCGATGAGATTTTCATCTCCGACGGCAGCAAGTGCGACACCGGCAACATCCTCGACATCTTCGGTGCCGGGAACAAGATCGCCATCACCGACCCAGTGTACCCGGTGTATGTGGACACCAACGTCATGGCTGGCAACACGGGTGATGCCGACGAAAGCGGTGCCTACGCGGGCCTGCACTACCTCAAATGCACGCCAGCCAACGGCTTCGTGCCCGAGATCCCCAATGAGCCGGTGGATCTGGCCTACCTCTGCTACCCGAACAATCCGACGGGAGCGGTGGCCACGCGTGCGCAGCTTGAAGCCTGGGTGAAATACGCCCTGGCCAACGGCACCACGATCCTCTACGACGCCGCCTACGAGGCTTTCATCCGCGATCCCGAGCTGCCACGCTCGATCTATGAAATCGAAGGTGCGCGTGATTGCGCCATTGAGTTCCGCAGCTTCTCCAAGAACGGTGGATTCACCGGCGTGCGCTGCGGCATCGTGATCATTCCGAAGGGCCTCATGGGCAAGACCCAGGCCGGAGGCAAGCAAGCGATCCATCCACTCTGGAGCCGCCGCCACAGCACGAAATTCAACGGTGCCTGCTACATCGTTCAGCGCGGTGCAGAAGCGATCTACTCACCCGAAGGCAAGGCACAGGTCAAGGCGCTCATCGAACACTACATGGGCAATGCCGCATTGCTGGTCGATGCGTGCAAAAAGGCCGGTCTGCAGGTGTTCGGAGGCGTCAACGCCCCCTACGTTTGGGTGGGATGCCCGAATGGCGTGACGAGCTGGCAGATGTTCGACAAGATGCTCAATGAAGCAAACGTGGTCATCACCCCTGGCAGCGGCTTCGGCAGCGCCGGTGAGGGGTACTTCCGCATCAGCGCGTTCAACAGCCGCGCGAATGTGGAAGAAGTGTGCCGGCGGATTGCGAAGCTGTAATCCGCAGCATGCGAAAGGATGAGGGATCAGGATGATCCCTCTCCCAAGCTCGTCTTGATCACACGAAATCCGTGATCGAGCCGAAGTCGGCGTCAAAGAGGCGGCGATAGGTGCGGAAAGCGAAGTGGTCAGTCATGTTGGCGATCCAGTCGCAGACCAGACGGGCACGGACGGGTGCATCGGGAGCGGCTTGGATTTCCTTTTCGATGGCGGCGGGGATGAGGTGCAGGCCCTTGGGCTGCACGGTGTCAATGTAGCGCTCACGTAGCACGCTAAAGACGCGTGTGAGGATGAAGTCGGCCTTGTGATCGAGCTGCTGGAGCTGGGGGCTGAGGAAGACGAGTTCGAGGGCGATCTTTTTGTGAAGATCTGCGCGCCGACGCAGCACGGGGTCGATTTCCAGGGCATATTGATACCTGCGAGTGCTCTGGCTGAGGAAATTGGCGGCGGGCACCAATTTCGTGGCGCGGATGCATTCGCCGATCAGGCGATTGAGGCGGCCTTCGACGCGGTTTTCACGCACTGCCTTGGACAGGAAGGCCACATCGGCGAGGTCGGCTTCAGAGAGGTCATCCTGATCTCCCGCCCAGCGCTCCAGTCGCTGCACATTGATGAATCCGGCGTGGATGCCGTCGGCAATGTCATTGAGCGAGTAGGCGGTGTCGTCCGCCCAGTCCATGATCTGGCACTCGATGCTGCGGAAGCCATTGCGCACTTTGCCGGGGGTGAGTTCCAAGGGAAACGCCTGGCCGCCGAGGGTGAAGTCGAGCCAGCGTTCCTGTTCGTCGTAGAGGTAGTGGTTTTTGGCCTGCGGGGTCTCGGTGTGCAGCGTCTTGTATTTCAGCACGCCATCGAGCAACGCCCGGGTGGGGTTCATGCCGCTGCGGCCTTCGCTGAAGAGGGTCTGGGTCAGAATGCGGAGCGTCTGCGCATTGCCCTCAAAGCCGCCATAGGGTGCCATCAAGTGGTGCAGGGTGCGCTCCCCGGCATGGCCGAAAGGTGGGTGGCCCAGGTCGTGGCTGAGGCAGGCGCTTTCGACGAGATCGGAATCGATAAAGCACTCGTCATCAAGGCACTGGCTCTGCTGCGTTAGCCAGCCGCAGATGCTGCGCCCAATCTGCGCCACCTCGATGCTGTGCGTCAGCCGCGTGCGGTAGAAATCATACTCGCCGGACAAGAACACCTGGGTCTTGTTTTGCAGGCGACGGAACGCGCTGCTGTGGATGATGCGATCGCGGTCGATTTGAAACGCGCTGCGATACTCACCGGCATGGGTTTGGCGCGGATCAAGCGTTTCGAAGTCGAAGGAAGTGTAAAAGCGGTTCGCAGGCATGCGGTGGATTCCGCGATGCTAGCAGGTCGTGGCGGACGGGCAAGGCCGCTGGTTCAGCGTTCCCGTCGGAATGCAAACTGCCCGGTCGGCACCTGATCTTCATCGTCCGCTGCTCTGGGCCGACGTTTTCCTTCCACGAAGGCGGGCTTGAAGGGCAGGTCTTGCGCCTTTTTGATCTCATCATCGGTCACACCTTTCGCCCGCAGGCGACTGCGCTCATACATCCGGAATTTTTGGATCTCTAGCATGGTGTGAGGTTTGAGACTCCCTGACGGAAGAAGGCGTTCAAAATTGCCCCGTACTCAGCAGTACCAGGGTGCAGGCTTCTTCGCAGGCAATTCCGGCTTTTTGCAAAGCCACAACCAATGAAGCATTCTCCGCGCCAGGATTGAAAATGATCCTACGCGGTTTCAGTGCGATGAGCCGATCCTGCAATCCTGAAGAAATCGCCGGGCCGACATACATCGTCACGGTGTCCACCGGACCAGAGATCAAGGCCACATCTGCCACGACGGGGATGCCCTCGATCTCCGCCAGCTTGGGATGCACCGGCACCACTGCATGTCCGTGCTGCCGCAGCAGGAGCAGGGCACGATGGCTGTAGCGATCGGGATTGTTGCTGGCTCCGATGATGACGACGCGCTCCTGGCTCATGATTTTGAATCCTCCTCATCGAGATGAAACAGATGCAGCGCGCGGTGCGCCGCCGGTGCGAGCACGATGCCCATGACCGAAATGAACACCAGCCCGCTGAAGAGAGCATAGAAGGAAGCGAAAATCTTAGCGGCATCCGAGGGCAGGTCGCCCATCGGTCCCATGCCGCCCAGAATCATGGAGGCGTTCAGGATGCTGTCGATCCAACTGAATCTGGCGATGTAATGATAACCCAAGATGCCGATGCCCAGCGCCACACCGATCACAAAAAACGCGATGGTGGCAAACTTGATCACCCGCCGGACAAAAACCAAGTGAGAGGCAAGAGGGTCGGTGCGTGTTTCAAACATGGTGCGCTACCATCCCGGCGAAGCCAGAAATTGCAACAGCGGCTCCGCTTTGCCGAATTCGTTGATGCGCACCCTGCCATCGTGACAGCCGGTGATAATGCGCGCGGTTTTTTCGATTCGTTGCAGCAGCAGGACGTTCACGCGGTCATCATAGCGTGTGATCTTGTCCTTCGTTTTGCGAGCCTTCGAGTCCATCGAAACAACCGCGCCGCTGCCCATGGCAGCCACGGGTGTCTCGGCATCCAGAAAGCTCAGTGCCAGCATTTCGGTGCGTCCGTCTGGTCTTAGAATGCCGTCTTTCTTTGGTTCGCCATTGCGATCCCAGCGGCGGATATCGCCCTCGACATCGCCGCTGATGGTTTCCTTGCTGTCTGGGGAGAAAGCCACGCTGAGCACGGTGCAATCATGGCCTGTGAAGGTGGCCTCGATTTCACCCTTCGTAGCGTCAATGCGCTTGGCCGTGCGATCACGGCTGGCCGTGGCGATGTGCTGGCTGTCGGGAGAGAATGCCATGCCCAAGATCCAGTCGGCATGCGGTTCGATCTGCCATTTCAGTTTGCCAGAGGGAAGGTCAAAACAGCGCACTTGATTGTCTGCGCCGCCACAGGCCAGCAGTTTGCCATCGGGGCTGGCCACCATGGCGAGCACGCAGTCACGTGCGCTCACCAGACGCTTGCGTTCCTTTGGCTGCGAGGGATTCACCAACCACACCTCTCCTGAACGCCCAGGAACGCCGCCAGCGACGGCGAGCTGATTTTCGCTGATCCAAGCCAGTGCGAGGATGCGTTCGGGCATGCCGTCGATGCGCGCCTGGAGTTTCCCTGTCGCCGTTTCCCACAGGGTGGTTTCAAAATAGCCACTGCAGGCCAGCGTACTGCCGGTGGGATTAAGAGCCAAGGCGGTGACTGGTAGCGGGCGCGGATACTTTGCCGGTGCGCTGACTTTTTGCAATTCGGGAACGATGGCTCGCAGGGCTGCTTTGGGGTCTGCCGCGTCCAGCTTGGCACCACTGACGATCCACTCCCTGATCAGCTTCATGTCCTTTTCAGGCAGTGCATCGGCCTTTTTGGGCATGCGGTCATCGTCTTCATGCGTAGCAATGAGCCGGTAGAGCTCGCTTTCGTCCGGCTTGCCCGCCACTACAGGTGCCGTCTTGCTGTCACCTGCTTTGAGCATCAGTTCGATGGTGTCCAGGCGATAGCCGCCCTTGGCCTTGCCGGAACGATGACACTCGATGCACTGATCGAGCAAAATCGGCGCGACCTGCCTGGAGAACGAAATCTCGGCAGCGGGGGCATGGGCTGTTAGGGCCAGAAAAAGCAGTGCGCGAAGCATGGGGCGTAGAGAAACGTCCCTTGTGGCCGAGTTTGTCGGACGTTGCATCTGCCGTTTGCCTCTTTTACTTACCTTCCATGAGTCCGAGACCCTGGATTATTGCTGAAACGAACTGGAAGCACGTCAAAGCCACGCGCTACGAGGCCGCCGTGCTACCATGGGGAGCCACGGAGGCGCACAACTGGCACCTGCCCTACGCTACCGATTCACTGCAAAATGACGCGATTGCCGCCGAGGCGGGCCGCATCGCATGGGAGGCGGGAGCCAAGGTGGCCATCCTACCGAACATGCCATTCGGCGTGCAGACGGGACAGCTCGACGTACCGTTCTGCATCAACATGACTCCGACCACCCAGATGATGGTGCTCGAAGACGTCATCAGCAGCCTCGAAGGCGTGGGTGTGATGAAATTCGTGATCCTCAACGGCCATGGTGGTAATGACTTCCGCCAGATGCTGCGCGAGTTGCAGGCGAGGCACCCCAGGATGTTTCTCTCCACGGTGTCGTGGTTTCAAGCAGTGAAGGGCGATGACATCTTTAACATCGTGGGAGACCACGCTGACGAACGCGAGACCAGCCTCATGCTGCACATCCATCCTCATCTGGTCCTGCCGAAAGACGAATGGGGGCCCGGCACAGACAACCGCTGGAAGCTGAAGGCCATCAATGAAAAGTGGGCCTGGGCGCAACGTGCCTGGAGCAAGGCCACGAACGACACCGGCTCGGGTGATCCGCAGCACAGCACGGCGGAGAAAGGCCGGCGCTACTTTGAAGCGCTCGGTGCCAAGATCGCGACTTACCTGATCGAACTCGCCGCCGCTGACATCAGCGATCTCTACGAGAAATCGAAATGATCCGCTTCATCGTCAGCCGCATCGTGCAGGGCATCATCGTGATTTTCGCGGTGATCACCATCACGTTTGCGCTGTCGAAAATGGTTCCAGGCGGCGCGGTGCGGAATGAGCGGAACATAACTGAAGAAGCGCGGAAGGCGCAGGAGGAATACTACGGCCTGAACAAACCGTGGATCGTGCAGCTGGGGCTGCAGTTCAAACACTACGCCACGCTGGACCTGCCGGAGTCGTATCACTACAAGGGCCGTGGCGTGGATGAGATCATCGCCTCGGGGTTTCCAGTCTCTGCGGCGGTGGGTGGTGCGGCGCTGCTGATTGCGCTGGCCATTGGTGTGCCGCTAGGAGCTTATGCAGCACTGCGGCCCAACACGTTTGAAGACCGTTCGAGCACCTTGGCGGCCACTCTCGGCATCTGCACACCCAGCATGGTGCTCGGGCCGCTCATAGCGCTGCTGTTCGGTCTGAAGCTCCGATGGTTCAATGCGTCCGGCTGGTTTGATGCATCGGACTGGGTGCTGCCCGCGCTCACACTTGGCGTCATTTACAGCGCCTACATAGCGCGACTCACGCGCGGCAGCCTGCGCGAGACACTTGCGCAGGAATTCATCCGCACGGCGCGGGCAAAAGGAGCCAGTGAAGGCGCGGTGGTCTTTCTCCACGCGATGAAGCTCGCCTGCCTGCCGGTGCTCAATTACCTCGGCCCGGCCGCTGCGGGTTTGCTCACGGGTTCGTTCATCGTTGAAACTGTTTTCCAACTGCCTGGTCTCGGCCAGTTTTTCATCGCCGCAGCCACCAACGGAGACCACCAGCTAACGATTGCCATTTCCACGTTCTACGCCGCTCTCATCGTCACCTTCAATCTGCTGGTGGACATCCTGCAGGCCGCGCTCAACCCACGCATCCGACTCCAGGCATGAGCAGCGGAACAAAGCAGAGTCTTTCACCGATGCAGGCCGCGTGGCAGCGGCTCATGCGGCAGCGCATGAACGCGTGGGCCCTGGGCTTCCTTGCCGCGCTGGTGCTCCTGTGTGGCATTGGTCCGAAGCTGTCGCCATACGATCAGTCGCAGCAGGATCTCGAACTCAAGGCCACGAATCCCAGCATGGGACACTGGCTGGGCACCGACCCGCTGGGGCGTGACATGCTCACGCGCATCCTGCACGGAGGACGTGTGTCCTTGGAGGTCGGGCTGCTCGCCACAGCAGTCGCGGCAATCATTGGTGTGATTTACGGCATGACCTCCGGCCTCGCTGGTGGCCGCACGGATGCGGCGATGATGCGTATCGTGGACATCTTGTATGCATTCCCCTTCATCAACTTCGTCATCCTGCTCATGGCCATCGTCGGACGTGAGTTCTGGCTCATCTTCGTGGCCATTGGCGCGGTGGAATGGCTGACGATGGCCCGTGTGGTACGCGGGCAGGTGCTGGCGCTGAAGAATCTTGAATTCATCATTGCGGCGCGGGCCTGCGGCGCGGGCTTCTGGCACATCGTCTGGCGACACCTGCTGCCGAATGTGATGGGGCCGATCATCATCTACGCCAGTCTCACCGTGCCGGGTGTCATGCTGCTAGAGGCTGCGCTGAGCTTCCTCGGGCTTGGCATCCAGCCACCGGATGCGAGCTGGGGCGTGCTGATCCAAGAAGGAGCTAAATCGGTGGAGAGCTATCCCTGGCTGCTGATTTACCCCGGCATCTTTTTCTCCCTCACCCTGCTAGCGCTGAATCTGCTGGGTGATGGACTGCGCGATGCGTTCGATCCAAAATCGATGTCGCAGCAGTAAGTGAAAAAATATTTTGTGAGGACTGAATAGTCGCGCAGCAGCCACGTCAGAGAATGCGGATACAAACTCCACACTTCAATGAAAACACTCCTCTCAGTTCTCGCTGCAGCCGCAGTTCTTGGTTTTGCAGCTCCCTCCAACGCCAAGGCTGATTGCCAGGGCCAGACCCGCGTCGTCGGCTATACCTCCTACGGCACACCCATTATCTCAGTTTACCAGATCGTCGGCTACGACGGCTACGGCCAACCCATCGGCCAATGGGTGACGCAGGGCGCGCAAGGCGGCTACGGCTATAACGGCATGCAAGGTGGCTACGGCTACGGTGGCGTGCAGCGCCCCATCGTTGTTCAGCCCAACATCAGCCTTGGATTTGGTGGCTATAACTCCGGCTGCAACACCGGCTACGGCTACCAGCATGGATACGGCCATCACCATCATGGTTTCGGCAGGTAGTAGCGCAGAAGCCCTGATTGATTGCTGCCCCACGCGGCCTCGCCAGAAAACGGCGGGGCCGTTTTGTTGATGCCTCGTTGCATGGATGACGTGCCTCGTGTCATGTTTGGGGATGCGCTGGCTTTTTCGTGCTCTCATCTTCATCCTCCTCTGCGGCAGCATCGCGTGGTTTCATCACGTCCGGACGCACCGGCCCACGCGTGTGGAGGCGGCCAATCGCGCCGGCATTCTCCTGGCCGGAAACGGCAGCGAACCGGCCACGCTCGATCCTCAACTCGCCAGCGGTCAGCCAGAGCACATGATTTTTCATTCGCTCTTTGAAGGCCTGATCGCCCCGGCACCGAACCATCCTGATGGGGACGCACCCGGCGCCGCTGCATCATGGACCTCTGATAACTTTACCGTCTGGACCTTCAAACTCCAGCCAGAGGGCAAATGGAGCGATGGCAAACCGATCACCGCCGCCGATTTCCTGTACGCCTACCAGCGCATGCTCACGGCACAACTCGGCGCTGACTACGCGAGCATGCTCTACCCCATGCTCAACGCTGAAGAATATCACACCGGCAAGATCAAGGATTTCTCGAAGGTCGGCGTGAAAGAACTCGATCCACTCACTCTACAGATCACACTGAAAGGCCCCGCGCCTTATCTGCCAAGCATGATCAAGCACTACTCGTGGTTCCCAGTGCCGAAACATGCCATCGAAAAATTTGGCAAGATGACCGACCGCAACACACGCTGGACGCGCCCAGCGAACATGGTCTGCAACGGTCCATTCAAACTGAAAAGCTGGCAGGTGAATCAGGCGCTCGAAGTGGAACGCAACCCGCATTACTGGGACGCCGCCACCGTCAAACTCAACGGCATCATCTTCCTCCCCATCTCCAGTGATACGACGGAGGAACTCGCCTTTCATGATGGCCAGCTCCACGTCACGCTGACGATGCCGCTGTCCAAGATCCCTGCCTACCGCGAGAGCAAGTCGCCCTACTATCACAACGATCCGCTGCTCAGTGTGTACATGTACCGCTGCAACACCACGAAGAAGCCCTTCGACAATCCGCTGGTGAGACGTGCCCTGGCCCTGGCCATCGACCGCGAGAGCATCACGCGGAACATTCTCCGTGCGGGTCAGCAGCCTGCGACCGGCCTCACGCCCCCCGGTTGCACTCCCGCCTACCATGTGCCCAACATCATGCGTTTTGATCCCACCGAGGCGCGACGGTTGCTGGCCGAAGCAGGTTTTCCCGATGGCAAAGGTTTCCCCCCGTTCGACATCCTCATCAATACCAGTGAGGCTCATCGTTCGTTAGCAGAGGCCGTGCAGGCGATGTGGAAAGAGCATCTCCACATTCCAGCCGGTGTGTTGAACCAGGACTGGGGTGTGTATCTCGAATCCCAGCGCAGATTTGACTACCAAATCGCCCGCTTTGGCTGGGTGGGTGACTATCTTGACCCTTCCACCTTCCTCACCATCTGGCAGACCGGTGACGGCAACAACAACACTGGCTGGGGAAGCAAACGCTACGATGAACTCATTCATCAAAGCTTTCAGGAAGCTGATGCGGCCAAGCGTCTGCAACTTCTCAGCGAGGCCGAAACCATTCTGCTCAATGAAGCCCCCATGATGCCGATCTATTGGTATACGCACTCTTATCTGATGCGCCCCGAGGTCAAAGGGCTGCTGCCCTCATTGCTGGACCATCGCTGCTACAAGGCGGTGGAGCTGAAGCCATGAACTGAAAACAACAAGGGCGCAGGAGAATCTCCTGCGCCCTTGTTGTTTATCACTGACGGCTCGATCACCCGGCCTTGCGCCAGATCGTGGTCAGCGTGCCGCGAAAGGTGATCTTCACCGCCCATGTCCTTAGCATCTCACGGAAGTGCGGCGAAGCCTCGGACTCCACGATCTCCCACTGCTCGATGGCGTCTCCGTTCAGCGTCGCATGCACGGGAATCGATTCGGCATGGTGGCAGACAAAGCCGTTCTTGCGCTCGCGATCAATACTCCATCCGGGTGCCAAATGCCATGTCACCACATACGAAGTATCAAGGCCGACATCATCGCAGATTTCCACATAGTCCTGTGCAGCATGGACGGCACGCTGGGTCTGATGCCCCTCACAAGCGAAGCTCATCACGCAGATGTCCCCGCTGATCTGGAGTTCTGGCTTGGCATGATGTTTGGCCCACAAAAATGCCCCCATGCGCTGTGGCGTTGCGCGGCCTGCGACCGGCACAGGTCCATTGTGCGCCTCCCATGAAGCCAGTCGCGCCCGCAATGCCGGGTTCCCATAATAAGCACCGGTGCCTGGATCAATGATAAGCACATGCTGCTCAAACCAGAGCGACACATGCAGGGCATCAAGATGACCATGCGCCGCCATGCTACCCAGGCCAAGGGGCGAGGCATCTGCTCTGACGGTCCAGCGTGCATCGCGCCAGATGGCCTGCCCGCTAGACTCATGCGTGAGCCACTTGCTGCGCATGGCAGCTTTCACTCCCTTGGGCGGCTCGCCCAGCCAAAAGCGCAGCACGGCACCGTCTGCCCGGTGTAGCAGCCAGCCGCGAAACTCCGCTGCCGCATTCGTACGCTTCAGCGGCAACGGCAGCACCTGCGCGTCATCTGAATCTCCAAAGTCCCAGCAATCGGGTGCTTCGACCACATCGACAAAGTATTGTGCGGCCTGAGTCAGGCGCTCCAGCACTTCTGCCTTGAACCCACCCACCGCCATGCCTGCATGCCAGCACATTTCCCAGGCGAACAGGTGGTAATGCAGCGCTTGCTCCTTGTTACCACCATCGGTGGCGAACTGGTTTAATATTTCATGTTCCAGCAGTTTTACCATGTTCTGCAACGAGCAGATCATATTCGTCAGTGCGGGCCAGCGTGCGATTGCCATCACAAGGGAGCTGAGTTCACCAATGAGGTGATTGTTCGCTGAGGAGCCGAACGATCTGCGACGCCAAATCCACCATGCATGCGGGGGAACGATGCGGGCGGTCAGTTCATCCTGCCTGCGCGCGAGTTCGGGGTCATTGCAGCCGCGCACCAGCGCATCGAACCAGCAGAAGTTCATCAGTCGCAATCCGGCCTCCAGCGGGCTGGTCCAGTTGATACCCTGGCCTGGTGCGTTGCGGTCGCACCAGTCCTCCAGCCAGAGCTGTGAAACGCGGATCGCGTGTACGTCGCCATTGAGCGCGCTGTGCATCGCCATGCGCGTCATCTCGCTCCAGCGATTGATCTCCCAGATGGCCCGTGCGTCTGCATCGTGCTCCAGGTGGCGATGATCCAGCTTTTGCGCGGGAATGCTTGGATCAATCACGACGCCCAGGGTTGCATCGCGGTGCCAGCATGGTGGCGCACCCACTTCGACGTTCTTCCAGCCAAAGAGCTCCCACTCGCCACGCATCAACTTCTCCGCATCTGCGGCCAGTTGTTTGCGCAGTTCAGGTGGCACACGGTCGCGCCATGGCAGTTTGGGGACATCCGTGAATGTGCCATCCCATGGCTTGCTGGAGATGTGGCGGAGATGCGCAATTTCGTTTCGCCTCCCCAGACGTTCCGTCACGCGACGCCCCATCTCGCTCACGCTCATTGCGCGAAGCCGTTGCAGGTACCAACCCAGGCTCATCACAGTGCGATGCTTCGCCCTTCACGAATCGATTCCAGCACGGCAAACGTCAGGCGCATGCTTTGTCGCGCCTGTTCATAGGGCAGCGGGTGCGCCGCTCCGTGCTTGAGGAAAGCCAGCCAAGCTGCCATTTCTTCGGCGTGCCCTTTTGAGGTAAATTTTTTCACGGTCGCTTTGCGCTGTTTGAAAATCGACAGCTTCATGAAGTTCTCGCATTCGCAGACCAAACCGCTAGCGAATACACGGAATGTTTCCTTTGGAAAGGCCGTGTCACCTTCGGCTGAGTAAATCACCTGCGCTGACGATCCCTCCGCAAATTCGATCTGTGCCGTGACGGAATCCGGCACCTTAGGCCTGCCCACCGTTTGGGCGGTGACCTTCACCGGCCTGCCGAGGACATGGCAGGCGAAGTCAAAAAAGTGACAGGCCTCACCCAATACACGCCCGCCACTTTCAGCGACATTGGCATACCAGTGATCCGGCGCGAGCACGCCTGCATTCACCTGAAAGGCCAAGGTCTTTGGACCAGAAACCGTTTTCAATAGCTCCATCATCGCCACCGTCGCTGGAGCAAAGCGCCGGTTGAAACCCACCATCACGCTGCCCTTTGATTCAAGCATGGCGGCGTCGATCTGCGCCAGTTCTTCTTCTGTTAGGCACAGCGGCTTTTCCACAAACACCTGTTTACCAGATTGCAGCGCCTTCAAAACCAGCGGTGCGTGCAGATGATGACGCGTGCCGATCATTACAGCCGCAGGTTCACAATTGAACACCTTCCCTGCGTCGGTCTCTGCATGGGCAAACCCAAACTTCTCCTTCACATGGCGAGCTGAAAGGCCTGTGGCATTCACGATCGTGCCGAGTGTGATCATTCCCTTCACATGCGGAAGCAACATCGTTCGCGCGAAATTTCCCGCGCCGATGACATCAAGAATTCCAACGCTCTTGTGAAGTTCAGCTTTGAGGCGATCTGGGAACTCTGACGCGGCTTCGTGTTTCGCGTCTTCAGACCGGCTGAAGCCGGGACTACAATACTCGATCAAGACACCAAGCTCGCTCTCGAGTTTGTCGTAAACTCCCAGAACATCGGCAAAGCCCACCCGGCGCGTCGTTAGCGGATTCAAATCCAACTGTCCGGTGCGCATCAGTTCCAGGCAGGCCTCAAAGTTGCGGTTCTCCGTCCATCGCACATGGCCGATGGGATAATCCTGACCGCCCCATTCATACTGCGGATCGTAGCGACCCGGGCCGTAACTACGGGAGTAACGCACCTGAATGTCCTTCATGTAGGCGGTCTTCCACGAAAGCTCTGCGTCGTAAATCCCCACAATCACCATGACGCCGCGATCACGCAGGCAGGAAATCGCCGTGTCTGCTGCATCACGGCCTTTGCCACCGACACAAAGCAGCACCGCATCCACGCCGTGGCCGCCTGTCCATGCACGCACCTCGTCTTCCAACTTCGATTGCGCGGGATTCACCACACGCTCCGCACCCATCGCGAGCGAGGTTTGCAAACGATCTGCGACAAAATCAACGCCCATCACCCGTGCGCCGGATGCCCTCAACAAACTCGTTGCCAGCAGGCCCACCAGCCCTTGCCCCATGACCAGCACACGCTCACCAAGCCGCGCTCCGCTTTGACGGACCGCCTCCATCGAGATCGAAGCCAGTGTCGTGTACGCTGCCTGCCAGTCCTCCACGCCTGCGGGAATCGGTGCCGCCAGCAGATCCGGTACCGCGATGATCTCGGCATGAAACGCACACTCCGCGCCACCGCAGGCCACGCGATCGCCCACATGGAAACGCGAGTTCAACTCATCCACCGCCACCACCACGCCTGCCGCTGAGTAGCCTAAGGGCGTTGGCGATTCGAGCCGATTGCGCACCTTCTGTAGTGCGGCCTTCCAGCCCAGAGTCTTCGCGGTATCGATTACTTTTTTGACCTGATCTGGTCGAGCTTTCGCCTTTTGTAGCAGCGACATACGGGCCTGCTCCACCTTCATTCGCTCCGTGCCTGGCGAGATCACCGAACAAGTTGTCTGAACCAAGATGCCACCCGGCGGTGGCACAGGTGCTGGCACGTCCTGCAGTTCAAGGCGTCCGTCTTGGTATTGAGCGAGTTGGAGCATTTGGTTGTTCTGCGTTAAGAGCTAAGCAAGAATCTTGGATATGAGTATCCTAAACAGGTGGTTTGATTTCTTGGTTTATGCTTCTTTGTGGATCATGGCAATCTCGGCGCTCGGCATGGCCTCAAGTTATGGTGCTTTGGTGCTATCCAAAATTACAGGTTTCAACACCGCTCCGTTTGTAATGAGAACTTCACGTTGGAGTGTTCGGCTTGCGTGGGCAGGAGCTATTGCCTTTGCCGTCGGATTCCTTCTATTTCTTATTTTCACCGTCGCAGATTACCTCATCAACGGTGATCTTGTTGGCTGAGATTAGCATTCAGTCATTATGGCTAATCGAGTCACTAGCCACTTGTGCTTCCCGGCACTCGTCTTCTCCACTTCTTTCACCTCACGCAACTTGAGCGTGAAATCATCGCCCAACTTTTTCAACAAGCCAAACCGCATCGCCACCTCACGATTCCCTTGCCATTGCGGCCCTGGCTGAAAGCAGCATTCCACCACGCCTTCGCGTTCTTGAAAAAACTGCACGGCCAGCAGGCCGTCGAAGATGCGATCGTGCATGTTGATCGCGGTGAGAGAGATGCGGCGGCCGGTGGCGCTGACGAGGTATTCGTAATCGCGGCCCACCACTGCCGAAACCTCAGGCCAGCCCACTTGGTCTTCATTCGTTAGCCGGGCATAGTCTCCGGTGCGATAGCGGATGAGCGGCATGACGTGATTGTGAAATGAGGTGCCGATGATCTCGCGGTTTCCTTCCGTGTCAGGCTCGCCGAACTCGACGAAACCGTACGTGGGCCAGAAATGCAGATGATTGGAGGTGCGGCTCTGCGCGGCGAGCACCACGCGCTCACTGTGGCCGTACCAGTGCAGGATTTTCGCGCCGAAAAACTGTTCCAGATACTGCTGTGATTCTGCCGTGAGTTTTTCTGAACCGCAGAGGAGTGAGGTCAGCTTGAAGTCGAGTTTCAGGCCGGTCTGTTCCAGTCCGCGGGCTAGCATCAGCGCAGCGCTGGGATATGCATGCAGGTGCTGAGGGCGGAAGTGGTTCAAGGCGGCCACATACTCAGGCAGGCGCTCCAGGGTGAGATGATACGATGAGAGGATGAGCCAGTTGCGCGTGGCGTCGAAATAGCTGATGCCGCCACCGGCTTTGCTTGAGGTCACACCACCGCGAATCACGGCCACGCGGTCTCCGACGCGATAGCCACGCCGTGACCATTGGGCCTCGAGGTAAGCCTGCTCCTTGGGGCGGCTTACCCCTTTGTGGAGATAGAACCCCACCGGCACGCCGCTTGATCCGCCTGTGGTGATGTAGAGTCGCTGCTTCGCGTCGAACTCTGGATTGACCATCTGCTCGCGATGCAAAATCAAATCCTGCTTCGTCAGCAGCGGATAGTCCGCTAGTTGTTCCAACGCCTCAAACTTCGCTGGATCGACGCCGCTCGCCGCAAAGCGTTCCGCATAAAATGGAGCTTTCGCCGCAGCTAATAACGAATCGCGCAATGCGGCGATTTGATAGCGCCGGATTGTCTCGACATCCCATAATTCCACCTCACGCGCTTCGTTTTGAAAACGCGTGTAGGCAGGGCCGTAGCGCAAGGAGGATGGAATCGCCCGATAGGCACGACCCGCCAGTGACTTCAACGGCTGCGGAGCTGCTTCATAGAGTTTGAGCAGCGGATAAAGGGTGTCTTCGAGGGACATGACTCTATCGAGCTTTCGGCTGCATGTTCAGCACGCGTAATGCGGCCATCGCTGCGCCGAAACCGTTGTCGATGTTCACCACAGTGAGGCCGCTGGCGCAGGAGTTTAGCATGCTGAGCAGGGCGGAGATGCCATGCAGATTTGCGCCATAGCCAACGCTGGTTGGAACCGCGATCACCGGAGCGGCGACGAGTCCACCGAGGACGCTGGGCAGCGCGCCCTCCATGCCGGCGATGGCGATGACAATGCTGGCGGCACGCAGATCATCAAGGCGTGCCAGCAGTCGATGAAGGCCAGCGACACCCACATCGGTGATGCGGTTCACGCGTGCCCCGGCGAATTCAAGGGTCTGCGAAGCTTCTTCGGCAACCGGTATATCAGAGGTTCCAGCACAGACCACCGCTACAGTCGCTGATCTAAATGAACCTATCATCTGCCCGATGCGATATAAGCGTGAAACACCGTCATAGCTGCCAGTGGGAAAACGCTGCTGCAACAAGATGGCGACTTCAGCACTCACACGCGTGGCGAGGGCACAGCCATGCGCGGTGACGAGAGCGGTGAGCGCGTCTGCTGTTTGGGCGAGAGTTTTACCTTCGGCATACACAGCCTCGGGAAAGCCTTGGCGGATGACGCGATGTGTATCGGCCAGCACCTGGCCCGCTTCGGCAAAGGGAAGCGTGCGCAGACGTTCCAGCGCCTGATCAGCAGGCAAAGTGCCTGCGCTGACTTGATCAAGTAGATCACGAAGCTTCGATTCGTTCATACTGAGCGGGCTTTGAGCACTTCGTTCATGCTGCCGGAACGCAGTCCGCCGAGATCAAGCGTGATGTAGGTGTATCCGGTGGCGCGCAGTGCAGTGGTGATGGCCTCACGTTCCTGCAAGGCGCGCAGCAGATCGGCCTCGGGCACTTCAAGACGAGCCACATCGCCATGATGACGGACGCGCAGCTCACGGAAGCCGAGATCAAATAGCGCGGCCTCGGCTCGTTCGATTTGTGAGAGCAGTTTCGGCGTTACGCTGGTGCCATATGGCACGCGTGAGGCAAGGCAGGCAGCGGCGGGCTTGTTCCAGTTTGGCAGGCCGAGGTCTTTGGCAAAGTGCCGCACGTCTTGCTTGCTGAATCCGAGATCGTGCAGCGGGCTAAGGATTTTCAGTTCACGAGCTGCGGCGCGACCGGGCCGGACATCGAGCGTGTCCTCGGCGTTCATGCCATCCAACACATGTGCGATGCCGTTGTGCTCGGCAAACTGACGCAGGGCACGATAGACGTGGTCCTTGCAGAAGTAGCAGCGATTCGGGGCGTTCGCTTGATAGGCCGGATCATTCACTTCTGCTGTGGGCAGAAGTTCAAGACGCGCACCAAGTTGTTTGGCGAGAGTGATGGCCTCGTCTTTCTCACTTTGCGGCAGGCTCGGTGAGACAGCGAGGAGGGCGATTACGTTCTCACTGCCGAGCGCATCCAAGGATGCCTTTAATACGAGCGTGCTGTCCACACCTCCCGAGTAGGCGACGGCGACGCGTTGCAGTGGACGGAGATAATGGAGAAGACGATCTTTCATGAGGTTTTCACAGCGATGTAACTCTTGGTGAAGAGGCCCAGGCAAACTTTCTCACGCAGAATCTCGCAGCCAGGAAAGAGGCTCACCATTTCCGCATGGGTAAGGAGGCGGATGTCGCTGATGAATGCGGCCACTTGTTGTGCATCAGGCCGGGTGAGCCAGCCCCAGATGCTGAAGTTGCGCGTGAGGCGGTGCTGCCAGGCTTTTGGCAGCCAGTGGATGAAGGGAGTCATGAAATGCGGCTCGATCCAAAACTCCTGCGCAGGGGTTTGAACCCATAAACGCCCGCCGGTGCGGATCACTTCTTTAGCGAAGGCTTTCTGACGTTCCAAATCTCCCACATGCTCAATGACGCTGTTGGAAAAGACGATGTCAAAGGACTGATCTGCAAACGGCAGTGAGCAGCCATCAGCGATCTGGAAACGAAAACGTCCCTGATCAGTAGGCGGGGTGATTTCGTGTACATTGACGATACAAATTTCTGCTGCGATCTGCTGATGCCCCTCCCATGTAGCCGGATACCCGCCGATGTCGAGTATGCGCTCATGTGGCTGTGGCTGAATGCGGTCCACAAACTGAGCGAAGCGCTTTTTTCGGAAGGTTTTAAAAACCAGCTTCCAGATGTTATGAATGAGCGTCTGTTTCATGAGCGCGGCATGAGATTCTTCTGAAACTTAGGCGCCAAATGACTGACGAGGCCTAGCAGCATTGTGACCGTTTCTTCATCACTGCGTATGCGCTGTCCGGTTTTTTCGGGTGGCCATCCCTCTGTGACCCAGGCCATCACGGAAGGGTAGGCCCAACGGTGGTTGATGTTGCGCAAAACGTTGTCGCGAAAGCTCAGAAGCTGGCGCTCCAGATTGCTCGGGGTGGTGACATCCGTCCCAACAAACCAGTAAACGTAATGCGCGCGCAGCAGTTGCTTGGCACCGTTTCCGAACAGCACTTCGCGCTCGATGGCGAGGTCGCGCACCTGCAAGATTTCACCGGATAGCAGTTTGACGTCGCGCACGCGTGAATTGGTGACCGTCCATCCCTGGCCATCGAGACAGACCTCGGGGCGATGGATGCTGCGACTGTCATTGCCTGCGATGACAAGGGATGCGGTGGCGAGATCGCGTCTCTCATTGGAGCGCCCCGGCGTGTGATACGCTCGTTTGACGATGATCGTGTCACTCGGGAGCAATGCGATTTCCTTTTCACTCGGTGGTTCGCTCTCGCCGACGAACCCGCCGACGACCATGGGAAGTTCGGCCAGCACCCCCACATCATCGCCCCCCTTCATTGCAGGCGAAAACTGGCAGAGCAGCAAGGTGATGCCACAGAGAATCAATAGAATGGAAGCACGCGCAATCATGAAACAGGAGCAATCACCTGACGTGAGACTGTGCGGGAGCGTTTGAAACCTAGGCCGCCGCACACGCGATTGAGCAGCCAGGAGGCCAGTTGCAGTAGCAGCAGGGCCACGAGAAAGACGACGACGCCGGTGAATTCATGGAAGACGGACACTTCTTTCTCCGCGTCGCCAATGGCCCAATGCTGACCAAAGATCATGGCCGAGAAGATCAAGACCAGAATGCGCGCCATGTTTGCCACGATGGCGATGGGCAGAATCGTGCTGAACAGCGCGAGCCTGCGCCACATGACACGCTGGTTGAAATAACTGAACAGCGCACCGACGACGAGCAGCGCAAACAACGAGCGCATGCCAGAGCATGGGGCCGCGATGCCCACGCTGAAGAGTTCACCCGCCTTGCGTCCGAATTCGATGTTTGGCATGGATTGCAGCGCGGTGCCGGTGACGAGAGAGCCGATACCCACGGCATTGAGGACGAAGCCCGAAGTCTTCACCATCAGCAGGCGCATCTGATACCCGATGCTTTCTTCCAAAAAGGGCAGCGGCCACATGAAGGCCAGCATGAGCCACGCAAACAGCCGGATCTTGCTGCGCCGAGCGCCTTCAAGCCATAATGATGCACCTGCGAGCAGAAGCATGATGGCAAGGTACCCGCAGTAGAAATTGTTGGCACGAAACCCGGCGAGATAGAGCAGCAGTGCAAAGACAATGAGAATAAATCCCCATCGGCCGGGACTCGCAGGGAACTGCGCGACCTGATGGCGACGACGCCAGAGAAGGAAGCCGACGATGAACGGCACCAAAGCGCCGTGCTGCCACGTGGCATCTTTCCACCGCATGAGCAGTTCCGCGAGAATCGTCCGGCGGAAGCTGCCGTAGCCCGCCGAATATGGCTGCACGGCCATCAGCAATACCAAGCTGACGAGCAGCATAGCGGCGGTGAGCCAGGATGAGGCACGCTGACGGTTCATGAGAGAGTGAGCTGGTGGCGATATGCTTCCATGAGGATTTTAAACGGACGCTTCCAGTCAGCCTCCGCGCGCGGCTTCACCGCCGGCCCGGGATTCGCGTTGAGGGTGGTGGGCACGCTGTTGCTCCAGACGCTGGAGCAAAAAGGTGCTCCAGGTGCGGGCGAGTGCCTCGTGGGTGTAGTTTTTCATCGTGCGCTGGTATTGCTCGGCGGCAAGCCTGTCACGTGCGCTGTCATCGCGCATCCATCGTTCGATCATCTGGGTGAGTGCAACCGAGTCAGAGTGGGTGAATATGGCTTCAGGCATGGCGATGACCTCCGGAATGGCTCCTGAAGAGGAGCCCAGGGTCGGCACACGGGCCGCCATCGCTTCGATGAGTACATGTCCAAACTGCTCCTCCCACACGTCCGGCCCGGAGTGTACGGGTTTGCTCGGCAGCACAAACAAATCCAGGCAGCGCATGAACTCGGCCACCCCACGATGTGGGCGCGGCGCGAGCAGGTGCAGCCAGGGACACGTAGCGGCCAGCGCGGCCAATTCAGCATTCATCTCTCCGTGACCGAGCAGAGCCAGATGAATCTCCTGCTGCGGGAAATGATCGATGACATTGGAAACTGCCGCCAGAAGCTCCCGGATGCCTTTGGCGGGAGTGAAGCGTCCGCAAAAGCCGATGAGGAAACCGCCTGTTGGGAGGCCCAGCCGCGCACGCAGCCGGGTTTTTTCTTCACCGTCTGCCGGACGAAAATCCGAGCTCTCCACCCCGAGCTGGGCGGCGACGAGATTGGTGCCGGCATCTGCGCCATAGCGCAGGAGAAGGGCGCGGCAGGCTTGATTGCCAGCAATGGAAAAATCATGCGTGCGAGTTGCCAGAGGATAGATCATCGCAAGCATCTTTCCTTTGAGCCCTGGACGCTCAATGTTTTCCCAGGTGAATTCGCCAAACAACGCCTGCGGTTGAATGATCCTTGCGAGCACGCAGGCCTGCCACCGGATGAAGCTCCAAGGTTCGCTGTCCACCAGGATGACGTCGAAGGAACGCTCTCGCAGCAGTCTGGCAAGCCCCTGATGCACATAGCGTGTGATGCTCCCATTCTGCGGCAGCACGGGCAGCCGCAGGAGTTCGTAACGAGGTTCGTGGTCCGCCTGCTCAAAGTCGGCCAGCGGCAGTCCGAAGAGCGTGAAGCCTTCCAGAGGC
Organism: uncultured Verrucomicrobiota bacterium; assembly: GCA_903848465.1. GTDB lineage: Bacteria > Verrucomicrobiota > Verrucomicrobiia > Verrucomicrobiales > Verrucomicrobiaceae > Prosthecobacter. The sequence continues at coordinate 26,315 of CAINGK010000090.1, forward strand.
CAGGTGACGCAGGTAATGTCAAAGTCATCCGCAAGTGGATTGAGCTTTCGCCGACTGAAGGCGGTGGCGTAGGTGTGCCCGATCATGAGCAGCGCGGGGCGGGGCTTTTTCATGCGGCAGCCTGGGTGAGGATGTCAGCAAGACGCCCGGCATAGGTCTCACCGTCGATGGCGTGTTTCAGCGACTGGCCCTGCGGCTTCCAGCGGCCATCAACAAACTCGGCAAGCACCGAGGCGATCCCGCCAGCATCGAAGGGAATTTGGCGTCCATTGACCTGGTCTTCGAGAATCATTTCGGAGCCATGGTGCGGCGTGAGGAAGAGCGGAAGCCCGCAGGCGGCGGCTTCAATCTCCACGAGAGCAAAGGCTTCAGAGTAGGAAGGAAACAGCAGTGCATCCGCCGCAGCGAGGTAACGCTCCACATCCGGCACCATGCCGGTGAAGGTGATCCATTCGAGGTTGTGCCCAAGTTCAGCCTGCAACGCCGCCAACCTATCAGGCCTGCCGCCCACTACCAGAAAGCGAATGCCTGGGTGCGTCGGCATCAGTTGCCGGAGCGCCTCAACCGCCAGGAAAAATCCTTTGCGTCGGTAGTGGCCGGCGCTGACAAAAATGAAGACGCAGTGCGAGCTGTCATAGCCCAGACGATGGCGCGTTTCTGCGCGGTATTGCTGCCGCACTCCCGGATGAAAGCGACTGGCGTCATAGCTGTTGGGCAGGACCTGCACGGGAATGAGCGGGTTCTCCGCCTGCATGTCGCTGGCCACCTCCTGCGAGACACAGATGAGCTGCCGCGCGGTGGTGTGGCGCAGGGCTTGGCGCGCACGCCACAACGCGAGGAGATTGAGGCCGCGTTCGACCAGATCCCTCAGCGAATGAATGCCGAGACTGCGCTGACGATTTTCCCAGTCGAAAGGAGAAAAGTGTACGTGGCAGATGTCACAGTCCTTATGATACCAGGCGACGGAGTAGATGAGATCGGGGCGTGGTTGTTTCTTCACCTGAAAGAGCCACCAGGCCCTCCAGAAAACGAGCCAGCCAAAGACGAACAGACCTAGGAAGCGCACATCACCTATGCGCGGGAGTTTGCGGACTGTGACCGGCAGGTTCTCATCGCAGATCCAGCACCAGACTTCAATTTCCATCCCTCGTTTGCACAGTTCTGGAAGCGAGCGCACCACACCCTTCATGGACGGACTGCCGACGGTCATGTGAGGATCAATGATGAGCAGCTTCATCAGCGGGCGCGTTTTTGAAACAGCATGAGAATGCCGAAGGGAGTGCCCGCCCGACGCTGTTCCGCCGTCAGACGGGTTTCGGCGTCGATGAAAGCCACGGGCAGGAAAACACCGTGCCCGGGTAGCCCGTCCACACGCATCATGCGGTCGGTAGTGCCCCGAGTCAGAAAATAGTCGGTGCGCAGGGGCGTGAGGCCGTGGGGCGTGAAAAGCGCTGAGAGCTCCTCCTCCGTGTAGCCTTCGCGGCAGTGGTCATCGTTGGGAAAGGGTTCAGGCGGATGTGGCACGGTGATGAGGGCATATCCTCCAGGCTTCAGCACCCGGCAGAGTTCCGCAGCGGCTTTTTCATGGTCGCGAATGTGCTCGATGACCTGGGTGCTCATGACCATGTCCACGGACTCGTCTTCGAGCGGAACTTGCAGCAATGAGCCACGGATCAGCCTGGCACGAGGTTCATCCCCCAGGTTTTCCTCAAGCCTGCGGTAGTTGTCTGCGTTGAACTCCAGCGCTACGACGTTTTTCGCGAAGCCGGCAGCGAGGGCACGCCGCAAATATTCTCCGGAACCCGCGCCTCCGTCAAACAAAGTATGCGCAGCAGGCACCATGGCAAAGGCCTCCCGCAGACGCGCCCACTCCACACGATACCGGATGGTGTTGGCCGTGTAGCAGAAGCGCCGGAGCACAGGACGAAGCAGCACCTGGGGTAGCAGGCGACGGGGCAGCCGAAGCCATGGGGCGTGTTTCGAGACCGCCATCTTCACTGCGGCGGGCAGTGCGCAAGAGATACGACGCAGGCCGAGGCTGCTGTCGTCCTGAGCCTGCAGCCATTTTGCGGGATGGACGACGTTCAGTTTCACACAGTCTTCCGGCCGGGAGATCCACTGCGCCTCCGGGATGGAGGAGACCCAGCGGGAATCCTTGTGGACGTAGAGCACCACGTTCTGCTGGTAATAGTAGGCGCAGTCCGGCGCGCCCCAGGCATGCCGCAGCAGCAGATCCGAAGCAAGGTAGCCACGCGCCAGGAATTTTTCCGCCCAGTAGCTCTGCCACTGCTCATTGCGGTGATCAGTGCCACCTTGAAACGGAATGGCGGCTGAAAACGCCACCACGTCCGAGCAGGAGCAGAGAAAATCGACAAACTTGTCCGCCTTGTCCTCAGCAAGATGCTCCGCCACTTCCATGCTGATGGCCACATCGAACCTGGTGCCGGGAGACTGCGGCGGGTTTTCCAGATCGACAGGGGTGAAACGGTCCCAGGCGAGTTTAAACTCCTTCTCCTGGACGTAGCTGCCATCAAAGCCCCGCAGGGTGGGGACGCCCAGCTCTTCAAACACGCTCAACCAAGTGCCCACACCGCAGCCGACGTCCACCGCAGAGGCGGGCTGCAGCAGGGCAACGAGCTTTGATACCACGCAGCGGGCCGAGGCTTTCGACTCATCTGCGTAAGCTTGATAAAATTTGGGATCGTAGAGGGTCTTCATGATGGATGGGTTTGCTCACACCACGCGCAGTCCACAATGGCGCAGCGCGGCCTTGGCAAAGACCTTGCACTGAAATGACATGCGGTGTGGCGCAGACCATTGGTGATAATTTTCCAGCTCGGACAGCAGCTTGATTTTCTGCCGCACGGCATCCCCCGGCAAGATGCAGGTGGCGTGATGCATCACCACGGGACGCGGCATGCGCACGCCATGGCTGCGCGCATAAAAGCGGGCGTCCAGAAGCTGCCAGCGCAAAGCTTTGGGGCGGCGGAGCAGCAGATTGATGGCATCCTGTTCGTTTCCCTGAGTTTCAGACACGGTGGCCTCGCGGACGGCCCGGAAGAAGTCCAGGGACTCAGGGCAGCAGCGCATGGCGTAAAAGCCCCCGCACGCGAGGTCTGTCTCTTGATTGAGCCGCTGCGCGGCAAACTGCAGGCCAGGCTGTTCAAAGGGCTTCAGAATGTCGGCGGCTTGCATGCCAAAGAACTGGATGTCGATATCCGACCAGATGATGACCTGCCCGTCATGCCGACTGATGGAGGTGATGATCTCATCGAGCTTGAACAAAATGCAGCGCTTGAAATCGTCCGCCAAAAACTCACCGTCGCCGGCCTGATCCAGTTCGGCCGTATGAAGGACAAACTGCGTTTGATCCAGAGAAGGCAGAAAAAAGCGGTCGAACAGAACGCGGTGTGAGGGCGTAATGACGACGTAGATAGGTATGCGGGAGGCGGCCATGGGCGGGCAAGCAATCGTCATCTGCCAAACAAGTCTCCAGAACGGGCGGAGACATGGATCCAGCTCTTCAGATGCAGCCGGATGTTGCGCGAGAACATCCAGCCCCAGAGGCCGGCCTGTTGATCGGCCGCCAGTTCAGGACAACTGGTATTGCGATAGGCGGAGAAGAACCAAAGAACCCAGGTCGAGACACAGAAACAGCCGGCGGAAAGCCAGGCACTGGCGCCGAGGGCAAAACCCACGGCCAGAACGGCGGCCTTGGCCAGAATGAGAAGCAGCAGAGCATGGACGTTTCCCCGGGTGCCGCCATTCACGAGGGCTGCGCGCCAGTTGAACTGCAGCAGCACGGCAGGGGGAAGGGCCAGCGCAAAGGGAACCGCGAGCATGGCCGCGCTGGCAAACGCGCTGCCATAGAAGAGAGTGATCAACCTGGGGCCCGCAACGCCGACGCCCAAAGCCAGCGCCACCCCCAGCAGGCCCAGCATTCCCAGCGCGCGCGAGATAAAGTCACGACGCTCATCCATATTGCGCTCCCCCTTCAAGCGCGACAATCTGGGGATGACGGGAACCAGGAGATAGCACGCCAGTTGGACACCGATTTCATAGAGCTTCAGCGCGGCCGTGAACTCTCCGAGCGCGGTCACCAAACTCCAAGCTGCCAGCACGAGGATCTCCACTTTGAAGAAAAGAGATTCGGCCAGGCTTTGCAGAAGGCTTTTCATGGCCCAATGCACCAAGCTTCGACCTGACGCAGCCAACCTGCGTGCTGAAGCAAATTTCTTCAGCCCGGAAACGTGATGAGCCCAGCCCCAGAGAGTGCCAGCCAGCGTCTCCCCTGCGGTGAGGACGAGCAAAATGCCGGTGGAAGCGCCATTTGCCGCTGCCGCCACCCGCACGCACATGCCCGCCACACCGATGGTAGTGCCAATGAGAGCGGCCTGGGCGGACCTGCCCTGGGCGTGGAGATCGGCGAAATAGAGGTTTCCTGCCTGCAGCAGCGTGGGCAGTGCGAAGGCCGGCAGACACCATGCGATCTCCTCATAAGCCGGTGAATGGCGCAGCAGCCAGGCCAGCCCGCACAACAGCAACGCTCCCAGAACACCCAGGACCGTCATGACCACGACACCCGCCTGCAAGACGGTGGAGGAATGACGACGCAGGCGGGAAGCCGCCATGGAATGCGCCGAAGGCATGCCAAAATCACACACGGCGGAGACCAGCCCAGTGATGGCAAGCGCAGCGGACAACGTGCCGAGCCCCTCTGTGCCTAGCTTTCTACTGATGTAAACCGTGGACACCAAGCCTCCCACGAGACGAACAGCATGGCACCCGATGAGAACAAACGAAGTCATGAGACTGAAGCTGCTGCAAACGGGATCTCCCTGCTCATCTCCGGCGTGCCATTCTCAGGGGATAACACTGACGTACAACGGGTGGAGCCGGCGGCATGACGGGTGTTTCAGCCGCTGCGGGCACCACGCTGCCCTGCTGGCTGGTGTTTGCCCACATGACCCCCACAAACAGCCACATGAACAGATTGACCGGAAAGATGGTCATACGGTTCCCGCTGACCATGCACGTGGCGACCAGTCCCAATACGATGCCCAGAGATGCTGCGGCGATCCACCTTTGCCTGCTGTCCTGCAGCGCCCAGATGGACCGGTGAATACGCACGAGAAGAAAGCATAAAAACACGAGGAGAATCACGACGGGGACCACGCCATGAGCCAGCAATGCAGTAGTGAGCGGATCATGACTGGCCAGAGAGCCCTTCACGTTTTCGCTGGCACCAAACAACGTCCAGATGCGGCCGTCGGACACCAGATGCCGGAACCCTTCCAACCGGTCACTGAAGGTTTGCACACGGGTGATCTGATCAATAAAGACTGATTCTGGAGGGAGGTAATAGGAGACAAAAGCCTGCATGTCCGCCAGACGATCCTGCAGCCAGGTGGCGGCAAGGATCAGTGTGGTATAACATGCAAGCCCAACGCCGTAAACGAAGCGGGTGGTGGATTGCCGCAAGGCGGCGACGGCCATGATACCACCGGCGAAGATGATGAACAAATCGCTGCGGGAAGTGGAGGCAATCACTCCTGCGAGGTAACACAGGCCCAGCAGGAGTGCGCGCATGCTGGGAAGGGATCGACTGCGGCGCTCCGTGGGACCGGACAAAAAGGCCATCAGCGCAAGCATGGCGCATATGGCCCCCAGGGCTGTAGGAGAGTTCAAGGTGGAGAACGGCCGTACCTCCCCTGTAATGATCTGGCTGATCAAAATCGAAAGGCCTGTCTTCAGGTACTCCACCTCAAAGTTCGCCAGTCCAAACATGGCCTGGTACATGCCGTACAATGCCACCGGCACGAACCCGATGAAAACTATCTTCAAGAGCTTTAACTGGTCTTTTATTTCAGGGAACAATAGCGGAATGACCAGTATGAAAGCAGAGTAGGCAGCACCATTGGCCAGATCCTGCGCCATGGTAGCAAAGCCCGAGGCGGACTTGGCGGCTGTGATAAGCGCAGCCACCGCGCACATGGCGGCAAGTCCGATGGATTTCATCTGCACAGGACCAAACTTGAGAGAACCCGCCATGCACTTGGCCAGCGTGCCGACCGTGATGCTCAGCATCAGTACCGGCGGCGTGGCCAGCACGTAGGTCAAGTCCTCATAGCTGATCTTGTCCACGAGCACCAGCATGCGCTTCATCAGGTCAGTGTAGCCGGAGAGTAGGACGAGCATGAAAACTCCCCGCCGGGGTTGCCATATTCCTAACAGGGCAGCTCCCGCCAGGATCAATCGAAACAACAGGCCCAGCTGATTCCCGGAGGTCATCATCAGCGAGACGATGAAATACATGGCCGCGCAAAGACCGATGCCAATGATGGCCACCGCTGGACAACCGCGTGACTCGGAGCTCATGATGAGGTTCCGGGCAGCTCTGATCTGACCCCGGAAATGAAGATTAAACGACTAACTTTCCGCAGCCGCGAAGCTTTGCTCCGCCACGTCGCAGAGGAGATGCCCGATGAGGAGATGGCATTCCTGGACGCGTGCGGTGATCGCAGAGGGAGCCTTAAAGCTCAGCTTGGCTTCAGCCGCGCAATCCGCGCCTTTTTCGCCGGTGAAGGCGATGGTGACACAGTCGCGTTTGTTCGCAGCCTGAAGTCCCAGAAGCACGTTTTTGCTCGTGCCTGAGGTGGAAATGCCGAGAACGACATCCCCCGGCTGAGCGAGCGCTTCGATTTGGCGCGAGAAGACGGTGTCGTACCCGAAATCGTTGCTGTGCGCCGTGAGGATCGAGGTGTCGGTGGTCAGGGCGAGTCCGGCGAGGGCCGGGCGGTTGATGCGGTAACGCACGACGAGTTCGGCGGCGAGATGCTGGGCATCAGCAGCACTGCCACCGTTGCCGAAGAAGATGATTTTCTTCCCGTTTTTCAAAGCAGTGAGCCAGGCAGCGGCCAGTGGAGCGATCTGCTCACTCATCGCGTTCAACTTGGCGATGGCTGCTTGATGCTCGTCGAGATGTGTTTTGAAAAAAGAGGCGAAATCGGTGCTCATTTGGATGCGAAGGCTGCCAGCAACTCGTCTGGCGTCAATGTGGCGGTGCCGAGCTTGCCAACGACAATGCCGCTGGCGTGGTTCGAGATTTCGGCAGCTTCGAGTAGGCTGTGACCGCTGGCGAGAGCCAGTGTGAGCAGGGCGATGGCGGTGTCGCCAGCACCAGAGACATCATAAACTTCACGCGCACGCGTCGGGATATGGTGCGGGGACTGCCCGCGCTCAAACAGCATCATGCCCTGCTCCCCAAGGGTGACGAGGATGCTGGCAACGTTCCATTTGGCGAGCAGCACACGGCCCACTTCAAGGAGTTCCTGGTTTTCGAGCGGGGCTTCGGGCAGCAGATGGTCTTCGAGTCCGGCAGCGGCAAAGGCTTCGAGACGATTTGGCTTCACTAGCGAAACACCTGCCCAGGGCAGGGGATTGCGCGGAGACGGATCGACGGTGACGATGAGCTTGTGCTCGGCCGCGATCTTCGCGACCAAGTGCATGAGCTGCTCGGTCATGAAACCCTTGCCGTAGTCTTCGAGGATGATGGCGTCGAGATTGGGTGCCAGATCACGCAGGCGTTGCTCCACCTCAATGAGTTCTACAGCAGTGAGCGGCAGCAGTTTTTCGCGATCAACACGGACGATCTGCTGCTGGCGTGCAGACACTCGTGCTTTCGAGATCGTGGGCAGCGTGGGGTGAACGAGCAGCGGGGCGGGATCGACCTTGTCCTCGATCAAGAGGGCGCGGAGCTTGTCGGCAGCCATGTCGATGCCCACACGGCCCATGAGGTGGGTATGCGGCGAAAAAGGTGAGATGTTACGTGCGACGTTGGCAGCGCCGCCGGGATAAAACTCTTCACGGGTGACTTCGACGATGGGCACGGGTGCCTCGGGCGAAATGCGGCGGACATGACCCCAGATGAAATGGTCGAGCATGACATCTCCCACCACGAGGATGCGGCCTTGCGCGAGGCGCTGGAGATGATCGCGAGTGAAGGTCATTTGCTGCGGCGGGCGCGAACAGCGGCGGCGAGTTCGTCGAGCATGGCTGCGGTGGTCTCCCAGGAGACGCAGGCATCGGTGATGCTCTGGCCATAGGTGAGCGGCTGGCCGGGCTTGGTGTCCTGACGGCCTTCGACGAGATGGCTTTCAATCATCACACCAGTGATGGCGGTGTTACCTGCGGCGATTTGTTCAGCCAGAGAAGCGGAAGCGATGGGCTGTTTGCGGTAGTCCTTGAGGCTGTTGCCGTGGCTGCAATCGACCATGACGCTGGCGGGCAGGCCACGCGCAGTGAGTTGGTCCGCGACGGTCTTGATGGAGGTCGCATCGAAGTTCGTGCCGCCTTTGCCACCACGCAGGATGACGTGGCAGGCGTGATTGCCCTTGGTGTTCACGATGGCGGCCACGCCGTCCTTGGTCACGGAGAGGAAGCAGTGCTGGCCTTTGGCGGCCTCGATGGCATCCAGCGCGACTTGAATGCCGCCGTCAGTGCCGTTTTTGAATCCCACCGGCATGGACAAGCCGGAGGCGAGCTGGCGATGCACTTGGCTTTCCGTGGTGCGTGCCCCGATGGCTCCCCAGGCGACCACATCGGCGATGTACTGCGGAGTGATCACGTCGAGGAATTCCGTGCCAGCGGGAACACCACGCTTGGTGAGCTTGATCAGGAGATCGCGCGCGCCACGCAGACCGCCATTGATGTCGAAGGTGCCATCGAGATGCGGATCGTTGATGAAACCCTTCCAGCCGACGGTAGTGCGTGGTTTTTCAAAATAGACACGCATCACGACTTCCAGTTCGGTCGCGTACTTCTGCCGTGCCTGAATGATGTGCTGGGCGTATTCGAGCGCCGACTTGGTGTCGTGGATCGAACAAGGGCCGACGACGACGAGCAGGCGGTCATCCTTCAAAGTCAGGATGGCTTCGGCACGTTTGCGCGAATCTTCAATGAAGGCGGACTCCTGCTCGCCCAGGCGAAACTCATGCATGAGCAAAGCAGGCTGGATGAGAGGAAGGATTTCGGCGACGCGAAGGTCGTCAGTGGGATGGGTTTGGCTCACGGCAAAAGGGGGCAAAAAGCGGGCGCGCAGAATGGAGGAATCTGGCGAAGGAGGAAACCGAAAGTTCAGCGAAGATGCGAAATCGCAGCGCTGCGGCAAGCTGCCGCCCATGGTGCCCATCATTTAGGCACCACCGCAGATCGATGGGATTGAGGTGCGCACTGGACGCAGGCAGGTGAGGCCAATTGTGGGTAGCCACGCATAGCAAATATGCCAATTACGGAAATTTGCATGAATTAGGTATTTTAGCAAAGCTAATTATCAATGAGCAAGGCTCCCGCGAAGCCTTTGAGACGCTGTTCTGTTTGTGCTTGCCTGACTCCAAAGCGAAGGCCGCTGCCCGATCTTAACGCCTCGTCACCGCAAAGAGACACATCACCAGGCCGATGATCGCACCCGCCGCCGTGATGTACCAAAAATTCGTTGGCGTGTCGGCCACATCGGCCCGCACATACATGCTGAACAGGCCCGAAAGGGCGGTCAGCGGCAGGAACAGCGCGGCCATCACATTCAAGCGGTGCGCGGTGCTCGCCATGGTCTTCGCGCTTTGTGCCTGCGCCTCGGCTTGTTTCGCCACAGTGAAGTTCAGGCCAAATTGAGCATCCTGCAGCAGCAACTCGGCGGTGCGTTCGATGCCCGCAGCCTGATCTCGCAGGTCGATCAAATCGCGGTCCGTTTTGACGAACTCACGCGCCTGCTGCAGCGCACGATGCATGCCGCGCGAGCTCCGCAGCACGGGAGCGATGGCTTCGAGCACCTGGTGGTACTCGGCGGCAGTTTTTGCGGCGTGTTCCGCTTTGTCGAGTTCATCTAACCGCGCCGCATAGGCCGTCAGATGATTTTGCAGCGCAAAACCACTGCCGTTTTCCACGCTGGCTTTCCAAGCCCCATCCGGCTGCCGCCAAAACAACGCTGGCCGCCGGGAGACATCATCAGGGCCGGGTATTTTATGCAGGATGACTAGCAGGTGACCATCCTCGAACATGGCACGCTGCGGTCCGGCTTCCCGCCCCACCCGATTGCGAATGGCCTCGGGAAGGGTGGCCCAAAGATTGGGGATGATTTGAAGGTCTGGTTTCATGCCTGGAACTGTATCTCAATCCCGCCGCCATGAGAGCAGATGGGCGTGCTATGGGCGATGAGAAAATGCGGAACTCTTTGTCAGTGAGTTTCTCTCCTTGCCCACAAATTTGACAATTTCGAGGAGACTGCGCCATGATCATCCATCGCCATATCTTGCCCCAATGACTGACGCCGAAACACCCCAACTTCCACTTATGAAGCCCCGCTCTTGGGCCGTGGCGGGCACTGTGGTGCCAGGAGCAAACCTGTCCTCGGTGCCCGATGTCACTGTGGGGTTGGAACTCTTTCAGGCCGCACCTGCCACGGAGGCGGACGGCTATTCGGCCTGGAAGTCGGCGATGGCCAAGGAGAAGGCGGCAGCAGAAAACCCTGAGCTGCCAGTTCAATCCAGCACGGACGGATTTACCCGCTGGAAGGAAGAGGCTGAAGCCGCCAGACGCGCCTTTGAAAAACGCTGGGGCGTGCCGCTCGGCAAAGCAGTACGCGTCCAGCTTCGCGGTGAACCCCGCGAACGTGAAGGCCTGCTGCGACTGGTCGATGAACCGATGCGAGGTTCATTCAAGCATCTCCGCCTGACTCTTGGCGGCCATCGCTTTGGTGCCAACGAGATCGAAAGCCTGGTGCGAGTTTGACTGAGGAGTGGAGAATTCGAGCAATAGCGGGTTCTTGAGCGTGTGTATTTGCCCGCACGCAAATCACGGCCTAGCTTTCTTGCCCATCATGACCCACGCCGTCCTCAGCCTCCTCAAAGAAAGCCGTCACCCTATGCGCATTGACCTCATTGGGGTCGCAGGCTCGGGGATGAGCGGGCTGGCGCTGCTGCTGCTGGGCTTGGGGCACAAGGTGAGTGGTTCTGATAAAGCGACGACCCTGGAGACGGAGCGCCTGCAAAAGCTCGGTTTGCAGTTCTTCCACGGCCACACGGACAAAGAGGTCGAGGACTGCGACATGGTCATCTACTCCAGCGCGATCAAGCCCGGCAACGTGGCCTATGAAGCGGCCTACAAGCAGGGCATTCCGCTCATTCGCCGCGCGGAAGCGCTGGCCGCCGTAATGGCGAACAAAAAAGGCGTCGTCGTCTGCGGCACGCATGGCAAGACAACCACTTCTGCGCTCACCGCGCACGTACTGCGTCAGGGTGGCCTCAAGCCCAGCCATTACGTCGGCGCGGAGATTCCCATCCTTGGCTCCAATGCGCACTGGGATGCCGACGGCGAGCTGTTTGTGGCCGAAGGGGATGAAAGCGACGGCACACTGGTGAACTTCCATCCTGAGCACGCTATCGTGCTGAACATCGAACCCGAACATCTCGACTTTTATGACGGCATTGAGGCCATCAAGGCCGTGTTCCGCCAGGTCCTCAGCCAGACACGCACCCATTGGGTGTACTGCGCCGAAGATCCCGTGGCGAGCGAAGTCTGTGCCGGACCCCACGGCGTGAGCTACGGCTGGAGCCGCACACATGATTTCTCGGCAAATATCCTCTCGATGAAGCCGGATCATTCCGAGTTTGAGGTGTATCAAAAGGACCAACTGCTCGGCACGGCCACACTGGGCATTCCCGGCAAGCACAACGTCAGCAACGCGCTCGCTGCCATCGCCCTCGCCACCCGTTGCGGCGTCACGTTTGAAGCCATCCAGCATGCGCTGCGCACCTTCCGAGGCGCAAAGCGCCGTTTCGAAATCCGTCACAGCGGCGAGCGCTTCACCGTCGTGGACGACTACGGTCACCATCCGAGCGAAATCGCCGCCACGCTAGCCACGGCGAAAGGCTTGAACGCGAAGCGCATTGTCTGTCTCTTCCAGCCGCATCGCTACAGCCGCACGCAGCTCTTGAAAAAAGAGTTCGGTGCCAGCTTTGGTGATGTGGACGAACTGTTCGTCACCGATGTTTATCCCGCCAGCGAAAAGCCCCTCCCCGGCGTCAGCGGCGAGACGATTCTCGAAGAAGTGAAACTGCAAAACGATCACACCAAGACTGGCAGCACACCCACGATGCCCATCGCGCGCGACAAGGTGGGCAATGCACTGCGCCCCGGTGACCTGCTCATCACCCTCGGCGCCGGCAACGTGCATGAAGTCGGCCGCTGCATCGCCCGCGACCTGCCTGTGCTCGAAAAACTCTGCGCCATTCTGGATGCCAATGGCGACGGGGTGGCGCGGCTGTATGAGCCCATGAACCGCCACACCACCTGGCTCATTGGCGGTCCCGCACAGTATTGGATCGAGCCCCGCAATGAAGCGTCCTTCGCGGAGGTCGTGCGCTATTTGCGTTCGGCATCGATTCCGATCCGTGTGATCGGTCGCGGCTCCAACCTGCTAGTCAAAGACGGCGGCATCCGTGGCGCGGTGATTCACACAAAAGGCGACTTCGAAAACGTGACCGTGAATGGTGACCTCATCACCGCTGGCGCCGGAGCACGACTCAAAAAGATCGCCAGTGCGGCCCGTAATGCGGGACTCGGCGGCTTTGAATGGATGGAAGGTATCCCCGGCAATCTCGGCGGAGCCATCCGCATGAACGCCGGCGCGATGGGCTCCGAAACCTTCGACCAAATCGTCAGCGTGCGCTTCATCGACACAGACGGCAGCATCCAAGAAAAGCCGCTGGCCGAAATCACCCACCACTACCGCAGCGTGCCGGAGTTTGAAGAGCGCTACGTCGTTTCCGCCGTGCTCAAAGGCAGCCCAGCCCCGCAGGCCGAGATCGACACCAAGCTTGCCGCCTCCCATCAGAAACGCCGCACCTCCCAGCCCGTGGGTGCCAGCGCTGGCTGCACCTTCAAGAACCCGGAGCTCTGTGGCGCTGGCAAATTGATCGACGACCTCGCCCTCAAAGGCCGCAGCGTCGGCAAAGCCATCGTCAGCAACGTCCACGCCAACTTCATCGTCAATCAAGGCGGTGCCACCGCCCGCGAAGTCCTCGACCTCGTCGCCCAGATCAAAGACACCGCCATGCAGGAACACGGCGTGACTCTGGAGATGGAAGTGAAGGTCATCGGCGAAGACCAGCCGCTGCCGCTGTGACAACCGTCAGACAACTCTGACATTTTTTCAGTGTCCAACACCAGAGAATCGGTGTTCAGTTTCCGCTTGTTCCGCCTCCGGGCGTTCTTTCTTCGTTGCATGCAGAAACTCGCTCTCATTCTCTTTCTCCTTGGCCTGTTCGTGACCGGATTGCTCGGCACGGAGACGCGGCTGCTGTTCTTCTGGCCGGGGTGTCTGCTGCTTGGGTTGGCGGGATCAATCGCGGTGCTGCGCTGGAAGCTGCGGGTGAGTTTTCAGCCGAGCGACTGGTGTCTGCTCACGGTGCTGATGCTGGCGGTTTATGTGGGCTGGAGAGCCTGGACGTCACCGGTGGAGGTGTATGCGCGTGAGGACGCGGCCGTCTTGCTGGCCTGTTTTGTAGCCTATTTGCTGACGGTGACGGCTGTCAGCCAGTCGAAATGGCGGCTGGGCATCGTGTGCGTGCTGCTGGTGCTGGTGGCGGGGAATCTGACCGCAGGCTGGCTGAATTTCAAAGGGCGCTGGGATTTCCATCTGGTGCCGGGTTTCTCGCGTTCCTTCCCCCCCGGGCGCATCGGCGGCTTCTTCAACAATCCCAACCACCTAGCCGCGTTTCTGTCCTTCGCGGCGTTCCTGTCGGCGGGGGGCATGCTGTTTGCGCGCATTCACATCGCCTCGCGGCTGCTGCTGGGTTTTGGCATTCTGAGCATGCTCGCAGGCGTGGTGCTGACGATGAGCCGGGCGGCGCTGCTGGGTTTTGCCGTCGGGGGCGGGGTCTTTGTGCTGCTGACGTTGTGGATCGTGTGGCGCACGAGGCGATCGTTGTTTAAATGGCTGGTCCTCGCTCTGCTGCTAGTGGGCGGTGCAGCGGTGAGCTCTCTTTACAAAGTGAACGAAGATTCGATGCTCACACGCCAGTTGCAGAGTCCGCTGGGCGAGGACATGCGCGCGCACATCTGGCGCGCCGCACTGGCGCAGCATGCGGATTCACCCTGGATCGGCGTGGGATCACGAATGTTTTACGAAGGCAGCATCACACATCGTGATCCGGAGTCCACACCGCAGACGGGAGATGCGCTCTTTGCCCACAACGAATACTTGCAAACGCTGGCGGACTACGGCTGGGCCGGGCTGGCGCTGGTGGTACTGGTGGTGCTGGCGCACCTGCTGAATGGTCTGAAATTCCTGCGCTGGTTCGCAGCGGAAAAATTTCCAGCCACCGGAATGCTCGGTAGCAATGCGCTTGCGCTCACCCTCGGCAGCATCGCCGCGCTGCTGGCCACGCTGGCGCAGGCGGTGTTTGAGTTTCAGGGCCATATCCCCATCACGGCGGTGGTCGGGGCCATTGTCCTCGGGCTGCTCGCCAATCCAGGCATCGAGAGCGCGGTGTTCAAACCACGCCGCATCTGGGGTCTGCGTTTTCTCATGAAAATCGCCCTGCTGGCGGCGTCCGCCGCGCTCATCGGCGCGACAGCGGTCTTTGGCACGGCGGATGGATATGCCGCGTATGCGAGGGTCCAAAACAGCCGTGGCGAAACTGGGCAGGCGCTGGGCCATTTCGCCCACGCAACGGCGATGGACCCGCGCAACTCCGTGCTGGCCTACCAGCATGGGCTGGCCTTGATGGATTCGATCAAGCCGGGCATGACCAAGGATGCCTACCTCCGCACTGTGGACACTTCGCTGCAAGAACTGACCCGAGCGACGGCGCTGAACCCCTACAATTACCTTTATCAGCTCGCCCTCGCAGATGCCCTGGATGCGGCCGGCAAAAACGATGCGGCGTTTCAGGCCATCCAATGTGCCCTGGTCCTAGCCCCGCTTTATGAGGAACCCCGCATGGCCCTGGGCATGCACTATCATCGTCTGAAACAGTATCAGCAGGCAGAATTTGCCTACATCTGGGCCGGACAAGCCAAGGCGGTGAATCCAGCAGGCACCACCAACTGGCTGGACAACTACCGCGAACTCCTACGCCAGACTGCCTTGGAGGCCGGGCAGGCACGGGCTGCCCTGATCCAGCAGCAAGGACCTTGAGATGTGCATTTATTTGCCCTCGCGCCGAATTTCGCTACTATCACGTCCCTCATGGCACTCGCAAAAATCACCCAAGTCTCCGGCACCGGCGTTTACGTTTCCGGCTCGGACATCGACACCGACCGCATCATCCCCGCACGCTTCATGAAATGCGTGACGTTTGACGGACTCGGCGAATTCGCCTTCTACGACGTACGTTTCGACAAAGACGGCAAGCCCACCGGCCATCCGCTTGACGATCCCCGCTTCAAAGGCGCGAACATCCTGCTCTCCGGCACCAATTTCGGCTGCGGCAGCTCCCGTGAGCACGCCCCCCAGGCACTTTATCGTTTCGGCGTCCGTGCCGTGATCGCCGAGAGCTTCGCGGAAATCTTTTTCGGCAACTGCACCACGCTGGGCATCCCCTGCGTGTGCGCCAGCGCCTCGGACATCCGCGTCCTGGCCAACGAGATCGAGCGCAACCCGCAGCTCGAAGTCACCATCGACGTCGCCTCTGGCAAAGTGTTCTTTGAAGACCAGGAATTCGCCATCACCCTGCCAGGGTCTGCACACGAAGCGCTGACCACTGGCAAGTGGGACCCCATCGCCGAACTTCTGGAAAACAAAGACGCTGTGCATGCTCGCATCACTGCGCTGGGCTTTGCCTGAGTTTGTCCTCCTACTGCATCTCGCATGGCCGCCACTGAAACAGCCGCGACGGATCATTCGTCGCTGATCGTCCGCATTTCGTCGGCCCTGCGTCAGCCCGCTTCGCCAGATACGATTCATGTGATCGGGCACCGCAACCCCGATACAGATGCCATCTGTTCGGCCATCGGCTATGCGGCCTTTTTGCGGGATGTTCGTGGCATGAAGGCCGAAGCCGCCTGCTGTGGCGAGCTCAGCGTGCGCACCAACTGGGTGCTGCAAACTGCGGGTGTTCCCGGCCCCAAACTCCTGCTCGATGTCAGGCCCATCGCCTCGACCATCTGCCGCCGTGATGTGTTCACTGCCAGTCCGCACCAGACCTTCCTCTCGGTGTATCGGATGATGATGGATCACAACTTCCGCAGCATTCCCATCGTTGATGACGAAGGCCGCCTGCTCGGCATGCCAGCCATACAGGAACTCGGGCAGTTGTTTCTCCCAGCGCAGAGGAATGACAAAACGGACGCCGCCAATCGCGAAGTGCGCAGCAGCCTGCTGAACATCGTGAATGCGCTGGACGGCATCCTCGGCGGTGCCGCTGCCGACCTTGAAACGATCCAGGATTTCGTCCTCGTTGTCGCCGCCTCCAGTCTGGAAACCACGCGCAAACGCGCCCAGCAGTTCCCGGCAAACCTCCTTGTCATGGTCACCGGTGACCGCCCGGAGATTCACGAACTGGCGGTCGAGATGAATGCGCGCTGCCTCATCATCACCGGTAAATTCAAAGCGGCCACCAGCATTCTGACACGGGCGGCGCAGCAGGGCGTAGCCATCATCTATTCGCCCTACGACACCGCCAGTACCTCGCAGTTGCTGCGTTTCTCACGCCCCATCGGCGAGGCGCTGACACATGAGTTCCTCTCCTTCGGCTCACGCACACCGCTGCGCGAAATCGTCCCGGCAGCGCAGCATTCCAGCCAGCCACTGTTTCCCGTGGTCGATGAGGAAACCCAAAAGCTCCTCGGCGTCTTTTCCAAGTCAGACCTGATCGACCTGCCACGCATGAAGCTTGTGCTGGTAGATCACAATGAATTTGCCCAGGCCGTGGCCGGGGCCGATGAGGCTGAAATCATCGAGGTGATCGATCATCATCGCCTCAGCGGCAATCTGCGCACCAAGGAGCCCATTCGTTTCATCAACGAGCCCGTGGGCAGCACCTCGACCATCGTGGGCATCATGTATCGCATGCGCGAAGCCGCACCGGACAAGTCCATAGCCATCTGCCTCTGTGCCGGCATCATTTCTGACACGCTGCATCTGACCAGCCCCACGACGACGAGCACGGACAAGGAAATCCTCGAATGGCTCAGTGGCATCGGTGGCATCGACAGCGCCCAGTTCGTCAAAGACTTCTTCGCCGCCGGCTCCATGCTGCGCGAGCAGACGCCGGACCGTGCGCTGGAAAGTGACCGCAAAGTCTTCGAGGAAAACGGCTGGCACATCAGCATCTCCCAGATCGAAGAACTCGGCCTCGACGAATTCTGGAAGCGCGAAGCCGAACTACAGGGTGCTCTGCAATCCCTGCTAGCCAAGCACAATCTCCACTTCGCCTGCCTCATGGTCACCGACATCACCCGCCATCACAGCGTCCTGCTCGTGGCCGGAGACCAGCGCGTCATCGACGCCATCGACTACCCGCAGGCCAAAGAGCACGTCTATGACATGGCCGGTGTCGTGAGCCGGAAGAAGCAACTCTTTCCCTACATGAGCCACGTCGTCACCAAGCTGGCGGCGCCGTGAGGTAAGACAGGCGTGATCGGCATACCGCCCCCTCACCCGGCCTCTCCCCGAAGATTGTCTTGGAGCGACGTAGCATGGGGCGGGGAGAGGAGATTCGCGTTAGCCCCCTTTGAAAGTATGTCAGAGCCACAACGCATTCCTCCTCTCCCCGTCGAGAGTATGCGTTGCTGAATGCTTACCTTCGGGGTGAGGGGGCGGCCAAAAGCCTCCTCTGACACTCCCAAGTACTTTGCGGTAGTTCCAACATGCTCACGCGCTTGGAGGAAATCTTGAAGTATCGAAGTTAGGGGCGGAGAGAGGAGATTCGTGTTAGCCCCCTTTGAAAGTATATCGGAGCCACAACGCATTCCTCCTCTCCCCGTCGAGAGTATGCGTTGCTGAATGCTTACCTTCGGGGAGAGGCGGGGTGAGGGGCAGACAAAAGCCTCCTTGACGCCCTCCGCGTTATTTGATCCAGTTCCCCCATGCTCACGCGCTTGGAAGAAATTCGTCATGAAATCACCGGCGAACGCCTCGCCCTGATCGAGTTCGCTCGCAAGCTCCGTCAAGACGCCACGGACCCCGAATCCCTCCTGTGGGCTTGTCTGCGAAACCGCCGCATGAACAAACGCAAGTTCCGCCGTCAGCACCCGGCAGCCCCTTACTTCCTCGATTTCTACTGCGCGGATTTGAAGCTCTCGATTGAACTGGACGGCGGACAGCACAACACCGCCGAAGGAAAGCGGCACGACAAAGCAAGAGAAGCGTTTTTGCGATCTCAAGGCATCGCAACACTGCGATTCACGAATGACGAAATGCTGCGGCATACCGACAGCGTGTTGAACCTAATCTGGAATCGAACCGCCTTCACTCCGCACAGCTCCCCGTCTGCAAAAACCGGTACACCGCCCGAAAAACCGCAGGCTGCAGAATGATGGTGGCATGATTCGTCGGCAGCAGCGTGAAATCCGCCTCACCTTCACCATGCGAACTGGCAATCGTGACGACCCCATCAGATTCCGCACCCAGCAAACGCCGAAAAATCGGCAGCGTGTCTTTGTTTCCCATTATGACCCCCGTCTCAGGTGGCAGTGGTCCCAGCGTGTTCGGCGTGCTGGCGGCGTCCGTGCCCAGCTCTGCTGACACCGGTCCCAGCAACCACCGCACCCAGCCCCACTGGCGCAGTTCATCAATGATCTGGCTGCCCTGATTCGGTGGTGCCAGCAGCACCGCACGCCCCAACGGAAACGCCGGATCACACTGCGCCGCCCACGCACGAAACACAATACCCCCGAGAGAGTGGGTGACGAAATGCACCCGCGAACCCGCTTCAATCTCCAGCCGTTCCAGCGCTGGATTCAGATGCCGCTGCACCGCATCCGCAATCGAAACGCGGTGCGATGGATACCCGATGCTCGTCACCCGATAGCCACAAAACTTCAGCCACAGCCCCACCAGCCACATGCTGCGCCGCGAACGCCCGAGTCCGTGGATGAGGACGACGGTGGGGGTGGGCGAATTGTATTTCATTTACGAACAACGGCCATTTCGAGGGCCAAAGGAAGCATGGTGGCGTCAATAGGGTCGAATTGCATCCATTTCGGAAATGCTTTGTTCAGTCTGCAAACGGATCATACACAAAGAGATAAATTAATCCGCCAATCCCGGCCAGTGCAACGACAATGCCGAACCAAAAATCGGACGAATGGTTGACCGAACCTCCGACGATTATGGCAAGATTGGGATTGGTCTGCAAATATCGAACTTCAATATTCGGATTCACGATCATCCCCATCATTCCTTGGCCGCTCGTTCTTGATTCAAAGAAACTCGATGTGACTTCAAACTCTGCTTTTCGAGGTTCACCGGACTGGGTGGCAAAAGATGCGACAACCGTGTGCTCGGTTGATCGACGTCGTCCAGACTTTTTGGCACTTTCAATGACACCAGGGACTGTCACACCCTTTTTCTCCAGCAGGGCAACCTGCTTTCCCGTGTCTGATCCAGACGAGGCAAGATAGACACCCCATAAAATGATAAAGACGGCAGCAATTTTGTACTGAATGGACTTGGGAATCATGCGTGAAAAGCTTTCTTGTTAAAGCCTCTTATTACAGCAGGACTACGCCTGGAAGACAATCTTTTTCCTCTAACCTGAACAGTAATGCCTCGACGAGCACCTCAGTGAATGGCTCAAGCGAGACAGCATTCCGCTTGGCGCAAACCGACGAGGAAGGAAGCAATGAGTCAGTAGACTTGTTACCGGATAATTAAGATAAGTTAATTGAGTTGGGTGGCGTACATGGTGAATGCTGCAATTCACCCGGATTATCAAGGACGCCCGCACCCTCAAAGCCCTCATTGGCATGGGACGAGGTGAGTTCGACCAATTGTTGAGCACC
>CAINGK010000091.1 GCA_903848465.1 uncultured Verrucomicrobiota bacterium
CCACTCGGGCTTTGAACTGGGCGTCGTGTCTTTTGCGTTTGGCTTTCATTATGTCGTGTCGTGTTTGGGGTGTCCCCCAAACCGTAGCCACCATAATCGCATAACTTCACTACTGGCCCGATTTTCGGGGTCCACCTCAATAGTGCAAACAAACCAATAGCTAAAGGAACGTCGGGACATGGAATTAAATTAATCTTTACCAGAAGAGGCCCGGTCTGGACAAGGTTTTTATTGTATCAAAATTAATACAGAGTTTTCATTTTCGGTTCCGTGTTCCGAATTGCATGGGCAATTGAGCGGACTTCTCAATAGCAGCGTTCTCACTTGCGAGTTCGTGCCGTCTCCGCCATGACTACGGCCCCTCAATTCCGGCAATTTATCCATCATGTCCAAAGTCAGTTCTCCGCGCGTTATCAACATAGGCTTGGCCGGTTTAGGCAATGTGGGGGCGGGAGTGTTCAAGAATCTGCAAAAGAACCGGTCCCTGATCAGTCAGCGCATTGGTGCCGAGCTGCATGTGACCAAGGTGGCGGTGCGTGATCTGGCCCGTCAGCGGGAGGTGGAGGTGCCTGCGGAACTGCTCACCACCGACTGGAAGGAACTGGTCAACGATCCGGCCATTCCAGTGATCGTCGAACTGATCGGCGGCACGACCACGGCCTACGAGATGGTGGCGGCGGCGCTGCGGGCCAAAAAGATCGTCGTCACGGGCAACAAGGCCCTGCTGGCAGAGCGCGGGAAGGAATTGTTCGCCTTGGCCGAGGAATTTGGCGTGCCGATCTACTTTGAGGCGGCAGTCGCGGGTGGGATTCCGATCATCCAGGTGCTGCAGGAGGGGCTGGTGGGCAACCACATCCGCTCGATTCACGGCATCATCAACGGCACCTGCAACTACATCCTCACTCGCATGTCGCAGGCCGGGCTGAGCTATGCAGACGCTCTGCAGGAGGCGCAGGACAAGGGGTATGCTGAGGCCGATCCCACGCTGGATGTCAGCGGCTGGGATGCCGCACACAAGGCGATCATTCTGGCCTCCCTGAGCTACGGCTTCTGGATTCCTCAGGACAAGGTGCATGTGGAAGGCGTGGACCGCGTGAGCATCACGGATTTCCGTTTTGCCGAGCGGTTGGGCTACACGATCAAACTGCTTTCGGTCATCCGCGCGGATGAAGACGGCCTCGTGGAGGTGCGCACGCAGCCCACTTTGGTGCCGCTGTCCCATGTGCTGGCGAATGTCAGCGGTGCCTTCAATGCAGTGCTCGTGAATGGAGACATCGTGGGCGAGACCCTGTTCTACGGCCGTGGCGCGGGTCAGGACCCGACCAGCAGCAGCGTGATCAGCGATGTGTGCGAAGCCGCGGCTGTCTTGATGCATGGCGCGCGGCATAGCGGCTTCGTGCCGCATGGCCTTTACGGCAAATCGAAACCGGTGGATGACACCGTCTCTCACTACTACTTGCGGCTGACCGTGGACGACGTTCCGGGCGTGCTGGCGCAAGTCGCCACTGCATTGGGTGAGCGCGGGATTGGCATTTCTTCGATGATTCAGCCTGAAGATCTTGAGGACACCAGCGGTGAAACATCCCTTGTGCTCATGATTCACGATGCCCGTCTGGGTGACATGAAAGCGGCGCTGGCCGCCATCTGTCAGCTTGGGTGCGTGCGTGGTGAGCCGAGCTGGATGCGTGTGGAAACCTTGCAGGGCTAGTGATCTGAGGGACAAAAAAAGCACGTCTGTCCAATTTGGCGTGGAATGCAGCTATAAAAATGAGACTATGAAGTTCATGAAAATCGCTCTCTCCGATCTTGCCGCCCTCGTTGGGGGGACTGTTCTTTGCGGTGATGCCGCCGGGCAAATCACCGGGTTTGCCTCCTTGAAAGAAGCGGTGGCCGGTGACCTGAGTTTTTTCCATGACTCACGCTACAATGAGCGGCTGATGAACACTGGTGCCAGTGCCGTCCTCGTGCCCCTCGGGTGGAATGAGTTTCCCCCGCATGCCTCCTGCATTGCCGTGGCGGATCCTTCACGCTCGTTTGAGCAGATTGTGGAGAAGTATGGATTCCAACCGGCTCCTTTTACCCCCGGAGTGCACGCCTCGGCAGTGGTGGCTGCGGATGTCAAATATGATCCGGCGCGGGTGTCCATCGGTCCCAATGCCGTCATCGAATCCGGGGTGGAACTGGGGGATGAAGTCGAGATTGGTGCCGGGTGTTTTGTCGGGCGCAATGTCGTGATCGGCCAGGGTTCCAGGCTCCATGCGAATGCCACCGTGCATGCCGAGTGCCTGCTGGGAGATCGGGTGTTTCTGCATTCTGGGGCCGTCATTGGTGCCGATGGGTTTGGGTATGAATTTGGCGAGGGGCGTCATCGCAAGGTGCGCCAGGCTGGCATCGTGCAGATCGACAATGATGTGGAGATCGGCGCGGGCAGCACCATTGATCGTGCGCGGTTTGGCCGCACCTGGATCGGGGAGGGGACCAAGATAGACAACCTCGTGCAAATCGGTCACAATGTGGTGATCGGCAAACACTGCATCATTGTCGCCTGCACCGCCATCGCTGGCAGCGCGATCATTGGGGACTATGTGGTGATTGCCGCTCAGGTGGGCATCGCTGGGCACGTACATGTGGGTGCGCAGAGCACCCTGGCAGCACGCTGTGGCGTCACGCGTGACCTGCCAGCCGGGCAGACCTATCTCGGCTTCCCGGCCATCCCGGCGGGTGAAGAAAAGCGCCGATTGGCCGGCATCAACCGCCTGCCACAATTGGTGGCGCGGGTGAAGGATCTGGCGGCACAGATTTCCGGCGGCAAGAAGGCCTGATCACCAAAAGCCCCACTGCTGCGTCTTCATCACGTAGAGGCCCAGGGCGAGGTTGCCCACCGCGTGCATAAACACGCAGGCCCCGAGACTCTTGGTGCGCACCGCCACGAGGTACATCAGCGCTCCCCAGACGAAGGCTCCGAGGTAGTCTTCCGTATTGTGAATCAGCATCACCGCGAGCGTGACGATCCAGAACACTTTCCAGCGGTGCGTGCCAAAGGCGACGCGCTCAAACCGGCCGTCCTCCGTCAGCAGAAAGCGCATCAAAAATCCGCGCCAAAACAATTCTTCCACCAAGGGCACCACCAGCACCATGCGCGCAAAGCGCATGCCCACGACCAGGCTGAACCACAGCGGGGACTCCTGCGCGATCAGCGGATCAAACCCTTCTTTGCGTTCAGCCAGCCCGAGCCAGCTCCACCAGGAGGCAGGCTCATGGCCGTGCTGCATCAGGCTCTCACGCAGCAGCGCCGGTGCCACCCAGACCGCGATGCCAACGAGTCCCAGGGTAAACGCCAGCCCCAGGCCGCGCCACGGCTTGAACACATAGTGCTGGCGAAACAGCAGCAACACGACGGCGCAGATGACTGTCTGCAGCGGATACGCCCAGTGCTCCGGCGCACGCACATGCCAGGGCAGTTCGGAGTTCTCAATACGGAACAGACCCGGTACGCTGTTCAGCAGGGTGAACAGTAGCAGGGGCAGCACGTAGGCTGCGGTGGAGGAGGCGCGCAGGCGTGCGAACATCAGGTCAGGCACCGAAATGGGCTATGCGTGGAGGTTGGCTCATGAGTCAGTAGCGGCGGAGTTTGCCGCTGGGCGTCAGGGGCAGTGCTGAGACAAAGGTGTAGAAGAGCGGCACTTTGTAGGCGGAGAGTCGCTCCTGGCAAAGTTTTCTCAATTCAATCACCGCAGGAGGCGTCTCGGCGTTGTGAGGAATGAGTTCCGCCACGGGCATGGCCCCCAGGACGGGGTGGGCGCGTGCGGACACTCGCGCGGCCTTGACGCCAGGATGGCTGCACAGCACGGCCTCCACCTCCTCGGGAAAACATTTCAGGCCGCCCACATTGATGACGCTGCGCACGCGGCCTCGCAGATACAAGCAGCCGTCGTCATCCCTTTCGGCGATGTCGCCGGTGGCGAACCAGCCGTCGCGCAACACAGCCTCACGCGGCTGCCAGGGCGTCAGGTAGGCATCAAACACACCGGGGCCGCGCAGCATGAGTTCGCCGTCGTCCAGCTTGACTTCAAACGCAGGCAGCGGCTGGCCGATGGAGGTCGGCTTGTCCTTGGCATGCTGCAAATTCAGGATGGGCAGCCCGGCTTCGATGATGCCCATGCCTTGGGTGAGGTGCAGCCCCGTTTTACTTGCAAACAGCTCCGCCACTTCAGTCATCAGTGCAAACGCCGTGGAAACCGCCAGGCGCAGCGCGCCAAGACGGGCGGCATTTGGCAGACCGGAGAGCATGGTGTAGTGGTAGGGGGAGCCGTACATCACCGTGGCTCCGTGTGCCTGCGCCATGTCGAGCATCACCTGGGGATCGCTCGCGGGTGCGAGGATCGTTGTCGCTCCATGATAAAGATAAAGCACAATGGAGACCGCGAAGTGATGCGCCATCGGCAGCACCCAAAGCACGCGGTCTTGCGGCCCGATGCACAATCCTGCATTGGCCGCCGTGATGCGGGCCAGCAGGGTCTCATGGGAAATGACGATGCCCTTGGACGTCCCTGTGGTGCCGCTGCTGAAGCGGATGAAGGCCGGGTTCAGCGCGGCGAGCGCCGCTTCATCAAACGCTGGTGGTGACTCATGTGCCACCGCTTCGACGCGCCACTCCAGCGCACTCTGGGCATGCACGATGGCATCCAGCGCGGTCGCTTGGGCCAGTTGGGCGCGCTCGCTGGCCGTGAGTTCGTTGGGGATCGGCACAAAGCAGGCGTTCTGCTGCAAAATAGCCAGTGCTACCACGATGTAATCCGCACCGCTGGGCGCGTTTAAGCCGATGCGTGGCCGTTGCTGCTGCGGCCAGTGCGGGTCTGCGTGCAGGCGCTGCGCGCAATCCTTCATGCGTGCTTCCAATTCACCAAACGTGAGCTGCAGCTCTGGACTGACCACGGCGGGATGCGTGGCACTGCTGCGGGCAAAGATGAGATCGACGATGTTCACTGGGCGGGTTCCAACTGGCGCAAAATCGCGCACACCTGCGGCGCGAGACTGGCGGTGTCTTGTTCGGGAAACGTGGCGGCGATGCCAGCGGCCTGTCCGGTGGCCAGGGCGGTGCCCATGACACGCGTGCTCGCCTGCGCCCGATGCGTGGCGGAAATGCATCGACCTGCAATAAACACGTTCTTCAAATCACGCGCGCGCAATGCCCCGAGTGGAATGCCGCAGGCTTTCGGCTCGCGTGGGTACAGCAGGCGGGGACCGCGTGCGGTTTCACGCAGTTCGATGGGCCACGTGGCATGGGCGACGGCGTGGTCATCGCTGCGGCTTGCAAGGATGTCTTCTTCCGTTAAAACGGCTTCACCGATCCAGCGGCGGCTTTCACGCACGCCTGCGCGCACGGGCAAGGTCGCGATGCGTGCTTGAGCGAAGCCATCCAGGGTTGCTCTCAAATGCTCCACGATGGCGAAAGTCACCTCACGGCCCTGCATCTCGATCCACGTCAAGCTGCGTGCATCCGTTGCATCAAAGGCGCATTCGGCTGAGTCACCGGGCAGGTCGAGTGTGAGGAAGGCTTCGTGCAAAGCAGCGCTGGCGCGGAAATGCGCCCCCGCAGCAGATGCAGGCAGCTTTTTCTCCTGAATCGCCCGTGCGAGGCACCCGGTGATTTTCAAGGGGCCATCGCCTTTGAGTGCTGCGGCATCGACATCGCTGATGCCGACGATGTAAGCCGGACGTTGCAGTTCATGGGCCGGAGTGGGGGCCCAGGGGTGGTTCGTGAGCGCTGCCAGCACCGCATCGCCACTCGCATCCACCACGCTGCGCGGGCGCAGTGTCCAAGTTGTGCCACGGCATTGGAGCGTCACTTCCGCGATGCGTTGCGCGTCCACTCCACAGCCTGCGACTTCTGTATGCAGCAGCACCTGCAAGTTCGGCTGCTTGAGGCACCACTGATCCAGAAACCCAGCCATACGTTGCGGCTGGTGCAGCAGCACATCGACCCTGCCCATACGCAAGGGGCCGTGGGCGATGCCGAGAGCGAGCAGTTCACGCTCAAGCTCGACCGGCAGGCCGGGATTGGCCACACGCGGCGCGGCATCCGGTGTCGGTGGTAGGTCATACAAACCGCAGAACGAATGCACCAGCGAAGCCGTGCCCGCGCCGCCCAAGTAGCCATATCTCTCAACCAGCAGCGTGCGCGCGCCCTGACGTGCTGCGGCCAAAGCCGCCGCTACGCCTGCGCTGCCACCGCCAATGATGAGCACGTCCGGATTCATGGCCGCATCATTCACCTGGAAGCTCAGAACGCCAGCGTTGACGTAGATGCTCTGCTCAGTTTTGGGGACGGAGATTGGTCCTGGTCAGCATGCAACGCTGGAATAGACAGCCTGGGCGGGGCGTAGTAGAATGAAGGCATGACCCTCGTTTTACCAGACGACCCTGTGACGGCTTCCTTCACTCCCAGAGACCTATTGCTGGAACTGGCCTGCGCTCTCTACGCGCGGAATCGTGTCAGCATGTCTCAGGGGGCTCGGATGGCTGGATTGGAGCGGATGGACTTTCAGGAAGCCTTGTGCGAACGGGACATTCCCATTCATTATTCCACGGACGATTTGCAGTCTGATAGGGTGTCACTCAAAGCTTTGCTGCCTGCATGATTGTCATCGCCGACACCTCGGTGCTGCTGAATCTCGAACTGGTTGGCCAACTTCAGCTTTTGCAGTCGTTGTTTGGATCCGTCTCATACCTCCAGCAGTGCAATCCGAGTTTGAACGACTGGCTGCGACCAGTGGACGTTTTGCGGGATTGATCCTGCCGGGTTGGGTGCAGACGAAATCTTTGCAACCAACGGACCTCGCCGATGACACATTCGATCAGCTTGACCTGGTGAATCCGCCGCTATTCGGCTCGCCATCGAGCTGCATGCGGACGCGTTGTTGATGGATGAAAGTGAGGGGCGCGCTGTCGCTCAGGCACATGGTCTGCGAACCATTGGCATCGTTGGTATCCTCATTCAGGCTCGTCACGCTGGCCTTGTAGCGGCCATTCGTCCCGTCATTGAGGACCTGCGTAATCGTGCCAAATTCCGACTCAGTGATGCTTTAGTTCGCCAAGCTTTGTCTCTGTGCCAGGAGTAAACATCAGCACACCTCACGGATACTCATGGCCCAAATTATCGTCCGTGATGATCTTGGCATCGCCCCAGGCGGATTGCATCGCGGGGCGGCGGCACCAGTGCCACATGTTGCCGGGGGCGGGAAGAGCTTCACCGTTGAGGAAGTCGAGCACGCCGTTGATTTGATCGGCGGCGATGACGGGCTGGTCGTCGATCTTGTAATCGGCGAGCACGTTTTGCCAGCGGTCACGGTTTGGCTCCAGCGGGGCATTGCTGGCGAGGCAGTGGTTCATGACCATCAGTGTGTGTGGAAAGACCTCCATGCCGGTGCGTGCAGCACGGGGCGATTCGGTGCAGTTCCAGAAGGCGATGCCCTCGGGCGTGAGGTGGGCTTTGACCTCGGTCAAAAACTCGCGCGAGAGCAAGGCGGAGGCAAACTCGCGCCAGTGATGCGTGGTATTCATGACGATGGCGTCGAAGCGGGCGTCGGGGTGCTGCCGCAGCCAACGGCGACCGTCGTCGATGACGAGGTTGAGCTTGGGATTGGTCAGCAGGCTGGCGACTTCAGGACGTGCGCGGATGAGATCGAGGTAGCCGTGGCTGAGTTCGATGGCAGTGACCTTTTTTACCTGCGGATGATTGACGAGAATCTGCGTCCACGATCCGCTGGCAACGCCAATGACGAGGACGTTTTCAATGCGATCCCGCACGGCGGACAGGAAGTAGGGCCGCACCAGCCAGGACTTCGGCTCCAGCTTCGTGCCGATCATGCCGTCGTAGGCCCCATTGCCATAGACCGCGCCGCTGGTGTCCACCGTGATGACGCCGTGGCGTGATTCGATGGTTTGCGCGAAACGCATGCCCGACGTGAACTCATGCTTGTATTGCAGGTGCTCATAAAGCCACCAAAATGAGCCCACATTGAGTCCGAGAATGAGCAAGGCTTTTGCAGCCAGTGAGCTGAATAGATTGGCTGGTGCGATGTTCCGAATCCAAAGCAGTGAAACGAAGAGAAGCAGGTAGCTGACCACGTGCAGACTCAGCCACTCCAGGAAGAGAAAGCCGGTGAGCAGGCTGCCAGCGCCGGAGCCAATGATATTGGCGAGGTAGAGTCGGGATAGCTGGCGGCCAGTATCCTGCCCCGGAGGGATGGCCGCGTGGCAGAGCAGCGGAAAGGTGAGGCCGATCAAGGCTCCTGCAATGATGACGAACAGATAACCCAACTCCCAAGATAGATAGCATGCCGCCTCTGCGGTCAGCGGAGCCACGAGGAAACCTGCCACAGTCGAAACAGTCACCCAGCGTGCGAGTTTCGTACGCAGTTCATCGCCTTGCGTCAGAATGCGCGGACTGAGCAGCGAGCCGAGCGCCAGCCCGAGCAGGTAGCTGCCGAGCATGTAGCCAAACACCGGGGCTTTGGAGGCGCTGGCGAAGTTGAAGACGCGTGACCAGATGATCTCCCAAGACAGCGCCAGAAAGCCGGAGAGTGCCGACCACAGCAAAGCGGTGCGGAAGGGTACCGCGCAGGGCGGAGTGGCAGCGGGAGCGGCTGCATGCTCTGCGGCCTGAGCGGTTGGATTGCGCAAGACCAGCAGCACGATGAGAGCCGCCGTCGCATTTAATCCGGCAGCGATGCGCGTGGTGCCGCTCATGCCAAAGCTGCCGAGCAGCCAGTGCGCAGCGATGAAGGCCCCGAGCGCGGCCCCGAGCGTGTTCACAAAGTAGAGGCGGCTCACGGTTTGGCCGACGTGTGCGGTATCGCGCACCTGGTGCGCCACCAGCAGCGGCAGCGTGGCCCCCATGAGCAGGGTGGGCAGAAACACGAGGAGGAAGACCAGCGCGCCGGTGGTGAGGCCGTGAGATTGCACGGAAGTCAGGGCACCAACGGCGTCGAACAGCTTCAGCGAAATGAGGCCATAGGCACCCACGCCGAGTTCCGCGAGACCGAACAGCAGCACGAGCGGCGCACGCGTTGATTTGGAAATCCAGCCGCCCGCGATGCTGCCGATGCCCAGCCCCGCCAGGAAGGCCGCCACGACCATCGCCACAGATTCGACGTTGCTGCCATAGATCGTCAGCAGCGCACGCTGCCACACGAGCTGGTAGATCAGCGCCGAGATGCCCGAGAGGATGAAAACGCCATGCAGGACGCTGGCATGGAGGCGGCGTGACATGCGATCACTCGAAGCCCTTGGTGCGCAGGAATGTCAGGCTGTTGGGGATCTGCTCCAGGGACGTAGGAGATTCATCTTCGATGAAGTAATGCTGCACGCCGTTCTTGCGGGCGGCGGCGAAGATCGCGGTCCAGTCCATCTGGCCCGTGCCGAGGGTGACGTCGTTGGCCACGTCGGTCTTGCCCGTGAGGAAACCGGTGGCCACGCCTTTCTTCAAATCCTTGAGATGCATGAGCTTCCAGCGGCCGCTGTATTTTTCCAGCAGCTTCACCGGGTCCTGTCCTGGGAAGATGATCCACAGGATGTCCATCTGCATGGAGACGAATTCGGGCTTGGTCTCCTTGAGGAAGAGATCGAGCAATGTGCCGTCGCCATAAGGCTCGAACTCGAAGCCGTGGGCGTGGTAGAACATGGTGATGCCTTCTTTGGCGAGTGCTTCACCGGCTTTGTTGAAAACGGCGATGGCATCGCGGCACTCGGCTTCATCAAAGCTGTCCTTGTGGTCGATCCACGCGCAGCCAGCATACTTGAGGCCGAGGGTCTTGGCTTCCTTCACCACGTTGTCGAGATCGTTCTTGTAGCGTGAGTAGGGAAAGTGGCTGCTGACGGCCTTCAGACCGCGCTGTTCCAGCTCGGCTTTGAACTGCTCAGGCGTGAGATCGTAGGTGCCAGCGAGTTCGACCTCCTTGATGCCAAATTCCTTCACGCGATCCAGCGTCCACGCCACGCCACGCAGCTTGAACTGGCTGCGCAGGCTGTAGAGCTGCAAACCGGCGGCGTTCGGGGTATCGGCGGCAAAGATCTGAGCCGCAAAGCCGAGGGCGAGGAGGAGGGAGGTGAATTTCATGAGTGAAGAGGTGGATTGTTGAAGAAAGAGGGGGCGAATGTCACGCACGAATTTTAAATGCGTCGGATCGCAGCCGCAAAGGCCCCATCCATCTGATCATCCGGTGGGAAGCTGTGGCGGAGTTTGACGGGCTCGTAGCCGGGGGTGGATTCGAGGATGCTGGCCACGAGTTGTTCGTTCTCTGCGGGTTCGATGCTGCAGGTGCTATAGACGAGGATGCCGCCGGGTTTGAGGACGCGGAAGACCCGGCTCAATCCAGCCAGTTCTCGACGCGCAAGCCGGGGATGTGGTCGAAGTCCGATTGGTTGCGTGTCAGCAGCATGGCGTCATGCGCGAGGCAGATGGCGGCGATTTTGAGGTCCATGGTGCCAGTGCGAGGATGGACGCTTTTCAAGCGGTGGAAGGTTTCTGCGGCTTCAGCGTCGAAGGGCAATATCTGCAGCTTGCAGAAGGCCATCAGGGCGTGCTGATTGTGGTAAAAAGGTCCACATCCACCGCAGCGGTGCGGCGGTTAATGGTGCTGGCGAGAGGTCCGCCAGCGATCAGCGCCACATAGTGGTTGGTATCGAGGACCACAAACATGCGCTCACTTGCCTTCCTTGTTGGCCTGTTCGCGCCACTCGGCTCCCAGACGGACGGCGTCGCGAAACAACGCGTCATCTTTTTCCGAGCCGATCAACTCACGCCATGCGTCCTTTGCGCCACGGTTGGTCTTCGCCTCAAGTGTCTCCAGGCGTTGTTGCAAGCCGACCAGTTGTTGTTCCAGCATTTCCGTACTCATGCGATGATTTTAATGCACTGGCAAAACCTGACCACTGAAACTTTGCGGCACCTCGCTCTCTGATCATCCTCGTGCCGTGTGATGTACTCCGGTGGGGCATCGGGCTCTCCCCGCCTCCCTCACACCCGCCGGATCGCCGCCGCAAAGGCCCCATCCATCTGATCGTCCGGTGGGAAGCTGTGGCGGAGTTTGACGGGTTCGTAGCCGGGGGTGGATTCGAGGATGCTGGCCACGAGTTGTTCGTTCTCCGCAGGCTCGATGCTGCAGGTGCTATAGACGAGGATGCCACCGGGTTTGAGGACGCGCAGGCAGTTGCGCAGCAGTTGGGTCTGGGTTTCCACCTGGGCGGTGATGTCTGCGGGTTGCAGACGCCAGCGTACATCCACGCGGCGGCGCATGACGCCGGTGTTGGAGCAGGGGACATCGAGCAGGATGCGGTCAAAGCCAGCCTGAGCGAAGGCGGGAATTTCTGGGTCTGCCCAGTCGTGCTGCTCGATGTGGGTGTTGGCGACGTGGAGGCGGTGCAGATTGCCCTCCAGGCGGCGCAGGCGGCCGGGGGCGACATCGCAGGCGATGATCTCGCCGGTATTCTCCATGAGCTGGGCCAGCAGGGCGGTCTTGCCACCGGGGGCGGCGCAGGCGTCCAGCACGCGCTGGCCCTGCTGCGGGGCGAGCAGGCGCGGGGCGATGGCGGTGCTGGGGTCCTGCATGTACACCCGGCCCACGCTCAAATCTTCACGCGGCAGGTGGTCGCAGACGATGAAGTCCTCCGTCGTCTCGGTCATCTGCGGGTAGAGGCGATTGACGCGGGCGCAGATGGGGGCGGGGACTTGATTCCACTCGCAGAGGGCGGTCGTTTTGGCTTCGCCGAAGAGGCCGAGCCAGTGTTCGATGAGCCATTTCGGGTGCGAGGTGCGCGTCTCCAGAGGCAGGGTCGCGACCATGGCCAGCAGTTCCTCGGACTCACGGCAGGCGCGGCGCAGCACGGCATTGATCAAACTGCGCGCCCGACCGGTGGCGGCCACGGTTTCGTTCACGGCGGCGTATTCTGACACCTTGAGGATCAAGACCTGACACAGGCCGATGCGCAGGCCCCAGCGGCTGCGGTGGTCCAGGTGCTTGTCCTCGGTGATCACGGCGATCCAGTGGTCCAGCAGGGAAAGATTGCGCAGGGTGGTGAGGACGATGTCGCGCAAAAAGGCGGCGTCCGGCAGGCTGAGGAAGTTGTCGCGCTGGAGGTGGTCCATCAGATCGGCGGCAAAACGCTCTCCTCCAGACCACTCGCCTAGCACATCCAGCGCCATGCCTCGGATGGGGACGGCGGGCTGGCGGGAGGGGGAGGGCGGGCGTGGGTGGCTCATGGACTGCACGACTAAGGCGGCACGGCGCGGGACACAAGCCGCCCTTTGTCTGCGGTGGGAGGAATGATTGACAAACTTCCCGGCCCCGCCTTTATAGATGGCCCCCCGACTTTTTCACCCGCCCAACCACACCTGACCATGGATTTTATCGCCAAGAACATCGCCGAAGTAGCTCCTTCAATGACACTGTCTATCACCAGCCAGGCGAAGGCGTTGAAGAAGCAGGGAGTGGACGTGCTGAATTTCGGAGCCGGTGAGCCAGACTTCGACACGCCTGCACCGATCATCGCCGCCGCCGTGGAAGCCCTGAACTCCGGCAAGACCCGCTACACCGAAAGCGCCGGCATCCTGGAACTGCGTGAAGCCATCGCCGCCAAGCTGATGGTGGACAACAATGTGCAGTATGAGCCGAACCAGATCAGCGTGAACTGTGGTGCCAAGCACTCCTGCTACAACGCCATCCTGGCCTGCGTCAATCCGGGCGATGAAGTCATCATCCCCGCGCCTTACTGGACGAGCTACCCGGAAATGGTCCGCATCGTCGGCGGCATCCCGGTGATCGTGGAAACGAAGCGCGAAAATGGCTGGAAGCTCACTCCAGATGAATTCGAGGACGCCATGTCCCCGATGACGAAGATGATCATCCTGAACACCCCCGGCAACCCGACCGGCTCCATCTACAGCAAGGAAGAACTCACCGCGCTGGCCGAGATCGCCGTGGGCGAAGGCATCGTCATCCTCTCCGACGAAATCTATGAGAAGCTGGTCTATGGCGGCCATCAGCACATCAGCATCGCTTCCCTGAGCAAGGAAATCTACGACCACACCATCACCATCAACGGCTTCTCCAAAGCCTACGCGATGACCGGCTGGCGCCTCGGCTACACCGCCGCTCCGAAAAAGATCGCTGAATCCATCGACACCATTCAGAGCCACACCACCAGCAATCCGACCAGCTTTGCTCAATACGGTGCCCTGGCCGCCCTGCAAATGGACCAGCAGATCGTCAGCGACATGCGCGATGAGTTCGACGTGCGCCGCCAATACATGCTGGGCCGCCTGAACAACATCAAGAACGTCCGCGTCGTCGAGCCGATGGGTGCCTTCTACTTCCTGGTGGACATCGAGCCGACTCAGATCAAGAGCGTGAACTTCTGTGAAAAACTCCTCAGCAAGCAGAAGGTCGCCATCGTTCCCGGCGTCGCCTTCGGCGCTGAAAACACCGTGCGTTTCAGCTACGCCACCGGCCTGGACGTGATCAACGCCGGCATGGATCGCTTCGAAGAATTCTGCAATCAGCACTAGTTCGAAACTATCGCCAACAACGGCAAACCATCGCAATCAACCGCAAACCAAATCCGATTATGGGCATCTACAACAACATCGTCGAAACCGTCGGCAGAACACCGCTGGTCAAGCTCAACAAAGTCACTGCCGGCCTCAATGCCACCATCGCTTTGAAGTGTGAATTCTTCAATCCGCTCGGCAGCGTGAAGGATCGTATCGGTGCAGCCATGATTGAGGACGCGGAGAAGCGCGGCATCCTGAAGCCAGACACCATCATCATCGAACCCACCAGTGGCAACACCGGCATCGCGCTGGCGTTTGTCGCCGCTGCCAAAGGCTACAGCCTGATCCTGACGATGCCCGAGACGATGTCTCTGGAGCGCCGCACGCTCCTCGCCCTACTGGGCGCAGAGCTGGTGCTCACCCCTGGAGCACAGGGCATGAAGGGCGCCATCGCCAAGGCCACCGAACTCGTCGCCAGCACGCCGAACTC
This sequence comes from uncultured Verrucomicrobiota bacterium, assembly GCA_903848465.1. Classification (GTDB taxonomy): domain Bacteria; phylum Verrucomicrobiota; class Verrucomicrobiia; order Verrucomicrobiales; family Verrucomicrobiaceae; genus Prosthecobacter. Next base: position 14,043 of record CAINGK010000091.1, read on the forward strand.
CTGGATGCCCCAGCAGTTTGAAAATCCTGCCAATCCAGCCATTCACTCGAAAACCACCGCTGAAGAGCTGTGGGCCGATACCGACGGCAAGATCGACATCCTCGTCGCCGCTGTCGGCACGGGTGGCACCATCACTGGCGTGACGGAAGTCCTCAAGCCCCGCAAGCCCAGCTTCCAGGCCATCGCCGTCGAGCCAGAAGCCTCCCCGGTCATCAATCAGACCCTCGCAGGTGAGCCCGTGCAGCCCGGCCCGCACAAGATTCAGGGCACCGGTGCCGGATTCGTCCCTGCCAACCTGCACCTCAAAGACAGCACCGGAAACGCACAGATCACCGAGTGCCTCAAGGTCAGCAATGACGAAGCTTTCGCCATGGCCCGCCGTCTGGCCAAGGAAGAAGGCATCCTCGTCGGCATCAGCACCGGAGCCAATGTGGTCGCTGCCATCGCCGTCGCCAAGCGCCCCGAAAACGCTGGCAAGTTGATCGTCACCATCGCCTGCTCCACTGGCGAGCGCTACCTCTCCACCGCGCTGGCTGACGAAGCCCGTGCCAAAGTGGGAGCGTAGAGCTTTGCCCTGACGAAATCTGAATGGCGAATGACGACTGATTCCCGAAGGCTCAAGCCCCTAAACACTTGAGCAGTTTCGTTTCATCGCGTCATTCGCGTTTCGACCCTCATTCGTCATTCGTGAGTACCCCATTCGTCATTCTCTGAGCCGTCGCTCCCCCGTTTTTCCAACCACCCTCCTATGTCTCAGCTCGATTCCACTGCCCAAGAACTCCCAGCCACCGGCCTGGAAAAGTTCATTGATGATAATTCCCGCAAGCTCGTCTGGCTGTTCATCATCGTTGTGGTCGCGCTGTGTGCCTTTGCTCTCATTCACCATCAAAACACCCTCAAGGGCTATGAGGCAGCGGAAGCCTTCACCGGAGCCAAAACCGTGGAAGACTGCGACCTCGTCATCTCGCGCTACCCCGGCACTGCTGCCGCTGCCAACGCGCTGCTGCTGAAAGCGGATCTGCTGTGGGAGCAGAACAAGAAGTCCTCTGCGGTGGACGCGCTCAAGGAATTCACCACCAAGGACGCCAGCAACCCGCTGGCCGTTTTTGCGCTGCTCGGCCTCGGCAGCAAGCTCGATGCCATGGGCGAAAGCAAGGAAGCGCAGGCGGTGTTTGAACGCATCACCACTGAATTTGCCTCCAGCGAGGCCGCCCCCCTGGCGCAGGTGCGTCTCGGCGACCTTCTCTGGGCACAGGGCAAGTCCGATGAGGCCAAAAAGGCCTACGAAGAACTTGCCGTGAAGTATCCCGACATGGCAGGATTTCAGACCATCAGCCAAAACCGCCTCGGCTGGATCGCCGCCTCGTTGCCCACCAAGGAAGTGGACCCGCCACCCGCACCCAAAGTGGAGATCAAGCCAGTGGCTCCGACCACCGTCCCCGGCCTGCCCAACATCAAGCTGAATGCGGCTGGCAGCAGCATCGGTTCCACCATCGCCCCTCCACCAGCGCCAGCGATGGCCACGCCTCCAGCGGCACCTGCCGCACCCGGCGCGGTTCCACCGCCGCCTCCAGCACCAGCCGCGCCAACTGCAACCACGCCCGTGCCTACGCTTGTACCAGCGTCGCCGCCCGTTCCGCTACCCGCCAACGCTCCTGCGGTTCCTCTGCCAGCGGCAGCCCCCGTGCCTGCTCCTGCTACCGCAGCGCCTACCCCTGCTGCGCCAACTCCCGTGGCACCCCCCGCCACCCCAACTCCGGCAACTCCGAAGTAAACAGGATGAGTGAGGCGGGCAGTAGTGCCCGTCGTGTCTGGCCCGCCGCCTTCGATATGGAGTGCGGTTGTGCAGTGAGGAACGAACGAAGCTACCGCTTTCGACGTGCTTGTTAGCCCACGCAGTCCATTGGATGTCCGAAGGCGGGAGCCGGTGGATATTCGCAGGTCAGTCATCTTACGCCCACCAGGAGACGCTCGAAAGCGGCAGCTCCACCCCTTCAGATCCAAAAGCGCTGGGCTGGCTCGCGCCTCCAAGGTGTGCCCGATTAATCCAGGGCAGCGAAAGCGGTTCTCCCTCTCCCCGCCCCTGACCCACGACAATCACTCCTAGTTTTCTTGGGGGAGAGGGTTGGGGTGAGGGGACGGCGAGAAGACTTCGCTAGCATAGGATGATCCCTCACCCGACCTTTGACTTCGTCTATCTTCGCTGTTCGCTACGGTTCCCTGAAGCACGTCTTCAGCACACATTGCCCTACCCTCGGCGGGGAGAGGGGTTCCGCTTTGTGGCCGCTCGATTTGATGAGCCTCAAAGCTATCAAGTGAACGAAAATGCACCACCGTAGTTGCAGTCAATAGACGCTGTTGCAATGCTGGATAGGAGCTTTGGAATTCGTCAGACCACTTCAATACCTGGTTTCGGTGGTTTGTTTAGCGGGAGCGAAATATTTTCCTGCCATCCAGGAGGCGGTGCCAGGTGGGGTTTCGTCAGTTCTGTCAGTTTTGTCAGTTCATTTTACGGGGGGAGTGTATTTTTTCACGCCAAGGATCTGGGTGGCGGAATGTTTGCAGAGCGGATTCATAGCCATCCTGCAAGCAGGACTCCATGAAGGATGGCATGGTTTAAAATGCGACTAAATACCACTCCAAGACATGGTACAGCCTTCCTTGGCACCTTTCTCATTCCACCATAGCCTCATGGCCCACTAGGATGGAATGATGAAAATCCCTCACCCCATCCACTCGCGTGGATCCAGGTGGTAGTACTTCATCAGCTCCGCGTACATGTCGGGTCGCTCCGCGTACAACTGCTGCGGTTTTTCAAAGAAGGTCTCCGTAGCCACGGCGAAGAATTCAGCGGGATTGGTTGCGCCGTAGGCATCCAGCACGGTTTTGCGACCTTCCTCCGTCTGCTGCAGGAAGTCGGCATAGTTCGCATGAAACACCCGTGACCACGTGCGGTAGGCTGCGCCGCTGGCCAGGGCAGGTGCCCCGTCCGTGGTTCCATCTTCGCGATCAAGCTGATGCGCGAACTCATGGAAGGTCACGTTGTCCCCGTCATCAATGTGACGTGCGCCTTGCGTCACCGAGTCCCACGCCAGCACCACCGTGCCCCAGACTGAGGATTCCCCCAGTCGGCGTACCTCCCCCTCCGTGATGATGCCGCTGGCACCCATGCGCTTGCGCACGGAGCTAAAGGTGGTGGGGTACAGGTACACCGCACTCAGCAGCGGGTAGGGTTTCCCCTCCCGATGCACCACCAGCAGGCAGGCCTGCGCTGCTACCGTGAGGATCATCGCCTCCGTCAGTTCCAGTCCACCGCAGCCTTCAAAGCGGACCGTCGAGATGAACTGCGCGATCCGCTCATGCAGTCGCAGCCGCAGTTCCTCCGGCAGCTGCGCATACAGCGGTACATTCTGCTTTAGCAGCGCGATCCATTCCTCCTGGAATACCTCCGCCACCTTGGTCTCCCCGCCCAGCAGGGCCTTCAGTTTCTCCCAGATCATAGCGCTGAGGGTAGCGGATGCTCGGCATGCCGCTAGAGGATTCCCAAAGTAGCCCTGTTCCTGTGGAACAGCGCAGCGCGCCGTAACAGCAAGCCGTGTCACAAACCACTGTGGAGTGTGGGCGATGTGGAGCCGTCCGCCTACCACAAAAAATATACTCCCCCTCCAAAACGAACTGACAAAACTGACAGAACTGACGGAACCCCGCCTGCCTCCGCCCCCGAGCCTACCAGGAAAAAATATTCTCCCCTTCAAAGCGAACCATCAAAACCTCCGAAACCAACGAAACCTTCGAAGGCCAGTTGGAAAGCAGTGCCGAGCTTTGCTGCGCGGCCGCACCGTAGCTTGCGCTGAAAGTCATGACTCCTGACGAGCGCCACCAACTTTCAAAACTAATCCTCTCAAAAGAAGTGGGTGATGTGCTCCCGACTTTCGAGAACGACAAGGACGGCGGACCTTTTTGGGTGCCTGCGCCGCCACAGACCCGAAATCACGGACCCGACTTAGCGGTTCCCTACCAGCCCTGAGGTGCCGCGCCACGCAGGGCAGGTAGGGATGCGCTGTGCGCGTCCCTAGAATCCTTCGTCCCAGCGTGGGCTGCCACCTCAACATTCTCCCCCTTTTCCATCCGCTCCGCCTCCGATTCGTGCGATATGACCGCGCATCCCCTCCCTCCGCAAAAGTTCCCCTGCCAAAACGAACGGTGCGCATTCGAGGTAATGCCCAGCGAGAAGCATACTCACCCACAGTCACCGATCCGCTGATTTCCTGAATCTGCGGTTCTTTCGGGTGCCCAGGATGCGCAAGACAAGGGGCCGCATTCCCACCGGGACGCGCCGGTTTGGCGCGCAGGCACAGCGTAGCAAGCAGGTCTCAAAAACCAGCAACGAAAGGCAATTTAAAGCAGGAAACGTGCCATCGACCGGTGGTTTTTTCTTGTCGAGTGGCTGGGGTTTGGTTAGCATCGCCCCCCAACCAGCCTCCAACCAAGGCTTAAGCACCAACCTACCAACCAACCATGACCCCATCCCTGCTGCAACGCACGGGGAGCGGGGCCGCACGGCATGCCATTGCCGTGCTGGCCGCGCTCGCTCTCGCCACCACCTCCGCCCACGCCGCCGACGGCACCACCATCAACAGCGGGGACACCGCCTGGCTGCTAACCTCCACCGCCCTGGTGCTCTTCATGATGATCCCCGGCCTGGCGCTGTTTTACGCCGGACTCGTGCGGGCCAAGAACATCCTCTCCATCCTGATGCAGTGCTTTGCGCTGACTGCCGTGCTCAGCCTCGTCTGGCTGGCCGTGGGCTACTCGCTGGCGTTCTCAGACGGTGGCAGCATCGTCGGCGGTCTTAGCAAAGTCTTCCTCAGCGGCGTCACGCCCACGTCCGTGCGCAGCGACTGCCCCAACATCCCCGAACTGCTGCACTTCGCCTACCAGATGATGTTTTTCCTCATCACACCGGGGCTATTCATCGGCGCGTTTGCCGAGCGCATGAAGTTCCAGGCCATCCTCATCTTCAGCGTGGTGTGGAGCCTCGTGGTCTATGTGCCCTGCTGCTACGGCGTGTGGCACAAGGCGGGCGCGTTCTTTGGCCTCACGGGCGTCATTGATCTCGCGGGCGGCATCGTCGTTCACATCACCGCCGCCGTGGCCGCGCTGGTAGCTTGTATTATGGTCGGGCCGCGCCGGGGTTTCCCGAGTGCGCAGATGATGCCGCACAACCTCGCGCTCACCATCACCGGCGCAGGCATGCTGTGGGTGGGCTGGTTCGGCTTCAATGCGGGCAGCCAGCTCGCGGCGAATGGCTCTGCGGCCATGACCCTCGTCGTCACGCACATTTCCGCCAGCTCCGCTGCGGTGGTGTGGATGCTCATTGAGTGGGTGCGCGGCGGCAAGCCCAGCGTGCTCGGCATCGCCACCGGCTCCATTGCCGGGCTGGCGGCCATCACCCCGGCCTCTGGCAAAGTCGGCCCCGTGGGAGCCCTCTGTATCGGTGCCATCTCCTCCATCCTCTGCTGGCTCGCCTGCGCCAAGCTCAAGCAGCGCTTCAAGTACGACGACTCCCTGGACGTCTTCGGCGTCCATGGCGTCGGCGGTTTCGTGGGCACCATCCTTGTGGCCGTGTTTGGCACCACGTCCTTTGCCGGCGGCCTGGGCGATTTCAACATCGGCAGCCAACTCGTCACGCAGCTCCTTGCTTCGCTTTACACCATCCTGCTTTCCGGGATCGCCAGCTTCGTCATCCTCAAGGTGATCGACGCCACCATCGGCCTGCGCGTCAGCCCCGAAGAGGAAAACCAGGGCCTCGACCTCGCCGAGCACGGCGAAGCCGCTTACAACGACTGATCGCAGACCCAATTCGCGTGAGGGAGACGGCGGTAAACCTGCCGCCGTCTTTCCTCCCCGCGCACTCATGGACCACGGATGGCACGGATCAGAAGAGTGGTCCGCACATTCCATGGGCGGTCTGGAATCCGGAAACCGCACAGGAGAGTGCGGCCCAGTGCGCTGGGGACTCAGGCTGCTTTATGCTACAAAGCACCAGAAAGCTCGGGCGTGAGGTCCCGCAAATCAATACCATTCAATACGCCACCACCGCTAAACCCGGCACACGACGGAACTCGTCCACGTTGTTCGTCACCACACCCATGCCATGTACCAGCGCCGTGGCGGCGATCCACATGTCGTTGGCACCGATCAGTTGTCCCTTCGCCGCCAGCGCCCGGTAGATTTCGCCATACTGCCAGGAGACATGAATTGTGCGGAAATTGCCCTGCAAACGAGCTTCGGGAATTTCTCAGCGCAGCAGGCGATATCTTGTTTGGCTTGCACTGTCGAGAGCTTATCCGTGCCGCCTTTGGCTTGAACAGGAATGATGTATTGGCAACCATGCCGATCAATGCCGACATAGACCTCATCTATCTCAATCTGCCCTAGTCCTGTTACGGTTGTGCGAAGATGATTTTGTAGTGAATAGGTTGTAATCCCAAGGAAAATGTCAATGAGACGATGGTATCGAACTTTCGCCAGCAACGCTTGTTCATCTGAGAGGGAGGTGGCGGTGATTATTTCCGGTGTGGCGTCTGGAATTTTAATTGTAACCAAATTGGCATTTGGAGAAATCCGATTGACGGTGGCAAGCCGGAATTCATACAAGGCACGACCAACTCCCGGGATCAGCCATTCTTTGCCTTCAGGCTGAGTATCAAGGATGCTCTGGGGTAGTGGAATTCGATAGCGAAAAGAGTAGATTAGGTCCCCTGGGTTCTTTAGAGGTTCTAATTCTAGTTCTTTAGCTGCTTCGATAATGTCATCGCGAGAGAATGGGATTATACTAATTCCAGCTTTAAACCCTCTTTTAAAGATGGTCTCAATTATCGCCTTATACCGATTGGCCTGTTTTTCGTTCATATCATTGTGCGTGGAGGAGCAAAAGCCTATCGAACTCCGTCTGGATCTGAGATCGTTTTCGCGTTTCGCCTTTACGATCTCGTTTCTGAATCGGACTAACTACTCCCCAGTAAGCCGAGGCTCGTGACATTTCCATGGTTAGCAAAGCAGGATCTCCGAGGGCTAATTTGACTTTGGGCGCATTTGTTCGGACTCCAAGTGCCCGTATGATGGAAGAGGCCACAGCGCGCGCCAGAGGAGGCGGGACGGCATTTCCTACTTGGCGTGCCCCATGCCACTTGGTCGAATGGAAACGAAACCAATCGGGGAAACCATGTAGCCTCGCCATTTCGCGAACAGTTATACATCTAGGAAAGCGATAATGGATGGGGCGAGGGCTTGTGAAGGCGCCTCTAGCTGAGTCAGTGCCCGCACGGAGTGTGTTGGAAACTCCGTCAGGTGATAGCTTAAAGAATCTTGAAATGGGTTCAACTTCTCCTGGTTTCGTCGCTGCAAAACGGAGGCGAGAAATCTCAGAATGTTCGGTTCTCATACTGGATGTCAAAATTTCAGGATTCCACAATCTTTGATAGCCGAAATGCGGGGGTGTAAAGTCTGTTCTGTAAAAGG
>CAINGK010000092.1 GCA_903848465.1 uncultured Verrucomicrobiota bacterium
GGCTCTATCAACTCCCGCTCAGAGCGGCATGGCGCACATAATGGCCTCTGATGAACAAGATTCGGAAAGCCGGATGCGGGAAAACCGCACGTCCGGTTTGATGAGGGGCAGGAGAGCTTCGGCTCTCCTGCCTACTCTACTAAATCAGATGCGGAAACCGACATGGCGCGGGCTGCACATCATCATTGACTTCCGTTCGCGTCTTCAACCACAGCTTGAGAGTGCCGTCATAGGCTGTCTTCACGCATTCGTAACATTCGGGTACTTCGGCACAACTGCCATAGTAGGTGACCACACGCGTGCCCAGCGGCTTTCGCTCAAGCTGCGTCTGCACATGCAGCGTGTAGTCGTCGTAGAGCCGTGATTCCATCTCTACTTCGTGGTCGATCCGCAGCATGGGCAGGATGTTTTCCTCAAAGGGGTTGAAGAGATAGAAGGCATCGAAGGCGTCAAAGGCCACGGTCGTGATGTTGCCGTGGACGATCTCAGCTCGTGTGATGCGATGTCGCTCTAACAGCTCACGTGCGGCTTTCACCAGTCTGCTGCGCTGCTCCACGCCGGTGAAGTAGCCCAGTGTGGCATTGGCACCGATGGCGCAGAATTTTCCGGGACCGCAGCCAATGTCCAGCACGCGGGTGCCTGGTTTCTCCACCAGCCATTCGGCCGCCATCTGGCACACATCCATCGGCGTCCAGTGGCAGGCAGACTGTTCGTAAATGTGCTCGGGAAAGTCCTTGTCGAATTCATGATCCCTGAAAGCGGTCAGAAATTCGCTGTCGGACTCAATGCGCGGACTGGCGCTGTGTGGATAGAGGCGGGTGGGCACGTCTGTAAGTACGAGAGGCACTCCTGTCTGTCGATACCCATCGCTGAGAATTGGCGGCAAGCAGTTAAGTGCCCAGCGCTGGGTGGTTACCTCACGGCTGCCACCACGCTGCCAGTTTCGCGCTCAGTGCCTTCACCTTGTCTGCGTTCTCTGCGGCGAGATTTTTCTCCTCGGTGGGGTACGTCTTCAGATCATAAAGCTCCATGACATCCTGCGGCTGGTTGGTCTTGTCGGGCACGATGAGTTTGTCGTAGCCGTTGATGACCCAGCGCCAGCGCAGGCTTGCTGCGGGCACGTTGAGATCGACGAAGTTGTGGGTGAAGCATTCGCCAAAGAGCGTCTTGCGGGCGCTGACGGCGGTGGCGTCCAGGAGGTCGATGCCGGGGAAGGTCTTGGTGGGGGCGATGCCGACGGCCTTGAGCAGGGTTGGCACGAGGTCAATTGATTGCGCGAGTTCTTCGCTCATCTGCGGCTGCACATGGCTGGGCCAGCGGATCATGATGGGGGTGCGCAGGCCGCCGTCATACTGACTTTGCTTCGACTTGTCAGCGTAGCGGCCGGTCTTGGGGTTGGTGATCCAGCCGTTGTCGCTGAGATAGACGAAGATCGTGTTTTCCTTCAAGCCGTTGTCGTCGATGTGCTTGATGAGTTCGCCGCAGGTTTCGTCAAACCACTCCACCATGGCCCAGTACTTCGCCACAGGCTCGCTGGGGGTCTTGTCCTTGTATTTGTCAAACAGGCGCTGCGGCGGTGTGTGCGGGTCGTGCGGCATCATGGGCGCATACCAGACAAAGAAGGGCTTCTGCTGCTTCTTGGCTTCACTGATGAAATCATAGACCGGCTGCATGGTCTTGCGACCAATGTCGAGTCCCGCATCGCCATGGCGACCGCCGTGCGTCATGCCATGGGTGAAGCCGCCGCGCTCGTAGCTCTTTTGCCACCACTTGCCGGTTTGCAGGCTCAGGTAGCCTTTTTGCTTCAGCATCGTCGGTAGCGTGCCCGCATCTTCCAGGTGCTTGCTCACCACTTCGCGTCCCGCATCAAACAGCGGGCTGGTTTGAAATTCCTTTCCCTTCATGCCAGCGGGGATGGGCGGGTCATTGCTCGTCACCTTGTGCTGGTGTGGATACAGCCCGGTGATGATCGAGGCCAGACTTGGGCAGCACAGGCTGCATGGCACATAGCCACGCGTGAAGGTGAGGCTTTCCTTGGCCAGTCGGTCCAGATTCGGCGTCTGGATGACCGGGTGGCCCATGAAGCCGTAGTCACTGTAAAGTTGATCGTCCGAGATGATCAGCACAATGTTCGGCGGCGCATCCGCAGCAGTGAGGAGGCAGGGCAAGGCAAGGAGCGAGAAGAAAAAGCGGCGGATCATGGTTGGGCGCATGGGAACGTTGGGCCTGTAAAGCATCTTGCCTGAACCTGTGCTTGATGATTGAATCAGTGGCATGAGTGATGAAAGCATACCCCCATCGCAGCCTGAACTACCCGCCAAGGGGGGCTGGTGGTTAGCTTGGATTCTCGCCACGGTGATCGCTCCTGGTGCTGCTCTGCCATTGGTGGACCTTTTGCCTAATTCCAAATGGAGTCCGCCGATTTGCTGGACCGGTCTGGCGGTCATCCTGGTCACGCACTTCGTGTCGGCCATCAAGCTGGGCAGTGGGCGCTCTGGCTGTCTGACTGTCGGTCTGCTCTTTGGCGGCTGGGCGTTGATGCTGGCATCCGTTTTCGTTGGCTGCATGATGCTCATGAATAACATGAACATAGGCCGATGACTACCCTCCTCAAACGCACCACCTCGCGCTGCCCGAAATGCCACAAGCCGTGCCCGGCTACGGTGGAGCAGCAGGATGGGAAGGTACACTTGAAGCGGCGTTGCATGGCACATGGGGAATTCAGTGCCTGCATCGCCAGTGATGCGCGGTTTTACTGGCTGGCGCAGGGCAAGGAGGAAAACCAATGCTGCTCCGGCGGGGCGTGCTGCTCGGCGGAGGGCAAAACGGCAGGCACGCTGGGCCGCAATGCGGAGGGGCGTGGCGGCAATCCCATCGAGACGCTTTCCACCTGTCTGGCGCTGATCGAGATCGTGAACTCCTGCAATCTCGCTTGTCCGACCTGCTACGCAGACTCGCCCGTGGGCATCGGCTCGAAGGTGGATGCCATCCCGGTGGCGGACATTCAGGCGCGGGTGAATGGTGTGATCGAGCGCAAAGGAAAGATCGAAATTCTCCAGCTCTCGGGCGGTGAACCCACGCTGCACCCACATCTCACGGAGCTTTGCCGCTGGGCCAAAGCGCACGAGCAGATCGACTTCCTGCTCATCAACTCCAACGGCGTCCGTTTTGCCAAAGATCCCGCGCTCTGCCAGGAGCTCGGCGAAATCTTCCGCCAAGGTGGATTGCAGGTGTATTTGCAGTTTGATGGTTTGCAAGCCGAGGGACACAAGGCCCTGCGCGGTGCCGATCTGCGTGAGGTGAAGCAGCAGGCGCTGGCCAATCTCGCGGCGGCAAACATTCCCGTCACACTGGCGATGACGGTGACGCATGAAAACCTGCCGCATCTCTGGCAGACAATCAGCCATGGCCTTGGGGATGCCAACATCCACGGTGTCACCTTCCAGCCGGAGTTTTTGAGCGGGCGCAATCAAACGCCATCGTCCCGGCAGCGCTTGAACACTGCTGACATCTTGATGGCTGCTGTCGATCAGTCGCAGGGACAGCTCCGCTATGAAGACTTCACGCCGTTGCCTTGTGGCGATCCGAACTGCGCCACCATCGGCTACCTCATTCGCCGCGATGATCAGGTTTGGCATGTCAGCGACTTCCTCGATTTCAGCAAGTTGCAGGGCTTTTTGCAGGACAAGATTCACTACACGCTCGCGGACCTAGCCAAGTGCGGCTGTGAGAACGAACCGCTGGGGGAGCTGCTCAAGACCATGGAGCAGACCCGCAGCATGGCCTTCCGCTTGATGGTCAAGCCCTTCATGGACGCGTGGACGTGGGATGAGGACCGCATCGACCGCTGCTGCACGCACGTGATCCGGCCCGATGGCAAACTGGACTCCTTCTGCCGCTACTACTCCGGCTTTGCGGACACTCGCGATACCCTGTGAACCCGGCTCCCCAGCACCAGATTCTTCCCGGCAGCCCAGCCTACGCTGCATTCATGGCGGCTGGCATATTGATCAGTGCTGTGTTGTGGTATCGGCGTTCCAAGGGGCAGAGTGAGCTGCTGCTCATTTACCTCGGTGCGCTGATCGGTGGCTTTGCGGGGGCGAAGATCGCCTACCTGCTCGCCGAAGGCTGGCTGGAATGGGCGCAGCCGGATCGCTGGTTGCGCTGGGCTACGGGCAAATCTGTGCTTGGTGGCCTGCTGGGTGCCTATGCCGGGGTCGAGTTGATGAAAAAGCTCGTGGGGCACCGCAGTTCCACGGGCGATGCCTTCGCGGTGATCGTGCCGGTGGGTATCTTGCTCGGGCGCGTGGGGTGTTTCATGAATGGCTGCTGCCTCGGCAGGCCGGTGTCTGGAGTCTTTGCGGCGCGGGATGTCAGCGGCGTGCCGCGCTGGCCGGCACCGTTTGTCGAAGGGGCGTTTCAGGTGGTCATCCTCGCTGTCATTCTGCTGCTGCAGCGTTGCGGCTTGCTGCGCGACCGCCTGTTCTTTCTCTACCTCACGGCGTATGGCGTGTTTCGCTTCCTGCATGAATTCATGCGCGACACGCCGAAAATCTGGCTCGGCCTGAGCGGGTATCAGTTCATCTCCCTGGCCATGGCGGGCATCGGCTTCTGGATGCTGCGACGCCGCAGCAAATTCATGCTTGCACCCTCGGCAGCAGGCGGCAGCCTAGCGCCATGATTTGGAACAAACTCCGGCGTTGGTGGCCGGCGCTCAGCATCGGCCTCGTCTCACTCACTTCCTGCAAGATGCATGAAGGTTCTTTCGCCTACAATGCCGTGCATCGTGTCTCCAACCCGCTGACCTCAGAGCCGCTGGACTACCTGCCGTTTCCTGATCTCAAGCAGTGGGCCGCCAGACCTGGCCCCATGCTGGAAGTGCGGGGTGGCAGGCTCGTCTCACGCAGTCTTTTCATCACGGATGCCGAACTGCCCAAGGGATCGCCCAAGGCCAAGCGCGCCAGTTCCGGTCTGCGGGGCAGGGCAGGGGACCTCATGGGCATGGTCACCTCGCTGCTGGCCATCGCCGCTGGCTCCCATTCCGATGCCAAACTCGGCTCCATCGACGACACGCGCCGACAGCTCGCGGTCAATGAATTTCCCTTCGTCCTGCTGCAAGGGGATGACTTGGTCTATGTGAAGCAGGACAAGCAGCTCTGGCCACGGCTCGCACGTGCCGACAAGCGCAGCAAAATCACGGTCATCACCAAGGACGGCACCTTCTTCGGCATTGCGCAGCGCATTCACTTCCGCAGTTCCTACTCCGAGGTGGTGCTGGAGGGAGACCCGACCGTGCAGTCCGGCCAGCAGCACATCAAAGGTGCCAAGCCCGATGCCCTCATGATCCTGGACTTTGCCAAGCGCCGTGTACTGGTGAATGGGCCGGTGGTGGAGAAGAAGCTGTTTCGCTGAGGCGGGGGCTGTACTGCATGCTTGCACACCGCATGCCGCAACGTCATTCTCAGGTCATGCAGCGAGAAAACCTCCGGCGCTTTCTGTTCGTGTCAGCAGCCTGCCTGCTCTCATTTCCTTGGCTGACTCCGTGTGTGGGCATTTGGTCGGCGGCTGCCGTGGATGGCACGCATAATGCGGTCACTCACCGCGATGATCCGATGTCCAGGCTGCCTACCGCGCAGCTCAAGAAATGGGCTGCCAAGGAGGGGCCCAAACTGGAGGTGTATCAAAATCAGCCCATTCCTCCAGGCATGGCGATCACGGACGCAGAGCTATCCACAGCCAACGGCGGACGCACCGCACCACGGCCTGGCACGCTCGTGGGCAAGGGCGCATCCGCCGTGGTGGACGGCCTGACTTACACTCTGAGCTGGGTGGACCCATTTACCTGGATCTCGAACGACTCATGGCGGATAAAACCCTCCACACCCCAGCGGCAGTTGATTCTGCGCGAGGCACCGTTTGTGCTGCTCCAGGGCGATGAAATCCGCTACATTCGTGAGGGGAAGGATGGACCCGTGCGCCTAGCCAAAGCCAAAAATGCAACGTTGAGGATCATTACGCCTGATGGCTCCTACCGTATTCATGCAGCAGCCGTCCACTATCGCGGCCCGGCGGATGAGGTGCTGCTGGAGCAGCCGCGTGGAATCTATAGGTCGGTTCAAACACCTTCACTGATGGACCGCAGCTCATGGGCAAGGCTGAACTTCGTCAAGCGCACGTTGTCTTGTTCAGGGGAAGTGGAGGGCATGAGACCGAGGTTCCTGAAAAACTTGCGGAGGCGAGACGCTACTCCTCCTTCAGCGATAGACCACCTCTTGGAGCCCTCCACCGCTGACGGCACACTTCGTGGACCTGTTCCTAATGGGGTGAAGCCACGCTGACCTTGCTGCCCTCTGCTGGTTTTCGGTTTGCAATTCCGCAAGCCTTCGCCACTCCGCAGCGTTCTTTCTCCATCATGGATCCCTTTCTCGAATACCACCGCAGCCAGACCCGCCGACAGTTCTTTGGCCAGACCGGCCTGCGCATGGGCGGCGTGGCGTTGGCCAGCATGTTGGGGGACTCGTTTGCCAGTGGTGCCTCCAGCTTGGTGCAGCCAGCGCTGCCAGGCCTGCCGCATTTTGCGCCGAAGGCCAAGCGCCTGATCTACCTGCACATGAACGGTGCGCCCTCGCAGCTCGATCTGTGGGACCACAAGCCGCAGCTCCAGCAGCATTACGACAAAGACCTGCCCGACAGCATCCGCAACGGCCAGCGCATCACCACCATGACCAGCGGTCAGGCGCGCTTCCCGGTAGCACCGAGCATGTTCAAGTTCACGCCGCATGGCCAGTGCGGGCGCTATGTCAGCGAGCTGCTGCCGCACACGGCGAAGATCGTGGATGAGATCGCCGTGATCAAAAGCGTGCATACCAGCGCCATCAATCATGATCCGGCCTGCACCTTCGTCATGACGGGCAGCGAGGTGCCTGGCAAGCCCAGCATCGGCTCCTGGCTTTCCTACGGTCTGGGCAGCGAGAGCAATGACCTGCCTTCCTTTGTGGTTTTCACGCCCACATTCCCTGCTGCCAGTCAGGCGCAGGCTTTGTTCACCCGCATGTGGAGCAGCGGCTTTCTGCCCACGAAGTACACCGGCGTGGCGTTGCGCGGTCAGGGCGACCCCGTGCTGTATGTGAAGAATCCGCCAGGCGTCGATCCGAGCGACCGCCGCACGATGATGGACGCGCTCAACAAGCTCAACACCATCAACCACGACCGCATTGGCGATCCCGAAATTCAGACGCGCATCGCACAGTATGAAATGGCCTTCCGCATGCAGACCAGCGTGCCGGAGCTGACCGACCTTAGCAAGGAAAGCAAGGCCACGCTGGAGATGTATGGGGACGATGTGAAACGCAGCGGCAGCTTCACCCACAGCGCCATCATGGCCCGCCGCCTCATCGAGCGCGGCACGCGCGTGGTGCAGATCCTGCATCGCGGTTGGGACCAGCACAACAACCTGCCCAAGCTCCTGCGCGGTCAGGTGGAAGACACCGAGCGCGCCTGCGCCGCCCTCATCATGGATTTGAAACAGCGTGGCTTGCTGCAAGACACCCTCGTCGTCTGGGGCGGTGAGTTTGGCCGCACCGTCTATTCCCAGGGCACCCTGACCAAGGAAAACTACGGGCGCGATCACCATCCGCGCTGCTTCACCATGTGGATGGCCGGAGGCGGCATCAAAGGCGGCATCGAGTACGGCGAGACCGATGACTTCAGCTACAACGTGGCCAAAGACCCCGTCCACATCAACGACCTCAACGCCACGATCCTCCACCTCATGGGCATCGACCACCGCAAGTTCAGCTTCAAATTCCAAGGACTGGACCAGCGGCTCACGGGTGTGGAAGAGCATGCTCCGGTGAAGGCGGTGCTGGCGTGATCAACACCGAATAGGATCATGTCCGAACATTCTCAGCCGCCAGGCAAAGGAGGCGTGCCATCGGAAGACATTGTAGCGACAGTGATAATCTTCGTCGTGTTGGCTTCACTATCTTTTGTTGTGATGCACA
>CAINGK010000093.1 GCA_903848465.1 uncultured Verrucomicrobiota bacterium
CCCCTCACCCTTACCTCTCCCCGAAGGGCGTTTGGGGCTTTGCTATATCCTCGGCGGGGAGAGGGGATTCGCTTTGTGCCCGCGCGATGGCATGAGCCTGCAAGACTACCCAGGGGCAGCCAACGCGGCGCTCCCTCTCCCCGCCCCTGACTCACGAAGACAACGCCTATTTTTCTTCGGGGAGAGGGTTGGGGTGAGGGGACAACGATCTCCCCCGTCAGCATGGGATTGCCCCCTCACCCGACCTCTCCCCGAAGGGCGTTTGGGGCTTTGCTATACCTTTGGCGGGGAGAGGGGCTTCGCCGCATGGACCTACTTCGCGGGCAGCTCAAAACAGACGGCTTCGCGGTCATTGCGCACCAGCAGATAGCGGCCTGCCAGCGTGGGCGGATTCCAGGTTTTGCCATGCAGCGCTTCCAGCCGCGAGACTTCTTCCAGCTTTTCAGGATTGGCTTTGACCAGTGCCACGAAGCCCTTCTCCGCCTGCATAAGCATCCACTGATCCCCCAGTCGAATCTGCTGGCCGAAGCCGTAGCGCCCTTCGCGCCAACCGCGCTCTCCGGTGGCCAGATCGACGCAGCAGAAGGTGCCTTCATCCAGGGCGTAGGCATGGGTGCCGAACACGCTGGCGCTGCTGAATTTCGTGCGCGGAGCTTTGGCTTCCCAGACGGATGACACGGCCCATTATGACACGGCCCATTTGCCCTCAGCCCCCGGTTTGATCTCCAGCAGGTGGCTCTTCAATCCGTAGCTGGTGGTGATGAGAATACGCTCGGGCGTCACCTGCACGGGTTGGCACACTTTGGGGAACATGCCCGGCCAGTCGAACTTCCACAGCACGCTGCCGCTGGCGGGATCATGCCCGGTCACGGAGTTGCTGTTCACGCTCACGATTTGCTTGCGCCCGGCTAGGGTCATGAGCACGGGGGAGCTGTAGCTGCCGCCGTCATCGCCGGTTTTCCAGGCGGGCTGGCCGTCCGTGCGCCGGTAGGCGAGGAGGGTGGTGCCGTTGTCACCGCCGCTGCACACGATGTTGTCCCCCACGATCAAGGGGGCGGCGCTCTTGCCCCACTCAGGGCTTTTGGTCGTGCCGCTTTCCTTCAGGATGTCTTTGCTCCAGCGGACTTTCCCGGTGGTCAGATCCAGGCAGTTGAGCAAGCCCTTGGCCCCCAGGGTGAAGACCGCACTCTGCGCCACATCCACCGTGGGGGTGGAGCGCGGGCCGATGCCTCCCATCGGCTCATCAAAGCGGGTGGTGTCGGCGTGGGACCAGAGCAGCTTGCCGGTGGCGATGTCATAGCAGGTCACGTATTCCTCCGCACCGCGCTGCTCCTGCGTGAGCGCCCGACCGCCCGCAACGGCAAAGCCTGCCCAGCCATCGCCTACCTGGATGCGCCAGACTTCGCGTGGCGGGTGCGCTTTCCAGTCGGTCTGCCAGTCGGGTTCCGGCAGCACGCCGTCGCCCTTGGTGCCGAGGAAGCGCGGCATGTCTGCCACACCCGCTGGCGTGTTGGAAGGGACTGCGGCGTCTCCGCTGCTGAGCTTTGGCAGTGCTACCTGCTGCTGCCAGCGCCAGGCCAGACTCGGCAGGGCCGAGCCGTCGGCGGAGCCTTCATAGCGGACTAGAGAACGAAAGGCTGCCACGACGCCGATGGTGCCAAGGACAAACAAACCTAGCCGCTTCAGCCGCACGCCGCGCCGGTGCAGCGCCCACCAGAGGCCCAGCAGGAAGAGCCATAGGGGGATGAAAATCATCAGGCCACCGGAGCGGAAGACATTGTCCGTGGCCCAGAGCCAGGCCAGGAGGCCGCCGAACAGCAGGGTGAGGAAGAGGGGGAATTTGGGAATCATGGGAGTGGGGTTCGCGTCATTCTACGTCTGCCGCACTTCAAAGGAAATGGTTGGCGTTTTTTTGGCGTATGTCTCATCCTCCGCCAGCTCCCACCCAACCTCATGAAACAGTTTCTCCTTTCTCTCCTTGTCGCGTCCAGCTTGTGCGCCGCCGACCACGTTGTTTATGAACCCGCCGGTGCGGCCAAAGGCAAGCACATCGTGCTTCTGTCTGGCGACGAAGAATACCGCAGCGAGGAGGCCATGCCCATGCTCGGCAAGATCCTCAGCCAGCGCCACGGTTTCAAATGCACGGTGCTCTTCAGCCTGGGTGCGGATGGCACGATTGATCCCAACAACGGCGCCAGCCTGAGCCACCCCGAGGCGCTGGATTCTGCGGACGCCATCGTCATGCTGCTGCGCTTCCGCCACTGGGATGACGCCACCAGCAAGAAGTTCGAGGCTGCGGTGAACCGTGGCGTGCCAATCATCGGCCTGCGCACCAGCACCCATGCCTTCAACGGCTACGCAAAGGACAGCCCCTTTGCGGCGTGGAACTTCGGCAACAACGGCGGCTGGGGCCGCAAAGTCCTCGGCGAGACCTGGGTCAGCCACTGGGGCAAGCACAAGTCTGAGGCCACCAAGGGCATCATCGAAGCCGCCAACGCCAGCCATCCCGTCCTGCGTGGCGTGGGCGAGATCTTCGCCAACACCGACGTCTATGAAGCCGCCCCGACCGCCGATGCCGTCATCCTGGTGCGCGGCCAAGTACTCCAGGGCATGACGCCCGACACACCTCCCGCCAGCTACAAAAAAGCCACCGCCGCCAAGGTGGAGCAGGATGTGAATACCCCCATGATGCCCGTAGCCTGGGTGCGCGTGGTGAAGAACGCCGCCGGCACCGAAAACAAAATCCTCGCCACCACCATGGGTGCCGCCACCGACCTCGCCACCGAAGGCACCCGCCGCCTCGTCATCAACAGCGTCTTCTGGGGCCTCGGCCTCGAAGTGCCGGAGAAAGCGGATGTGAACACCGTGGGAGAGTACAAGCCTACGATGTATGGCTTCGGCGGCTTCCAAAAAGGCGTGAAGCCGGAGAGTTTTGAGCTGGTGAAGTGATCGTGTTGCTTGGTGGCAGGTTCAATTCTGCGCACCTTAGTGTACATCAAATCATTTTGTATCCAATCAATCCTGGACAGCCAAAGCGGCTCTCCCTCTCCCCGCCCCTGACTTACCTCGAAGACGCATGATATTCTTCGGGGAGAGGGTCGGGGTGAGGGGGGACGACCAGCCCCTTCGCCAGCATGGAATGCCCCTCACCCTTACCTCTCCCCAAAGTGCGACTTGGGCATTGCCATACCATGGATAGGGAGAGGGGATTCGATTTGTGTTCGCGCGATGTCATGAGGTTGGAAGGCAATAACCAGTTGCCTTAGTTGCCCACCCAATTGCGCAAACCCTCAAGAAGTGATTTATTACATCCTATGAAAGCCGCAGGCCGCTATCATCACTTCGTCCATGGGTCGGAGGAGGATCAGTTTCACATCGGTTACTGCCCTGACCTCTACGTGGGCGGTGTCTGCCACGGCACTAACGATGAGCAGGTCTATGCCGAACTGCGTGATGAAGTAGCTCACCGTCAGGAGCGTGGAGTGACTTTGCCAGCCCCATCCGTGCGCGTTACGCGGGACGTTGAGCTGGCCTCGGCCTGATCTCCGCCAGTCACTTCAGCTCAAACACAAACGGCAGGCCCTGCGCGGTCATCATGGCTTTTTCTTTGGCCATGTAGCGTTCGGCCAGTTGGCTGAAAGTGCCGTCAGTGCGCATGCGGCTGAGGACGGTGTTGACCTGGGTCTTCAGGTCATCATGGCCCTGCTTCAAGCCGACGGCCCAGACTTCTTCGTGCAGTGGGGCGAGCAGTGCGCGGGTCTTTTCGGCGTATTTGGTGTGGTAGTTCATGATCGAGAGCTGGTCATAGATCCAGGCATCGACGTTCGAGTTCACCACTTCCATGACGCAGGAGACATCCGCATCGAGGGAGATGATCTTGGCTTCTTTGAGGTTCGCCCGCGCCCAGCTTTCGCCGGTGGTGCCGAGGCGGACGACGATCTTGCGGCCTGGTGTTTTTAAATCGGCGGCGCTTTGAATGGGTGAGCCTTTGGCGGCGAGAACTGCTAGCCCGGTCTTCACATAAGGCTCGGAGAAGTCGATGGCCTTGCGGCGCTCCGGCGTGGCAGTCATGGCGGAAATAACGAGGTCGATGGAGCCGGTGCGCAGCGCGGTGATGAGGCCGTCGAAGTTGATGTTGCGGAACTCCACCTCGCGTCCGAGCGCCTTGCCGATCTCGCGCCCCACCGCGACGTCCACGCCGGTGATCTGGCCGGTCTCATCGACGAACTCAAACGGCGGGTAGGTGGCGTCGGTGCCGATGATGAGCTTGTTGCTGCGCGTGCAGGCGCAGAGGGAGAGTAGAGCAAGGAGAAATGCGAAATGCTTCATGAGAGACAGATTTTTGAACCACTAATGGTCACTAATAATCCAGACTCAGAAATTAGTGTCTGATTAGTGGGCATTAGTGGTTTCTCGGTTTGGATTTTCACCCCAGCTCCCCAGCATAATCGCTCGGCATGCGCCAGTCGCCGCGTGGGGAGAGGGCTACGGAGCCGACTTTGGGGCCGTCGGGTACGCTGGAGCGCTTGAACTGGTTTTGGGCAAAGCGTTTGAAGAACAGCGCAAGCCACTTGGCGATGGTGGCGTCGTCGTATTTCCCGGCAAAAGCCTGCGCGGCCAGCCAGCGGATTTTTTCGGCGTTGCTGCCGTGGCGCACGAAGTGGAAGAGGAAGAAGTCGTGCAGCTCATACGGCCCGACGGTGTCTTCGGTCTTTTGCTGGAGCGATTCATCCGCTGCGAGGGGCAGCAACTCAGGGGAGATGGGTGTGTCGGCAATGTCCTGGAGGATGGCCCCCGCCTTCTCAGCGAAGGGGCCAGCGGCGCACCATTCGATGAGGTAGCGCACCAGCGTCTTGGGCACGCCGGAATTTACGTGATACATCGACATGTGGTCGCCATTGAAGGTACACCAGCCCAGCGCGGCTTCGGAGAGATCGCCCGTGCCGATGACGATGCCGCCGGTTTTGTTGGCGAGGTCCATGAGGATCTGCGTGCGTTCGCGCGCCTGCGAGTTCTCGTAAGTCGTATCGTGCTGATGTTCCGAATGACCGATGTCCGCAAAGTGCTGATGCACGGCGTCATTGATGGAGATGGTTCGCAGTTCGATGTTCAGTGCGTCGGCGAGTTTTTCGGCATTGCCCTTCGTTCGCGTGGTGGTGCCAAATCCCGGCATGGTGACCGTCAAAGCGGCGGTCGTCGGCATGCCCGCACGTTTCAAGGCTTCCAGCATCACCAGCAGCGCGAGGGTGGAATCGAGACCGCCGGAGAGTCCGAGTACGGCGGTCTTGGCGCGCGCCTGCTTCAGCCTCCGCGCAAGTCCCGTGGCCTGAATGGCGAAAATCTCCTCACACACTGCTGCACGATCCACTTTGGCCGAGGGCACAAACGGATGCGCGGAGATGGAGCGCAGCAGTCGGTCATCACCGCCGAGCGCCGCGCCAAGGCTGAAGGCGACGCGGCGGAAGCCGGCACTGCCTGCTTCATCGCGGAAGGAAGAACTCTTGAGGCGATCCTGCGCCAGATGCTGCAGATCAATATCCGTGACTACGGCGCGTGTTTCGAAGGAGAAGCGTTCGGTTTCACCAAGGAGGATGCCGCTTTCCGCTACCAGGCCGTGCCCCGAGTAAACCACGTCCGTGGTCGATTCACCGGCACCGGCTCCGGCGTACACATACGCGGCCAGGCAGCGTGCTGCCTGCTGCGCCACGAGATGGCGGCGGTAGGGGGCTTTGCCGAGCACTTCGGTACTGGCGGAAGGATTGGCCAGCAGCATGGCCCCGGCGAGTGCGAGATGGCAGGAGGGCGGAATCACCGTCCACAAGTCCTCGCAGATCTCCACGCCGAGCACGAAGCCCGGCACATCCAGCGCTTCAAACAGCAAGTTCCCAATGGCCACTTCCTGGTCGTTCAAGCGCAGGGTGGAAACGTTCAGCGTGTGCGCGGGCGAGAACCAGCGCCGCTCATAGAACTCGGACGAGTTGGGCAGGAAAGTCTTCGGCACGAGTCCGAGCAAACGCCCCTTGGCCAGCACCGCCGCCACATTGTAGAGGCGGTCCTGCACCCGCAGCGGCAGCCCCACGACCAGTACGCAGGGCAGGTCCTGCGTGGCCTGCACCAGTTCCGCCAAGCCTTTCACGCTCGCATCCAAAAGTGCGGTGGTGTGAAACAGATCCGCACAGGAGTAGCCGGTGAGGCTCAGCTCCGGGAACACCGCCAGTCGGCAACCGCGCTGCGCCAGCGTACGCGCCTCGCGGGCGAGGATCGCGACATTCTTCGCCACATCTCCCAAGACCAGTTCCGGGGACACGGCAGCAACGCGCACAAATCCAAGTCGTTCACGGGTGGTGGTCGGGGTGGGGGCAGCTAGCGGCATGCGGGGAACCTAGCACGCGGGGTTTGGGGTGCGCGAGAAGTAAGTACGATGGGCGGAGTGCCCAGAGTCCTATTCCAGCATCCGTTCCTTCAGCTCCGCCGTCGGCATCATGCAGGACTCGTCCTTGCCGAACCAGCGGTAGCGGTTGCGGGCGATGAAGTAGTAAACGGTGTCGCGCAGAGCACGTGGCAGGGGTTTGAAAATAAGTGCAAGCTGCCACAGTCCACCGAGCGTGCGGGCGATTTCGAGGGCCGCATCGCTGGCCTGGAATGCGCCCGTCGGCGTGAGGAAGAGCATGGCATTGGGCGCTGCGGGATCGAGTCCGTGCTGGGTGTAGAGCTGGCTGCCAAAGGGGCTTTGAATGGGGGCGAACTTGATTTTGCCCGTGGGATCGCGCCGCAGGATGAAGCGCACGCTGGCATCGCAGAGATGGCAGACGCCGTCAAAGAGCAGGAGGTGGTCGCGGCTGGGATCGTAGTGGGGCACGGCTAGTCGAGCTTACGATTCTCCTGGGCCGCTGGCGCTGACGAAAACCAGAAGAGGTAAGCCAGGATAAGCAGAGTGCCGAAGCCGAGGGTGAAGCCCCAGGTGCGGGTGTGGGCGAGCGGATGGAGAATGTAAGAGGCGATGGTGCTGAGCAGTGACATGGGCCGGTGCAGGAGGTCCCAACTGTTCCAGCGGTCGAAGCGGCCGAGGTAAACACCGAAGCCGCTCAGGCCCAACGAACCCACGGTGACGCACCAGGCGGTGGCATGGGAAAACTTCCGCGCAAACCAATGCTGGACGATGTGGAGCGACTGAAAGCCGAACCAAAGCGAGACGAGCGCAAAGGAGAGCAGCATGAGGAGATCAAGCCACTTGGGGACGTTGCTGCTGTGCTCGTTGAGGTGGATGAGGTCGGTGAGGACGTAGGGGGCATTGGGAAAGAACAGCAGCCAGACGGCCAGCAGCGGCAGCGCGAGTGTGAGGCTGTCGATCTGTCGCAAACCTAGGCTGAGGCCCAGCGGGATGGCGGCCAGGAAGAGATTCCACAGCATGAAGATGTAGTATGGATGCCCAGCCAGATGAATGCGCAGATTCAGCATGATGCAGCACCACAGGCAGGCGAAGAGATTCAGCAGAAAGACGCGGGTGGACATGGCTGGTGCAACGATACGCCGACCAAGCGGGCGACGGCAAGCGGGGGATGTTTTATGAAGATGAATTCACGGCAGGTTCACCGGGAGTTCATGGAGGAGCGCATGCGTCCCGCGTGCTGCATCCGGCGTCCCGCCGGATGCGGGTCTGTAATTCACGCCACAGGCCGGGCGCACGCTGAAGAAGGGCTACCGAATGGGGCGTTGCCGCAGGCGGTTAGTTTGTGCCGCTGCGTGCGTCAGGAGACGGTCTTCCGCGAGACGCGGGAAGACAGCCCGCGGGACGCAGGCGCTCCGCCAGACAAGAGGCTTACGCCGCCTTGCGCCGATTCTTTGCCGCCTTGAGTTGCCCACATCCCGCAGCCACATCAATCCCCCGTCGTTGCCGGATGGTGCAGGGAAAGCCGGCGTCTTGGAGGATGCGGTGGAAGGTGTCGGCAGCGGTGTCGCTGCTTTCGGTGCCGGTGTAGCCGTCGGTGCGGTTGAGTGGGATGAGGTTGATGTGAGCGTCCAAACCGTGAAGCAGCTCGGCGATGAGCCTAGCGTGCTCGGGCGTGTCGTTGACGCCTTCGATCAAGGTCCAGGCGAAGAAGATGCGGCGGCCGGTCTGGGCATTGTAACTGCGGCAGGCGGCGATGAGGTCGGCTAGCGGCCAGCGCTGATTGGCGGGGATCAGTTTGGCCCGCTCTTCCTCGGTGGCGGCGTGCAGGCTGACGGCGAGGTTGTAGGGCCGGTTTTCTGCCGCCATGCGCAGGATGCCGGGCACCACGCCGACGGTGGAGACGCTGATCTTGCTGGGGCCGATGTTGAGGCCACGGGTGTCGCAGATGATGTCGAGTGCGGTCATCACCGCGTCGTAGTTGTGCAGGGGTTCGCCCATGCCCATGAAGACGAGATTGCGCAGGCCTTTTTTCTCACCTTTGGCGCGCACGCTGCGCTGCGCATGCAGCACCTGGGCCACGATTTCGCCAGGGCGCAGATGCCGCACGAAACCCATCTGGCCCGTGGCGCAAAAAACACAGCCCATGGCACAGCCCGCCTGGGTGCTGACGCAGGCGGTGTGGCGGCCGGGGTAGCCCATGATGACGGTCTCGATCTCCTGCGCGTCGGCCATGCGAAGGAGAAATTTGTGCGTCAAGCCATCGCTGCTGGGGGTGTCCAAAGAGACTGGGGGGACATCGAGCATCCATGAGCCGTCGCCAAGCACCTGCGTGAGCCACTTGCGCAGAGGTGGGAGCAGATCTTCCCGGGCGAGGGGATCAGCCAGCGCTTTGAAGTGCAGGGTATTCCAGAGCGTGCCCGCATGCGCCGGACGCAGACCGGCGGAGACGATGACCTCGCGGAGCTGGTCAAAGGTCAGGTCATGGAGTGATTGAGGCATCAGGGCGAGGAGGGGCGGGGCGAATGACGAATCAATGTCGTTAAGTTAAGATTTTAAACGCGAATGGCCACGAATGACCGCGAATGCAGAGGAATTCTGAACTCTGAAATTCGTGAAAAATTCGCGGCTATTCGTGCTCATTCGCGTTGTGAAAAATACA
>CAINGK010000094.1 GCA_903848465.1 uncultured Verrucomicrobiota bacterium
CCCTCCTGCGCCTCGTCTCCGCCCTGCTCTGCGAGCAAAGCGATGAGTGGAGCACCGGCAAAATTTACCTCAACATGAACTCCGCTGAACCATCCCAAACCTGATCGCCACTTTTACAGAATAAAATTTGCGCCGCCAAAGTATCCCAGCCATGATCCCATGATCGCACTGCGCAGCATGATTTACTTTGACGATGCCGAGGACGACACCGACCCCGATCTTCTCATCAACAAAAGCTGGGACGAGGTCAAAGAGGACATCCGTGAAGCGGTGAAGTCATGCGCGACTCTCAAATCATGAAAACATTTCTCCTTACACTCCTGATTGCATTGCAAAGTTGTAGTTCAACAAGCGAAAGCAAAGCCCAGCTCTCCAAGATGCGCTCCTGCTATGAGAGTATAGTTTCATTCGAGAACAGTGACTTCTGTTTTATCCAAGATGAGCATGCGCATCTACGACAGCTCACGAACAAAAATAAGAGCTTAGATTTTTGGACTGCCTTTGCCAATTACAGACTGGAGGTTGGCGCAAGAAAGGCCAACATGGCGATTAAAGATCTTGTGAACCAATTCGGGAGTTCGACGGCATTGTTTCTCCCGATCAATAATGATCTTCGAGGCTCTAAAGTGGATGAGCTGGTGAATTCTTTGCTGCTGGCTGACATCAAGCCCACAAGACGACTGACCGAACGAGTCGGCAGGCCTTGTGATCTTGCTGTGGTAGATAAGATTCGCAGTGGGCGGCTGCCTTAAATAAACAACAGCCTCACTTCCCAAACATCGCATTCGCCTTGTCGCCGCCGCTGAGGACGTAGGCCAAGAGGTCGAGAATTTCGTCTTTCTTGAGCATGGCGAGGAGCATCGGCGGCATGGGGGAGACGGTGCTGAGTTCGATGCTTTTTACTTCTTTGCGGTCCACATTCACGCGCTGGTTCGGGTCGGTGAGGTCGGTGTTGAGGGTGACGCCGTCGCCGCTGAGGTTGACCACGACGCCGCTCATCACGGTGCCGTCGTTCTTGGTGACGATGATGGGGATGAACTGTTCGTTGAGGACCTTGCTGGGGTTGATGATGTTGTCGAGCAGGTCATGCGGGCTGTAGCGGCCGCCCGCGCCGGTCAGATCGGGACCGGTCATGCCGCCGGCGTTACCGAAGCGGTGGCAGGTGAAGCAGGCTGCGGCGGTGAACATCTTGCGGCCGTTTTCGAAGTTACGTTTCTTCATCCCGGTCTTGGCGGCGGCGCTGAGTTCATCCAGCGTCCACATCGTGGGCGTGCGGCCCACGAACATGGCACCAACGTTTTCGATGGCGCTCTTCGCTTCGGGTTTCCTGGCGATGAGTTCGGCGAGCTGCGCGTTCTCTTCGGGAGTGAAGGTGGCGAGCGAGTCCTTGCGGATGAAGTCGATGAAGATGGCGAAGCTGCTGCCGCCTTTGTAGTTAGCGGCTTTGAGGAAGAACTCGAGTTGTTGGGTGCGGAGTTCCTTGGTCCAGCCGGTCTTCAGGAAGCGCAGGCTGCGGGCGTATTCGACCTGCGGCTCCTGGCTTTCAGCAGCGGCGATGAGGGCCATGCCCTTGGCGGCGGCGTTCGGTGCCTGGAGATAGGCCAACGTTTCAGTGAGCAGCCAGTTGAGCTCAAAGTTGTCCGCCGGATACGCGGGATCGAGCTTGGCGATGATCGCGGCCACCGTGGCGTCGTCAGGATTGCCAAAGCGGTGCAGCACGATCTCCACGAGACGCACGTAGGACATGCGCTGCTCGTTGCTGAGCTTCTTGAAGTCGCGCTTGAGCAGAGCAGCGAGGATTTCATCACGCTTGGCGGTGTTCACCACGTAGCCTGCGGTGCGGTGTGTGGGGCACACGCCGGTCATGCGCGTCAGCGCCAGCAGAGCTTCGAGTTGCGCGGTGGCGTTCTTTTCATTCAGCGCTTTGGTTTCCCATTCGGAGATAGGATTGTGCTCCAGCACGGTGCGTGCGGCACTGCGGATGAAGCGGTCCTTGTCACTGAGATGTGGCCAGGCGAATGCGACAGCTTTGGGGTCTGCTTTGCCATGATAGGCGGCAAGCTCACGACGCAGTTCCGCTGCGGGTGTGATCTTCGGCTTGGATGTTACTGGCGCGGTCGATTCCTTCCCGGTGTAAGTCACGCGATATAGCCCGCTCTGCACTCGACGTCCGCCGATGGTGAAGTACATCGCGCCATCTTTGCCGATGATGGCATCGCTCACGGGCAGCGGGCCGCCGGTGACGAACTCTTCCTTCGTAGCGGAGTAAGTCGATCCGCTCGGCGTGAGATGAACGGCGTAGATTTTTCCCCAGCTCCAGTCGAGCACGTAGAAGGCGTCCTGGTACTTGGCGGGGAACTTAGCGCCATAGCCAAAGGTGGTGCCGGTGGGCGAGCCGGGGCCGATGTTCAGCGTGGCGGGCAGGCTGTCGTAGTAGAACTCGGGGTACTTGCCTGCGCCGTTGCGCCAGCCGTACTCCGCACCGCTGACGACGTGATTGATGCGCGTGGGGCGATACCACGAAGTATTGAAATCATACTCCATGTCCGCGTCATAGACGAAGAGTTCGCCATCGCGGTTCACGCCGCCGTCGAAGATGTTGCGGAAGCCGTTGGCGAACTGGATGAACTCTTTGCCGTCGGGTGAGACGCGATAAACATTCCCGCCCGGGGCCATACGTTGCGGTTGTGCCCACGGCCATCCGGCATGCGTGGCAGCAGGTGGTCATCGCCCCAAAGCTTCTGCACGGGCGAGGTCGGGACTGTTTCTGTGAGCACAGCATTGTTGCCGGTGATGAGATACAGGCCTTTGCCGTCGGGCGTGAGAAGCACCGCGTGTACGCCGTGGTCACCGCCCGCTTCAATGGCGCGCAGCAGTTCGACCTTGTCGGGCATGTCGTCGTTGTCGCTGTCCGTGATCCGGTACAGGCCGCTGGGGATTTTCTTTTCGTAATCGTTCACGCCAACGTAGAGCGCGCCAAAGGCAAAGAGCATGCCGTTCACCGCACGGATGTCGGCGGGAACCTTCTGCACTTCGGCCGGGCTCAGCGTCTGGCCGGGGGCTGGCATCTTGAAACGATAGAGACCGCCATACTGATCGCTGGCGTAGATGCGGCCTTTGTCGTCCGTGCAAAGATTGACCCAGGAGCCCTCTTCACCTCCGGGAACGGAGTAGAGCAGCTCCACTTTGAAATCTGGCAGCGTTTTGATGTTGGTGACCGGTGTGGCCACATTCGCGCCGATGGCCGGACCGACGGCATCCGGACGCTTCGGCTTCACTTTGGCAGCCTTGGCTTTTGCATCGCCCTTGGCCGGAGCGGGTGCTGGCGCAGGAGCAGCAGGCTGGGCTTTGCCTTTGCCCTTCGCGGGTGCTTTGGCCTCGATGATCTGCGCATCGCTGGGGATGGCGGATTTTTCAAACGAGATCACGCCGCCATCCGGCAGTTCCTTGAGCATCACGTCCTTGATCTGCACGTTCATGGCCGGGCCGCGATGAATCTGGAAGGCGAGCAGGCCTTCGAGCGAGCGCTTTGATTCTTCGAAGTCGAGCAGGTCGATGGTCACCTGGCCGTCGATCTTGTGAATGAGGTGATTGCCCTGAGCGATGACGGTGTACTCATGCCATTGGGCGATGTCCACCTTCACCGGTTCATGCTCGGAGGCGAGCCAGCGCTTGCCTTCAGGATCAATCACCACGCCCTGCCCATTTTGAACGATGATACCGCGCCCGCGTTCTTCATAGACCATCGCGTTGTTTGGCGTGGCCGGATGGATGTCGCACTGATAACCGCCGATGGACCATTTGCCGTTCTCCGGCAGTTCCTTGCTGCGATACTGGATGCCGGTGTTGTTGCCGGTTTCCTTGATCTTCGCGTGCAGCTCAAAGTTCTTCACCTTGCCGCCGCGCCAGATGAGAAACTGATTGTAGGCGAGCTGTTCGGGTCCGGTGGTCTTGCCGGTGATGCAACCATCTTCGACGCTCCAGAGCTCTGGATTGCCGTCCCAGCCGGTGAGGTCTTTGCCGTTGAAGAGCGGTTTGAAGCCGTCCTGCGCCGTAGCGTAGGAGGTGAAGAGGAGGGAGAGAAGAAGGAGACGATTCATGGTTGGGCGCGTGGTTAAACGCGCCCAACTGTCAAAACCTGCCAGCAAAGGATGTGTCGGATTCAGCAAAACGACAACGCCGGGCCCATAGGGTGCCCGGCGTTGCACTGACATTCGTCTTATTGCCTCTGCTTACTTCATCGGATGCTGCTTCAGCAGCTCGTCCGTTGTGAAGAGCATCATGCGGCCGGGGTTGGCGTCGCGGATGGCTTTCACTTCGGCGGCGGTGATGGGGTCGGCTTTGTTGCCGAAGTTGTTGCGCACGAAGGTGAGGACGCTGGCGATTTCCTCGTCTTTGAGCATGCCGCCAAAGGGGGTCATGGGGACCTGGCCGTTGTATTCCTTGGCACCGACTTTGAGGGGGCCCATGAGGCCGTACATGGCGATCTTGATGAGGCGGTCGCGGTCGGTGGTGACCCAGGGGCTGCTGGCGATGCTGGGGAAAGCAGGGTCAAGGCCGGCGCCGTTGGGCTGATGGCAGGTGACACAGTGGCCTTCGCGGAAGTAGATATCCTGGCCGAGCTTGAACTGCTTTTTCGCGGTGTCGCTGAGGTAAGCGGGCGGTGGAATGACGGGGTGTTCGGGCTTCACGATTTCGGCGATGCCTGCGAGGCGGTCGGCGGCGGTTTTGGTGGCGGCCTTGTTCCAGTCGTCCAGCGGGAGCTTGGCGGCAATGGCGACAATGTTTTTCGCGGCAGGAATGTTGGGCAACCAGGAGGCGGCGACGACGGCTTCGAGACGGACGCGGCCGTGCTCATCGGCGGCGGCTTTTTCGAGGAGAGCCACGTGATCGGCGATGCGGTGGGTGTTGTAGCGCAACACGCGCACGGCGGCGGCACGGGCGTGGAAGTCAGGGGAGGCGAGCATTTCGCGAAGGAGGCCCTCATCGGCCTCGTTCAGGCCCCAGGTGACCCAGAGGGCTTCGAGCTTGGCATGCGTGTCTTTCTGCTTGGCGGCCCAGGTCTTGATGGCGGGCAGCACTTCCTTGGCGTCGCGGGCGCGCAGTTCGCGGCGGGCGCGGTAACGGGTGCGGAGTTCGGGTTCCTTGAGGTCTTCGAACAGGGTGGCGAGCGGGGCACCGGCAACGGGCACGGGCTTCACCAGCGGACGGCCCGGGTAGGTAATGCGGTAGATGCGGCCGTGGACGTGGTCGCGCAGAGGATCGCGCGCATTGTGCTGCATGTGGCCGATGAGGACATTGTGCCAGTCGATGACGTAGAGGGAGCCATCGGGGGCGAATTCGAGATCGACGGGGCGGAAGTTGCCGTCGGTGCTGACGAGCAAATCATCATGATGTGCTGTCTTCCAGCCGGTGCCGCTGTCTTCGATCTTCACCTGCTTGATGCCGAGGAAGCCGATGGCGTTGCAGTAGATGAGGTCGCCCTGAACTTCGTCGGGGAAGTGGCGGGAGGAGACGATCTCGAGGCCGCTGGTGGGGCGCACTTTGTGGCCATCCGGCACGAGGTCGGCGGTGGATGGGGTCTTGCTGCCAAAGGTGGGCTTCACTTCAACGGGCAGCGCCCAGTTCATGGTGGTGCCGGAGGTGTGCAGGAGGAAGTCCTGGCCCCACTGGTCAAAGACGAAGCCCCAGGGATTGGGGATGCTCATCTGGATGGTGCGCTCCAGCATGCCGCGCTGCGGGCTGTAGCGGAAGAAGCCGCCATCGACACAGCGCACGGGCCCGTAGGGGGTCTCGACGTTGGAGTGGAGGAAGACGCCCTCGCACAGCATGAAGGCACCGCTAGGGTCAGCGGCGAAGGCGCTGATGGCGTGGTGCGTGTCGTGCGTGTCAAAGCCGCCGAGAACGATCTCCATGCTGTCGGCCTTGTCGTCGCCGTTGGTGTCGCGCAGCAGCATGAGGTTGGGCTCCTGGGTCACATAGACGCCTTCGGTAGCGAACTCGAAGCCGATGGGCAGGTGCAGCTTGTCGGCGAAGACGGTTTCCTTGTCGGCCTTGCCGTCGTTGTTGGTGTCTTCGTAGATGAGGATCTTGTCGTCCGGCATGGCATCGCCGGGGCGGTAGTGCGGGTAGGTCGGCATAGTGGCGACCCAGAGGCGGCCTTTGTTGTCGAAGGACATCTGCATGGGGTTCGCGAGGTTCGGGAACTCCTTCTCGGAGGCAAACATCTCCACCTTGTAGCCTTCCGGCACCTTGAGGGACTTCAGGGCGTCTTCGCCATACAGGTACTTCTCGCTGCCGTTCTTGACGCTCGGCACGTAGTTGGTCGGCACGGGCGGGAGCACGTGGGTCTTGCTGTCATCGACCTTCAGCTCGGTGGTTTTGCCGGTGGCGACGGCATGGATCAGGCCATCACGAAGCACGGTCATCTCGCGGGACTTCTGCACTTCATCCGGGTAGTTTTGCGGGCCGTAGGGATTGTAGCGGCGGCCGTGGGCGTGGACGCCGTTGAGGATGTTGTAGTCGGTGTTCCAGAACCAGTCTTTCTCCTTCACGGCTTCATGCACCAGCTTGGGGTCGGCTTTCGATTCGTGGCTGGCGTGGCCATACAGGCCGGTGGCGAGCAGCTTGCCAATTTCCTCGTAGCCTTTGTCCGTGGGGATGAAGCCGCCGGTGGTGAAGGACTCGCCACCTTTGGCTTCGATCTCTTGTGTCGGGGTGAAGAGGTCGATGTAAGTCAGGCCGTGCTTTTTGGCGACTTTCTCGATGGAGCTCGCATAGAGAAGCAGGTTTGAGTTTTCGACGTCACCCTTGGGCAGGTCACGTTTGGCGCTTTGGTTTTCGTAAGCGATGGGGCTGACGAGCACGACACGGGGAGCGGCTTTGCCATTGTAGGCCTTGCTCAGGGTGTGGACGACCCAGGCGTCGAGTTCGGCTTCAAAATTGCCGACCTTGGAGGGGCCGTCGAAGGATTCATTGTAGCCGAAGAAGCCGACGATGGTGTCCGCTTGCAGATGCGTGAGCCACTGGTCGGGCGTGGCGTAGAAGCCCTGGCCGTTGTGGATGGGCTTGTCGGGATGGAACTTCTCCGCACCGGGGAAGGCCCACTGGGAGGCGCGTGAGGGATGCGGACGGAAGCCGGGGGTGTCGCCGACATGGCCCATGTTGCGGAAGAAAAGCTCGCGGTCCGGGTAGCGGAGCTGCAGCTCGGTTTCGATGCGGCTGTACCAGGTGTCGCGCTCGGCGAGGCCGTTGCCCATGAGGACGATGTGCTCGCCCTTGCTTGGGGGTGCGACGGCTTGCGAGCGTGCGGAGGTCGCTGCTGATGGTTCCACGCTGGGCTGATGAGGGGCTTTGACTTCTTCCGGCTTTTTCGCGTCCGTCTTCTTGGCTGAAGTCTGCTTGGATTTGTCGTCGGGCATTCCCATCGACGGGCTGCTGCCGGTGGCGAAGTCGCCGGGTTTCAGATTGCGCTGCTTGAAGTAGCCGGAGTCCTTGATGAAGCCGAAGGCGGTGGGATTGAAGGGATCGATGAGGGCGACATCCGCCTTGGCGGGCACGGGCAGCTTCAGCAGGGAGTACACTGCATTGACGATGAGGCGGCGGAGGTTTTCGTCCGTGTAGTCCAGGGAGGCTCCCATGGTGGTGCAGAAGGAACGGCCTTTGGCGCTGCCGTCCGGGGAGGTGTAGTCGTGCAGCCAGGCGATGGGCTGCATCGGCTCGTTCTTCGCTCCAGTCACGTTCTTGGACTTCGGATCAAGCGTCTCGGTAACAGCACCGCGCAGCAAGATCGTGTCGTTCTCCGGTTTCACATCCGGCGCGCCATAGACATCCGTGGTGCAGAAAATTTCGCCGACGCCGCGCAGGATTTCATTCTTGCTGTTGGCCTCTACGACGATGCTGCGGGTGCCTTCCTTTTTGTGCGAGCCATGATGGCTGACCCACTTTTCGCCGAGGATTTTCAGACCGAACTCGCCCCATTTGAAGTCGCCCGTTTTGGCACTGCCCGTGAAGGCATGCGTGGCCGTGCGGAAACCGATCACCGGTTTGCCGGAGTTCAGGAACTTGGCGAAGTGCGCCAGACTCGCGTCGGGGAGCTGGCGAAAGCGCGTGCCGATGATGAGCAGGTCCGCGTCCGCGAGCATCTCCGTGCCACGGATGTTTTTCTGGTTGTTGGGGTCGATGTAGCCCGCCTTTTCATCCGTGGAGAAGAGCACGATGCAGTTGAAGCCATGCTTTTTGGCCAGAATCTTCGCCAGCATCGGCATGCTCTCTTCTGTGCGGTATTCCTCGTCACCGGCCAC
Organism: uncultured Verrucomicrobiota bacterium; assembly: GCA_903848465.1. Classification (GTDB taxonomy): domain Bacteria; phylum Verrucomicrobiota; class Verrucomicrobiia; order Verrucomicrobiales; family Verrucomicrobiaceae; genus Prosthecobacter. The sequence goes on from CAINGK010000094.1 coordinate 8,304, forward strand.
CAGGACGATCTTTTTACCACCACCGGCACCACCCGGATTGGCCGAGATTTCGAGATATTCCTGCGCGGATGCGACCGAGCCAAGGAGGGCGAGGGTGAAAAGAAGGAGCTTCATGGTTGGGAAATAAACGGGCGGGAATGCTTATACCGCACGGCGCGGGAAAACCGGACAAGAAAATTCAAAGCCGGGAGGCGAAAAGCCACGGCGCATCTACCTCGCGGGGAATGCCTGCGTGCGGCAGGCCCACGGGGCGGAGCTGCGCGCCCGCTGAAGCAAACGCAATGGCATCGCCTAGTGGTCCATGGCTCAACGGCAGGCGCGCGCGATGGACTCGCCCTGCACAAACTCCGGGGCGATGGTGGTGTAGCGGAGGTGCGCGTTGCCACGGGCCACGGAGCGCACCCAGTGCAGGACGTTGTTCATGTGCGGCTGCACCGGCCACTCGAAATGAGCCAGGCCGATGCGGTAGAAAGACTGCATGGGGTCTGGCAGCAGATTGATGAGGGAGACGTGTTGCGGCACGGAGAGACCACGCTCCGCCAGGAAGACGAGCGCCGGCCCCACGCACTCGGGTTCCATGATGAGCAGCGCGGTGGGCGGGGTGGCAAAAAAGAGCGCGCGCAGCAGCGCATGCAGTCCGGCGGGAGTGTGCTCCCATTCCGGGATGTGGAAGGAGGCCTCCGCGCGGATGCCGTGGTGGTTCAGTCTTTGCAAAAAGGCCGTGGCTGCGTGGTTGAGGCGGGGCTGCCGCCATAACGGAGGGCAGATCAGAGCCAACTGGCGGTGCCCCTGCCGCACCAGGAGATCCACCGCCGCCTCCATGGGCGTGGTGAGGTCTGTGCGTGATCCGGCCAGCGCCAGCCCCTCTGAGATGCCTCCGAGTGCAAAAGTCGGCACATCCCACGCTGCGGCCATTTCCAGCACGGCGCGCTCGGCGGAGTAGATGATCCAGGCATCCGCCTGGCACTCCTCCAGATGTTTGCGAATGCGTGTGGGCCACCCGCCGAGTTGCAGAGAATGCTTGGGCGAAATGAAGGCGGCATGCCCGAGGGACTCCACTGCGCTGAGGATGCCAGAGATGAGCTGATGCGTGTGCGCATTGTCTGCTTCCAGCGGGCCGGGCAGTAGGATGCCCACCCGCAGCGTGCGGCGCATGCCACGGCGCGTCGGCGGCACCACACGGCGGCTTCTGCCTGCGCCTTCGTGAATGACGAGTCCTTCCGCCTCCACCATGCGCAGCGCCTCCAGCACCACGTCCCGCGATACGCCAAACTCCGCCGCGAACTGACGCACACCGGGCAGTCGGCCCTGCCAGCGCCCGCTGCGAAAGCCCTCACGCAGGTGCCGTGCGGTGTGCTCTGCCAGAGTGGGGCGCGTGAGGGGATGCATGGGTTGCGACGGCTGACTGGCCGACTTTATCGGCCAGTGGCGGCGTGAAGTCAATTTGCCGTGCCGCTTTCCGCGTGGTCATGATGGTGACGCTTATGATTCGCTCTGCTGCTCTTTCCCTCGGCTTGTCCGCACTCTTGCTCTGCCCGCCCACCATGGCGCAGTCACCCTCAAAGCAAGCCTCCGCGCAGGCCATTGCCAAATATCCGGAGCTGGGAAAGGTGGGCTCCCCATTCAATGTCGAGTTCATGCGCCGTGTGAAGATCCGCTCGGCGGAGGACGCCAGATTCCTCTCAGACAAAAACTGGCCACTGAAGCTGGCGGACGAGGTGGCGAGGGTGATCGAGACCTACGTGCCCAAACCAGAGATCGAGTTCAAAGTGCTGCTCATCATCAAGCGTATCAGCGACACCACCCACCCGCTCTTCCTTCCAATGCGCGCGGAAATGACGGAGGAGGACGTGCAGGCTGCGCGTCACTGCTTTGAGATCCAGACGCCGGACATGGTACACGAGGCCACGCATGGAAAGGTGAAGTTCATCCCCACGCTCGTCGTGTCAGACAAACCGCTGCGCTGTTTCAATCCCAAGCGGCTCGATAGCGCGGAATACCTGGGTGAAGAGCTGATCAATGAGCTGGCGACCATCAGCAAGCCCGGCGAGTACGATAGCGTTGGCTACTACTTCCTGCACTACGATACCACCTCAGGCTACCTCGCTCCGCGTGCGGGCTATGGTGTGGGCGGCTACAACGGCGGCGCGGGCATCGGCATGTTTGCCATCAGCAGCGCGGGTAAGATGAACCCGCGCGACGAGATCTTTCTGCACGAATGGATGCACGGGCTAGACGGCTACTACGGCGGCCTGAAGGACGTTCGTTTGCCGAAGGGCGCGCTGCATGGTGGCAGCAACTACGACGCGCACTACACTACCGCCAAGGCATGGCGGCTGCAGGACACCTTCAAGGGCTACATGGACTGGTACAAGGATATACTGAACGGCCAGGTGCCGGAGAGCGAGGGCTTCTCCGGCCACGGCAGCAAGGCCTGGAAGAATGGGCCCATGCGCACCGAAGGCCGGCGGCGCGGGCCGAAGTTTCCCACCGTGGACCTGCCCATAAGCGAATACCCAGAATGGGTGTATGCACTGATGAAGGGAGACATCACTCATGCGCAACTGACTCCGGTGGAAACCGCCGCTATTAAGCCAGGAGCGATCACGTCCGATCAAAAACCCTGGCGGCTGGAAAGCTGGGCCAAGTCCGCCAGCACCACGGCACGCTACACAGAAGCAGAGGGCGGCACCTTCACGCTGGAGTGCGAGCGCGGAGATCACGCCTCCATCGTTCAAGAGGCATCTGTCCAGCCTTTGGCGAATTACGTCCTCACTGCTGAGGTAAAGACCGCTCGTGTGAAGATCGAGCAATCTGGCGGCAGGCAGGCCGTGCTACTGGAGGCAGGCTCCTCGCGCTCCTCCAAAGATCTCGCCGAAGCTGCGGACTGGACGACCGTGGTGCTGCCTTTCACCACTAAGCCTGACCAGAGCAGCACCACTCTACGGCTACAGATGGGAGGCCCCGGCAGCCTGACCACGGGGAAGGCACAGTTCCGAAAGGTGAGGCTGCAAAAGGTCGGCTACCCTGCCACACGACTCATCCGCACGGCAGCGCAATGATCCTTCAGCGCAGCAGTCAACTCGCCCAGGCCATGAACCTCTCCGCCCTTGATCTTTACACCATCGGTATCGGCCCCAGCAGCTCGCATACCGTGGGGCCCATGCGCGCGGCACGGCGGTTTGTGGCCCTGCTGCAAGAGGCGGGCGTGCAGGCACGCACGGCGCGGGTGGAGGCTCACCTCTACGGCTCGCTGGCGCTGACGGGAAAGGGCCACGGCACGGACAAGGCGGTGCTGCTTGGACTGGAGGGCGAGTTGCCGGAGAGCGTGGATGTGGACTGCGTGGATGCACGCGTGGCAGCCATCCGCGCCGACAGGCGGTTGCGGATCGACGGAGGGCAGGAGATCGCGTTTGAGGAAAAGCAGGATCTGGTATTTCACCGCACCAAGCCGCTGCCAGCGCACCCGAACGGCATGCGTTTCATCGCCTTTGATGCGGACGGTGCGGAGCTGCTCACACACACCTGTTATTCCATTGGCGGCGGCTTCGTGGTGGATGAAAACGCGGTGGTGCAGGAGGACACGACACCCGATCCACCTTTCGCGCTGCATTCAGGCGCTGCGCTGCTGTGCCTGGCAAACGAGTCCGGCCTGAGCGTGAGCGAGATGGCGCTGCGCAATGAAAACACACGCCGCCCCGAGGCCAAAACACGCGCCGCGCTGCTGCGGGTGTGGGAGGCCATGCAGCGCTGTGTTCAGCGTGGCTGCGTGAGCTCCGGCGTGCTGCCCGGCGGTCTGCGCGTGCAGCGGCGCGCTCCCGCCTTGTTTCATGAGCTTTCCTCACGCCCCGAGGCCGCGCTGAATGATCCGCTCTGCGTCCTGGACTGGGTGAGTCTCTGGGCCATGGCGGTGAACGAGGAAAACGCTGCGGGCGGGCGCGTCGTCACCGCGCCGACGAATGGCGCGGCGGGCATCCTGCCAGCGGTGCTGCACTACCTGGTGCGCGTGCAGCGCGCGGCGAATGAGGACCGGATCGTACGCTTTCTGCTGACCGCCGCCGCCATCGGACTCATCTACAAACGCAATGCCTCCATCTCCGGCGCGGAGGTGGGCTGTCAGGGAGAGGTGGGCGTGGCCTGCTCCATGGCCGCAGGCGCGCTGTGCGAGGCCCTGGGCGGCAGCGTGCCGCAGGTGGAAAATGCTGCCGAGATCGCCATGGAGCACAACCTCGGCCTCACCTGTGATCCCATCGGCGGCCTGGTGCAGGTGCCCTGCATCGAGCGCAATGCCATGGGCGCAGTGAAAGCCATCCATGCGGCGCGCCTGGCTCTGCGTGGCGACGGCACGCACCGCGTCTCTCTGGACAAAGTCATCGCCACCATGCGCCAGACCGGTGCCGACATGAGCACCAAGTACAAAGAGACCTCCCGTGGCGGACTGGCGGTGAATGTGACCGAGTGCTGAAGCAGGAGCAGGCTTGTTATTTGGGCGGTTATGAGTGCAACTGCGTGCCCTCACACAACACTCGGTGGAACTGCCGCAAGGAGCTGTGCGCCCGGTAATCACGCGCGCTTCCAGCATGCACGGCTGCATCTCCTTATTGCTTTGACCGAACGATCCCAGCTTCCTATGCTTTGTTCCAATTCCATCATGCCTCCTGCCGCCAGACTAACAGACATGCACCTATGCCCCATGTGCACACCGGGTGTGCCGCCGATCCCGCATGTGGGAGGGCCCATCAGTGGCCCGGGGTGTCCCATCGTCTTGATCGCCGGACTTCCTGCGGCCCGAGTGGGGGACATGGCGGTGTGTGTGGGGCCGCCGGATTCGATTGTCAAAGGGTCGGCCACGGTGATGATCGGTGGTGTGCCGGCGGCACGGATGGGTGACTCCACGGCGCATGGGGGCAGCATCATTCTGGGACTTCCCACTGTCCAAATCGGAGGCTGAACTGAATCCTCTGCGGATGAAGTGCTTCTGGCTCAGTTGATCATGACCATCGCGCCCTTGATAGTCGTCGTGCCGCTGGCCTCCAGCGTGGCGGAGGCGTTGCCTTTGGCTGTGAACTCGGTGTCTGCCGTGAGGGAGATTTTCATTCCTGTGACCGTCACGTTCTGCGTGGCTTTCTCGGTGATCGACTGGTCGGCCGTGATCTTGATGTCCGATTTGCTCGACAGTTCGATGCCGCTGCTGGAAAGCTTGATGGAGTTATTGTTCATGTCCTGCAGCAGGATGGACTTGTCCTTGTCGCTCAAGACGAGCTGATTGCCGCCCGGTGTCTGCAGCGTGATCACTTGGTTTTTGTCATCCAACACACAGCGCAGCCCGCCTTGGGTGATGATCGCCTGGGTGGAGTTGGTAGCGTCGGGCGTCAGGGCTCCGGGCCTGGACGAACTGTACAGGCTGCCGAGGATCACAGGATAGCGGGGGTCATTGTCCAGAAAGCCGAGCACCACTTCGTCATCGATCTCAGGATAGAAAAACGCCCCACCGTCCTTGGGGGCGTAAAAGCTACCCAAGCGTGCCCACATCAGCGCCGGGCTAGCCGCCACCACGGGCAGCGCCACCTGGACACGCCGCTGCCCAGCTGGGTCGCCGTCGATCTTTTTGACCACGCCGATTTGCAATCCCTGCACCGGCGGCAACTGCGCCCCCACAGGCGGCCCCGAAACATCAGGCATGGAGGCAAACCATGCCGGATCAACGCCCAAGGACGCTTCGGTGGTCCAGCTCCCGTTTTCGATGCGATGGGTGACCGCGCCGACGAAGCCCTTGCCATTGAAACGTTTGCCCAAGCCAGCGATTTGCAGCAATCCGCCGGGAGCAATTTTGTTGGAGCCTTGAAAGCGGATCCTGCCGGAGATCTTCGCCAGTTCGCTCTTCAGCATCTCGGCGCTGGCCCACGCCTGCAACTGGTCGCTGGGCAGTGGTGTACTCGAAGTCAGCTTCACCGTGCCGCCGTTCAGTACGCTGGCAAGACTGCTGGTGGTATCACTACCCAGGGTATTCACGCCTGCGGGGGAGGCGGTGGCACTGACCATGGCCTGCTGGGCCGGATCCCAGGCGGAGCACTGGACCCCAGACCACTGCGTGATGGCATCCATGTCCGTCTGCAATTCCAGGATGTCTTTCCCATAGGTCACGCTGAGCGTCGGCTCCTGGGCGAAGTCGGGTGCTTTTACAGTGACGGTGTTGCCATCCACCAGCACCAGCATGCCGTTGATTTGAGCACGGATGACCAGAAAGTCCCAGTCCGAGCAATTGAACTGGGTGATCCATGGCAGAGCTGGGGTGGTGGCCGTCACCTTCGCCGTCAGTCCGTGAGCCTGGATGAGAGACTCCATCAGCGCGCTGTCTGTCAAGGTGCTGCCGGATTTGCCGTGGTCCGCATTCTTGCGCACGGCGGTCATCTTGATGGCCGGAGAGCTGCACTCCAGCACGAGTTGGGAGGGGCCGCCACTGCGCTGCCGGAGACCTTGCTTGACGATGATGCCACTGAAGACAGGCGCGTTCTGAGAATGATAACCAACCTCAATATCGATCCGTGTGCCCGGCGCAAAATCATCGGACTCACTGGCCGCGAAAGTCTCTTCTGGCGCACTGCCATCCAGCAAGACAATGCGTGCCGAAGGGATGCGGTTCACCGCCGAGGAGATGGTGATGGAATAGACCTGGTAGGCACTGGTCATTTCTTTCCCGGCAGACTTCACAGAAAAGGTCGTGAGATCAGCGTCTGGGACGGCTGGAGAGGGCGGGGGCATGGTGCCAGCTTCAGGGCGCACTGCTGATGATGCAATTCGCTATCCATGGATGAGACAAATATTCAACAAGGATTGTCGAGGGACGATCCTTGCAACAGTGCTGCTTTGGTTCAGCACCTCCTCACCGAAATAGCTTCGGTGCGAAGTCGGTGAGGTAGTTGCGCCAGATGGGCCAGGAGTGGTCGCCGGGGGTTTCGTGCCATTCGTAGTTCACGCCGCTGGCTTTGAGTTTGTCGATGAGCTGGTGGTTGCGGTCGAGGAGGAAGTCTTTTTCACCGCAGGCGATCCAGAGCAGTTTGAGTTTGGCATTGGTGCCTGCGGCGTCATCCAGCGCGGGTTTGATTTCTTCTTCGTTCACCGCACCGCTGAAGGAGCCGATCCAGGCGAAGCGGTCGAGATTGGTCATGCCGATGCTGAGCGCCTGCCAGCCGCCCATGCTGAGTCCGGCGATAGCGCGCTGAGTGCGGTCTGCTGACACGCGGTAGTGGCTTTCGACGAGCGGGATGGCGTCCTGGAACAACTCGTTTTTGAACGCGGCGAGCGAGAGGGCGCGGCGATCCGCCATGTCGCGTGCGACTTGGCCGAGGGGATGGCCATCGATCATGAGGAGGATCATCGGCTGCGCTTTGCCAGCGGCGATGAGGTTGTCGAGAATCCAGTGCGCCTTGCCATGCACCACCCAGGTTTCCTGGCGGTCGCCGGAGCCGTGCTGCAGGACGAAGAGAGGGTATTCTTTCTGTGTGCCGGCTTCATAACCCGGCGGTGTGTACACCCAGGCGCTGCGCTGTTTGCTGAGCGCCTTGGAGAGGTAGGTGTGCTGGTGTACGGTGCCGTGCGGCACGTCCTGAAAGTCCCAGGGATTGGGCGGCGTGCCGGGAATGTGCAGGATGCTGGAGGTGGGATTGCGCTGCGGTTTCTGCGCGGGATTGACGGGGTCGATCATCGCGAGGTCATCGACGATGAAGCTGTACTCCCACACGCCAGCGGGCACGTTGGGCACGGTGAGATTCCATAGGCCCTGGTCGTCCTTCGTCATCGGCACGGCTTGTTTGTCCCACTGGCCACGTACGGCGACGCTTTGGGATTTGGGTGCGCGCAGGCGAAAGGTGACGCTGTGGTCGTCCTGGATGTCCGGTGAAATGACCGGCCCGCTCTTTTGGGCCAAGGCGGTGCAGGTGCAGGCTAAAACGAAGGCAAGGCTGAGGAAGTGCTTCATGGAGCGGCGATGCTGGCATGAACGGTCCCGGATGGGAAGCAGGAATCAAAAAGCTCGTGGCTTTTGAGGTGCAAAGTTTTTTTTGAATAGACCTGAAGAAGCGGCGTCCAATTTGATGAACCCTTAGTGATTATGAAAACGAAATTCATCCTCCTTCGGGGGTGTAAAGTCTGTTCTGTAAAAGG
>CAINGK010000095.1 GCA_903848465.1 uncultured Verrucomicrobiota bacterium
CCTCAACCAATACCCGGCGTCGTATCTCGTTCCATTGCTCCATATTCGTGAACATCCTCCTGGTTAAACCAGAGATGCTGCACTTTTAAACCACCACGCCACCCGGCGCACCCGCAGCACTTTTTAACCGCGTTTTATAGTCTTGCCGCACCTCAGGGGTGGGACAGCTTGATGAGTTCTTCGTCGTTCCATGGCGTCGCACGGCTCTTGGTGGCCTGGCGGGCCTGCTTGACATGCTCGGTGCTGACGGGCTCTGCGTTGTTGCCCCAGGCGTAGCGGATGAAGTTCACCACGTCGGCGAGGCGGTCGTCCCGCACGATGCCGAGGGCGACTGCGGGCACCATCATTGCGCCTTGGTAGGTTTTACCTTGGATAGGCCCCATGAGTCCGTTCATGAAGACGGGCAGCAAACCGCGCGGGTCGCCCTTCACGCGCAGGCTGCCAGCCAGGGCGGGCGCGATGGCCGCGTCACTGCCGGGAACGGTGGTGCCTTTGCCATCGGGTCCGTGGCAAGCGACACAGGTCTGGAAGTAGTGTGCCTCGCCACTCTCGATGCTTTTTTTCTGATCCTTGGGGAAGTCCTTGGGAAAGACCAATCCGCGCTCCCACTGCGCGAAGCCCTGCTTCCAGCGTGTGGCCAGGAGTGCGGCATCCGCACGGCCCGCGAGGGCGCTGCCGTCCTGGATTGTCTTAATGAAGGGCGTTGGATGTTTCCAAAAGGTGACGCACGCAGCTAGGATAACGCCTTCATTGGCGAGATGCTTGGCCAGCAGCGCATCGACGGCAGGATGCACGAGCTTATCGTCTTTGCTGAAGCCGAGCGTGAGGATGAGCTGCTTGGCGACTTCTCCGTCGGTTTCGCGTGTGGCGAGGTCGGCGAGCTTGGGCAGCATGACGCTGAGTTGGGCCTCGCTGATCTCGATAGCGGCGCGGCGCACACGCGGCTCCGCATCGGCAAGAGCTTTCGCGAGCGTTGCCTCATCCACCGCGGCGCAGCCTTCGAGCGTCCAGAGCGCGTGCAGGCGTGCGTTTGGGTCTTGGTTGGACAAGGCCATTTCATTCAAGGCAGGCACGGCTGACTGGCGGTCTTTGCGCAGAATGATGAGACGCTGCGCAGTGTCGCGCCACCATCCGCTCGGATGCGCGAGGTGCGCTACGAGATCGCCCGTTTTCTCATCCAGCATGTGGGGTGCGGCGCGCGGTGCGGCGTCCGTTTTGCGGATGCGCCAGAGGCGACCACGCTGGTTCACCTCGGCCAAGCCGCTTGCCTTGATGAACTTGCGTGGGTCTGGGCTGAGCCAGGGAGCATCCTGAATGATCCCGCGATACATGTCCACGATGAGGAGGCTGCCGTCCGGCGCGGGCGCGGTATTCACGGGGCGAAAGAGCATGTGTGGCGAGAGCACGAACTCCTCGCTGCTATGGGCGTTGGCAAACTTCACGCGACCATTCTCGTGCGTTAGTTTGGCGCGGCGCACGACGTGAATCGTGGGGTCACAGATGAAGTAATCGCCGCTCCACTCCGGCGTGGCGTTGTCGCGGTAGATACTTTGACCGCAGAGCGAGGTGAACGTCTTCGTGGAGCCAGCGGGACCGCCGCGATCATCGGTGGTGCAGAGATTCTTGGCATTGAGGAAGGCAGGCTCCCAGCTCATGCCGAGATCAATGATCTCGCCGCTGGGAATCTTGCTGCCGTTGCGCTGGCTGATGTGCAGCCAGTAACGGCGCGGCAGATCAAAGCCGAGCGCGGGCTTGCTGTTGTCTGAGTAAAAGATGCGCCCGTCGTCGTCATGCGCGATGCCCCACTGCGACCACACGGGATGAATCGGCTCGGCACGCCAGGTGCCGTCGGTGAAGCGGTAGCGCTCCCGCGCGTAGCTGAGGTAGATGCGGTTGTCGAGATTCCAAAACAGGCCGCTGTCCTGGTGCTCCACGCTTTTATTGGGATCGCCCGCTTTGCCTTTGAAGAGTTCATACTTCTCATCCGCCATGCCATCGCCATTGGTGTCGCGGTAGCTCCACACCGTGGTGTTGTCGGTCTCGACGACGGCGATGCGATCATCCAGCGGCAGGATCATGCGCGGCAGGTTCAGGCCATCCACGAAGATGGTGGCCTTGTCCATGATGCCATCGCCGCGCGATGAGGTGAGGCGTTTGATGCGTCCGTTCTTGAGCGACTTGGTGCCCGTGCCGCTCTCGTCCTGCATGTAGCTGCGCATTTCCGCGACGTAGAGCGCGCCGTTGCCATCCCACACCGCGAGCACGGGCTCTTCCACCATCGGCTCGCTGGCAATGCACTCCGCGACATAGCCCGCAGGTAGGACAAAGGTTTTCGCCTCTTCCGCTGGGGAGAGAGGTATGGCAAAAGGCTCGGCAGCAGGTGCAGCGGCGGTGCTGGCAAGGAGAAGTATGAGGGCGTGGTATTTCACAGTTACTTGGAAGAGGGTACGGGGATGGACAGAATGGCAGTCTTCGATGGAAACTCGGCGGGCACAGGCTGCGTCACCTTGCCCGTGGCCGCGTATTCGACGCAGCGTTTGAGCAGCGTCTGGAAGCCCGCGCAGTCGAGAGCGGCCTGGTCCACATCACGACGCCACACATGGCCCAGCGTACAGACGATCACGCGGCCCTTCCCATACGGTACCTCCCACAGCACCGGCTCATGCCGGCCCGTGCCGCGTTCCTTCTCCTCGCTGAAAGCGCTGGCGAGAATGGTCACATTTTCAGCGGGGCCGCGCATGTGATGATACAGTTCATCGCGATCATGCAGCCACTCGGTGGGCAGACCTGCGAGGATGGGGTGCGCTGGCTGACGATGTGTGACGACAAAGGCATGCTTGCTGCCGTGGGCGGAGCTGTCGCCCGCGCAGCATTCGCCGACGGAGCCATCGTTGTTGATGATGAGGCAGCGGCCAAAGCCGCCTTTGCGCCAGCCGAGGCCGATCATGGCATTGAATTCGGGCCAGTTCGAGAAGCCGTTATTCGCCGCATGAATGAGCACCACGCCGCCGCTATTGCGCACGTAGTCCACGAATGCCTGCTGCATGGGCTTCGGCCAGTCGGTGCCGTTGTAGTTCAGCACCACCGCTTTGTGTTTTGCAAAATCCACGCTCCACTTTTCCCAGCGCGCATCGAGGTCCGGCTTCAGCGACTTCACGAGCTCGGCGTGTTTCGCCTTGGCTTCGAGGTAGGCTGCATCCTCCACCTTGGGCCGCTGCGGCGGTTCACCGGCCTTGTCCTCCGGTGCCGTGGCGACGCTGACGGTGAACAGGCCCGCGCCTTCGAGTGTCGCCTTCAGCGCGGAAGAGGTGCGCTGCCAGTCGTGATTGTTGCGACCATCCAGGATGAGCACAGGCTCAGCAGCGAAGGCACCCAAGGCGCACAGAAGAGAAAGGAAAAGAAGATAGCGGGGCATGCTGTCCATAATGCCGCCGCACCTCACTCCCTCAAGCAACAAGAGGCCGAAAACAACAGGCCACTTGCGCACCAGCCGACGTTTTTGTTAGCATTCGGCCATAGGTTACCCCACCTGCCCACTCTAAAGACGTTGGGCACAAGCCCACTCAACCCTTCACCCTCCGCCTCGATCGCACCAGCAAACGGCTCCAGAGGTCAGACCCCCTCACACCCCGTCTCCACTCCACGCCCAGGGCCAACTCGACCCGCCCCCTCAAAAGCAATTTCCTAGCAGACAGACCCCCTCACACCCCGTCTCCACTCCACGCCCAGGGCCAACTCGACCCGCCCCCTCAAAAGCAATTTCCTAGCAGA
>CAINGK010000096.1 GCA_903848465.1 uncultured Verrucomicrobiota bacterium
CGGTGCATCGGCTCACGCCCAAGGCCTGGGCCGCAGAGCAGGCGGCACTGCGCCAAGCATTGGCTCAATCAGCCGTCCTGCCGATGTAGTTTGGCAGACAAAATCAAGCCCATTGCCACGGGGGCATGGACACCGGATACGTCCAGGAGAAGGGATTCGCTTTGAGTCCGCACGACGTACCAAATCCCTAGCATTGGCCCCTCCGTTACCGCCAGACCTAATCGGTGCTGGCGGCGACGGGAATAAAGGCGATTTGAGTCGGCAGAGCAGGGCTTGCAGGAGAGGGATCATCTTGATCCCTCCGCGCTCCGCTTCGCCCACCACCTCCAATCGGGGATCAAGATGATCCCCCTCCTTTGATCCGGCGCTAGGCTGCCTTCTTGAGCAGGAAGTATTCGATGCCATCGACGAGGGCTTTCCAGCTGGCGTCGATGATGTTGCAACTAACGCCGACGGTGCCCCAGGTGGCGTTGCCGTCGGTGCTGGTGATGAGCACTCGGGTCTTGGCGGCGGTGCCGGTGCCGCCGTCGATGATGCGTACTTTGTAGTCTGCCAGACGCATGGCCTTGAGGGCCGGGAAGAAGGGCAGCAGGGCTTTTCTCAACGCGTTGTCGAGCGCATTCACCGGGCCGTCGCCTTCATCCACAGTGTAAACGCGGCTGTCACCGACATCGAGTTTGACCGTGGCTTCGCAGGTTTCAAACCCATGCTCGCCGCCGTGGAAGCGATGCGTGGAGTGGTATTCGATGAGATTAAATACCGGCTGATGCTGGCCGATCTGCTTGCGGATGAGCATCTCGAAGGAAGCCTCTGCGGCTTCGAATTCGTAGCCTTCGCTTTCCAGGCGCTTCACTTCGGTGAGGATGGTCTGCACTCGGGGATCGCCCTTGGCGAATTTGAAGCCCATGCCTTCGGCCTTCACCAGCACGTTGGACTGACCGGACATGTCCGAGATGGTGATGACGCGCTGGTTACCGACGAGCGTGGGGTCCACGTGTTCATAGGTGCGTGCCAGCTTCTGCACGGCATGCACATGCAGCCCGCCTTTGTGCGTGAACGCAGCCACGCCCACGTAGGGAGCGCGGATGTCATGCGGCACGTTGGCGAGTTCATCCACGAAGTTGGCGAGTTCGCGCAAGCGAGTAAGGTCGATGCCGAGATCAATGTCCATCTTGATCTGCAAGTTGGGCATGATGGTGGTGAGGTTGCAGTTCCCCACGCGCTCGCCGTAGCCATTGATCGTGCCCTGCACCTGGCAGGCACCGGCACGCACGGCGGCCAGAGCATTGGCCACGCCGACGCCGCCGTCATTGTGTGTGTGGATGCCGACGGACCGGCCCAGATGGGCGATGACCTTGCGGGTCGTGTCCTCGACGAACTCTGGCAGCGCGCCGCCATTCGTCTCACACAGCACGATGAGATCCGCGCCAGCATCCTGCGCAGCTTTGATGGTCTTGAGTGAGTACTCGGGGTCCTCCTTAAAGCTGTCGAAGAAATGCTCGGCATCGTAGAGCACCTCGCGGCCATGCTGTTTCAAGTAGGCCACCGTATCTGCGATCATGGCGAGGTTTTCTTCCAAGCTGACCTGGAAGACCTCGGTGACGTGCAGTGCCCAGGTTTTGCCGACCACCGTGACCGCAGGGGTTTTGGCATCGAGCAGCATTTTGACCTGCGGATCGTCCTCGACTTTCATCTTGCCACGGCGGGTCATGCCAAAGGCGGTGATCTTCGCCTTCTTCCAGGAGCGCTTGGAGGCTTCCTCGAAAAACGCGGCGTCTTTGGGATTGGAGCCGGGCCAGCCGCCTTCGATGTAATGCACGCCGAAGTCGTCGAGCTTTTCCGCGACGCGGATTTTATCGAGGGTGCTGAAGGAGATGCCGGTGCCCTGCGTGCCGTCGCGCAAGGTGGTGTCATAGATGGAAACTGGAGACATGAGGGAGGGGAAATGAAGAGGGGGAAGGAGGGTGCAATGAGAAAACAGGCCGGACTGGCGGTTGCCGTGAGTTCCGGGACGCCGGCTGCCGGTGGCGCTTTCAGCGCAGGCATGCATGACAACGGACTCTTCCGGCGGCGTCAGGCGCGGATGAGTCCGAAACTAATTCGGATGATCAGGTAGATGTCAGGGCGGTTTCCCATGAGCAACTCAAGGATTACGCCGGGGAGACCCCGCTGGCAAAGGGAAGTTTTCAGGGCTGGGGGGCTGTGGCCGCTAAGGCGTCACGCATGCAGGAGGGGGCAAAAGAGCGAAACAGGAAGCTCCAGCGCGTGAAGGTTCGCGGTAGCGTTCTGGAGTGCGCCGGTCCTCCCTGAGCTTTCGGACGTCCTCAGGCCCACGAAAGCTCCAGAGGGCTGAAGCATTCCAAGACGCTGTTGCGCTTCTTTGAACGCCACTGCTTCACCGCAGCCTTACTTACCCAGCAGCCCCTCTTGGCCTGACTGAATGGCGGGGGTGAGATTGCGCAGCGTGGGCTGCTCCAGGCCACTGGCTGGCAGAGCCGAAGGTGCGGGGGAAACTTGGCCTTCAAGCACGGGGCGCACTTCCACATGTTTGCGCAGCAGCGTTTCGGTCAGCGCGGCATTGTCATTCTCGGACATGCGCGCCATGGGCAGATCGCTGAGGTCCATTTTGGGCACGAAGGCCTTCTCGGGAACGACAGGGGTCACGGTCAGTGCGGAGGCGGGCTTGGCCGCAGGCTGAGAGAGAAGCCAGAGGCTCATGGCACACACGGAAAGTGCAGCCGCCACCATGCCCCATTTGGGCACCAGCAGGTTGTCCCACCAGGTGGTGACACGCTCCCAAAACAGCTCCACCGAAGACTGCTTGAGCATCTCCGCACGCTGCCGCTGATGAAACTGCTGGAGGAAGCTTTCTGTGAAACCTTCTTCAGGCTTTTCAAACCGCTTCAACCGGATCAACCGCTGGATGTCTTCAAACTCACTCATGGCATGTTGTGGATTGTCGTTTCTAGTAGGGGGTAACAGCTCAAATTATTTCACAAAATCTTCAAGGTAGGTCTGGAGCAGGCGATGGGCATAAAACAATCGTGATCTGACGGTCCCTTCCGAGACTCCTAGTATCTTGCTGATTTCGGCATGCTGGAGACCTTGGACATCGTACAAAGTCACCACCGTGCGGTGATCTTCTGACAGCTTCATCATGGCTGCGTTCAACTTTTTTTGCAGCTCATGGATGTTCACTTCCCGCAGCGTGCCCGTGTTGGACGTGGTGACGCGGATGTACTCGGGATCGTTCTCAATGCCTGTATCTACATCGTCAAGACTGACCTTGTGATGCCGCCCGCGCTTCTTGAGAAAGTTCAAAGTCATGTTCACCGCGATGGAGTAGATCCAGGTGTAGAACGAAGACTTGCCCATGAAGCGCTTGATGGAGCGGTAGGCCTTGGCGAAGACATCCTGCAGCAGATCGGCAGTGTCCTCGCGGTTCGAGGTCATGTTATAAACCAAGCCGTAGAGCTTGGGCGTGTACTTGCGCACGAGGTCATCAAAGGCACGCGTGTCTCCCGCCTGCGCTCGATCCACCAGGATGCGATCTTCCGCAGTGCTGCTGTTCGGAGCTGGCGGGTTCAGCGAAGCGATGGGGGTCGCTGCGGCGCTGAGTGATGTTTCTTCCATTATAAAGTGAAGAGAAACACTCGTTGCCTCAAGAGACAAGCATTTCTTATGGACGCACCAATTTCAATTATTTTTGAACGCTCCAGAGATGGTCCACGCAAATCTGCGACCAGGTTTCCAATTGGTCGCGCATGGCATGCAGTTCCGCCAGGGTGTGAAAGCGCAGGTCCTGGATGGCGTCCTCGTTGGACTTCACCTCATCGCTGCTGAGGTCAAAGAAATGCACCACGCCGAGGTGTACGCTGCCGACTTCCGTCGCGTCATCATTGATGAGGCCAATGACCTTCTGCGTGTGGGTGCCACCGATGACGAGTTCTTCAGCCATCTCGCGTTCGACGCCGTTGTAGTACATCGTTTCGCCCAGGCCGTCCTGGCTGGCATCCACCGGATTGATGTGCCCACCGATGCCGATGGAGCGCTTGGCCACGAGGCGCTTTTCTCCCGAGCTGCCGCCGCGTGTGTAGCTCACATAACGGCCTGCGTGATGAAAGATGGCATAGGGGATGAGCTGCTTGTGGGAGGGGTCTTTTTCAGCCGCCGGGCGTTCCATGAAGTGGTTGGCTCCTGGGGCCAGCATCGCGTGCAGGTAGCGCGTGGCATCGGCTTGGAAACCTTGAAAACTGCCGAGTTGATCGAAGAGCTGACGGGTGATGACGAGAACGTGTTCCATGGGTGGTCGCGCAGAATGGATGGCCGTGCCGGGTGCGCAACCGATCAATGGATTTGTTCTCGGGCGGGTATTTCAAGACGGGGAGGAGAAGTGCATGCAGCGACGCGTCGCCGTGGGATGGGTGTGGCGGCAGCCCTGGTCTTTATACACATCTTGAGTCAAAAAAAGCTGAAGTTTCCTCTGTACTTTTGAATTTGATGTTAATAAGTGGGAGGGCCGCTTTGCGAAGTTGGCTCTCATGGCAGAAGCAATAACAGATGAATTTGGCAA
>CAINGK010000097.1 GCA_903848465.1 uncultured Verrucomicrobiota bacterium
CCTTTTACAGAACAGACTTTACACCCCCGAAAACTTTGTCAGCACCAACCAGGATTAAAACGTCTCATGCACTCAAATTCAAAACTCCAAACCTTTGCCAGCGCTGCACAAAATTGCGCCATGCTGATGATGAGCAACGCCGCCTACATTCAGACCGAATTGCCCAATCTCACGCTGCCTGAGGGCGCAAAGGCTCAAATTACAGCACTCTGTGATAGCCTCATCGCCACCAAGCACGATGTCATCTCAGAAATCTTCGAGCTGTCTGAAGTGTCGGAATCATCATCACCATCGAACATCAAAGAACGAGTCAAAATGATTATCCAATGGCTGTGGGAAACCATCCAGGAGATGAATGAGGTAGTTCAGTCTTTGCAGACTGCCGCCGGCGCCGATCCGCAGTTTTCCATCAGTTGCCTGCTGGTCGCCGAATCGGCCTCCAACATCCTGAACACTTTCAATCGCGCAGCAGAAGCCGCCGATGGACTCCAAGAACCACAACAGTGATCCAAACGGAACCTCCATTTACCACAGCCGATGAGGACACACGAAAAACGCGTGCCGTCATGGACCAGTTGAGAGCTGCCTTGTACGCCGAGACAGATCAAGCCGTTATGGCTGAAATCCGAGATGAAATTGGTTGCGTGTCCTTGTCCTGGCAATTCCGCCAAATGGAAACTGACGATGTAGATTGATTTTGACCCTGGCCCACCTTTGCAGCTTCACCAGATCTACATGGACCACAGCGCCAGGTTCGGCTCCGAATTTGAAGGCAGGCCCTATGCTTACAGCAACGCTGCCCCTTGAAGAGGAGGTCGCAGAATGTCAGCGCACAAGAGACTCCCAGCTTGCTCTTTTCGCCCAAGAGGCGTTTTCCGAATGTCTGTGAGGTCTAGATTTACACACACACAAACCTTCACTGAACCTCTTTTAACGTAACTGACTTGGGTGTTGATGTTGCCACTGCAGTTGACACTTTCATATCGGGTTTGATCTAAACCCTTGATAATGAAAGTGGCGGACAGGGAGGGATTCGAACCCTCGGTACCGATTAAGGTACACACGCTTTCCAGGCGTGCTCGTTAGACCACTCTGACACCTGTCCAAATTCTTGCTCCGGCAAAAGGAGAGCGCGGATAGTGGCGCAGTCGGAGACACAGGCAAGTGATTTTGCCCGCTCATTTTTGTTCTTCAGTGGGCCGGTTGCTCAGACTTCTTCCACTCATGCACGATGTACGTCGTGGCCGAGGCACCGAGCGCGGCCACGGCCTGCTCCTTCGTGAGGGTGGTTGAGGTGGAGGTGACGGTGACTTTTTGAGTGCCAGGTTTGTCGCCAGGCACAATCTGCACCTTGGAGACGCCATCCAGCTTGGTGAAAGAGGCCGTGACGTGGTCCTTGCAACCAGCACAGACCATCCCGCTCATCTCGGCGAGGTAGTTGACGGGGGCGTCGCCAGCCAAGGCTGTCGCGCTGAAGAGGGCAAGAAGGGCGAGAAAAAAAGTGTGGCGTGTCATAGGCGGAGGGGGTGGAAACAGATAAACGCTGAGTTTGTTCAGCCAAGTCCAAGTTTATGCCGGGATGAAACGTTGAGTGAAAAGATTTTCGCGGATAAAGATTTTTCGTGCTCCCATTCGCGTTATGCCGTGTTTATTGCCCCAACCATGAAATCGATCCAACTCCTGCCCCTGCTGGCCGTGTTGCTGGCTTCACCTGCCACCGCACAGACTCCCGCCACGCCTGGAACTGAACCTGAGGCTCCAGTGTATAAAGTGGTTCTGACTCCGGCCCAGACCGAGAAAATTCTCTCTGAACTGGATAAAGTGGAGACGCAGATCGGCAAAGGCAGGGGGTCGGTGTTCACTGCCGCCATGGCGAAATTCCGCGAAGGCATGGCCAGCCCTGCGGCGGCCTTGGCCCTTTATCTCGACTGCTACCGGCTGGAACACTTTGAGCGCAAAAATCTGAAGCAGGCGGATTTCATGGACTGGAAGAATAAAAATGAGGCACGTCTGAAGGATGAAGACTTCAAGCGCGCGCTCTGGCTGCAACTGGAATTCCTCGTACTGACGATCCAGGCGCAGGAGATTACGGAACCCAAAAAAATGGCTCCGATTGTGGCTTCCCTGCAGGCGTTTTTGGGCAAGGCGGTCACCGCCGTTCAAGGCAGCACGTTTCACTCAGCCTCCGGGGCGGTGACAGACAAGGATTCCAAAGGCGGACGCAGGGGGGGCGGCAATGTGCCTGCGGGTGATATTCTGGGCACGCTGCGTCAGTCCGTGGCGGATTCGGACTTCGCCAAGGCCTACTCGCTGCAAGATTTCCTCAAACGTGAGGAATGGGAGTATCAGCCGCTGAGTGTGAAGGGCGTCTATAACAATGTCATTTTCCCCTATTATCTCGCGGAAAAGCCAACAGACCTGCCTGCCCAGTGGGATTCCCGCATCAATGCCGAGCGTGCGCTACGCCAAGCCCTCATGAGCGATGCCGAGTACAATGAGTACATCAAGGATGAAGGGCCGCGCCTGCTCTGGGAAAAGGACAACTACTTGGTGGTCAACGACGTGGGGCCCGTCAAAGCGCTGGCGGACATGTTGAAGGTCATTCAGACCTATCCCAGCCATCCGGACGCCATCAATTGGTTGAAGGAATTCCGTGACATCGTCAAACAAGTTTCGGAGCCGGTGCCAGTGAACACAGAAAAACCCGCCGGCGTGCAATAGCCGTAGCGTTGCCCATGTCTCGCTGGCTTGCCTCGGTGCTCCGCAGCTTCCGGCCTGCGCTCGCAGGATTGGCGTGGGCGCTGAAAACGCAGCGCAATCTCCAGGTGCATGCCATCGCCACGGTGCTGGTGGCTGTCTTTGGCGTTTGGCTTCATCTGGCCGTCTGGGAGTGGTGCGTGGTGCTGCTTGCCGTTGGCATGGTGTGGGCGGCGGAACTGCTGAACACGGCGCTCGAAGTACTGGCAGATCGTGTGAGCAAAGCGCACGAGGAACCCATCCGCCGGGTGAAGGACACGGCGGCGGCGGCGGTGCTGGTAGCTGCACTTGCCGCGCTGGCGGTGGGTTTGGTCGTCTTTCTCCCGAAACTCTGGCTCCTGCTCTGAGAATATTCTGCCGCCGCCTTGACGCAGCGGGGCACGCTTCTATGATGCGCTGCGCTCACGCACCCCCCCCAAACTTTTACCGAATCATCCCGATGGCCATTCTCGTTGAAACTGACACCCGCATTCTTGTTCAAGGTATCACCGGAGATTTCGGTTCACGCCATGCGAAGGCTTCCATCGACTACGGCACCCAACTGGTGGCAGGTGTGACGCCAGGCAAAGGCGGTCAAATTTTCGAACACAGTGGCAAAAAAGTGCCAGTGTTTGACACCGTCGCGCAAGCCGCCCGTGAAACCGGCGCGACAGTCAGTGTGATTTTCGTGCCGCCGCCCTTCGCTGCGGATGCGATCCTCGAAGGCGTGGATGCCGGGCTTGATCTCGTGGTCGCCATCACTGAGGGCATTCCTGTCAATGACATGATCAGAGTCAAAGCCGCCATGAAAGGCAGCAAGACCCGCCTCATCGGCCCCAACTGCCCCGGCCTTGTGACTCCCGGCCACGGTGATAAATCCCATGGCGGCTGCCGCATCGGTATCGCTCCTGGCTACATCCACAAGCGCGGCAACGTCGGTGTCGTCAGCCGTTCCGGCACGCTCACCTACGAAGCCGTGTGGCAGCTCACCACGCGTGGTTATGGTCAGAGCACCTGCGTCGGCATTGGCGGTGACCCTGTGAACGGCACCAACCACCTCGACGTGCTCAAGATGTTCAACGATGATCCTGAAACCGAAGCCATCATCATGATCGGCGAAATCGGCGGCAACGCCGAAGTCGAAGCCGGACTCTGGGCCAAGGACCACTGCAAAAAGCCGATCGCCGCCTTCATCGCCGGAGCCACCGCTCCTCCCGGACGCCGCATGGGCCACGCCGGAGCCATCATCGGCGGAGCAGACGACACTGCGGCTGCCAAGAAGAAGATTCTCGCCGAATGCGGCATCGCCGTTTCCGACTCCCCCGCCGACATGGCCTCCACGCTGCTGAAGCGCTGGGGCAAGGCCTGAGAGCCTGTCCGGCAAAAAGCATGAGCTGCTATAAATGGGTGAGAGCCCTGAGGTTGAGATTGATCATGGCAAGATAGACCAAGGACTCGTGATGACGCGGGTTGCGTTCATGATCGCGGTTGAGCCTGCGGCATTTC
>CAINGK010000098.1 GCA_903848465.1 uncultured Verrucomicrobiota bacterium
ACCCATCACCACTCCCAGCCGTGAACATCATAGCTTAACTTCCCGCAATCCTGGCCGAAGAACGGGGTCCACCTCAGTCCAGCACTCGTGGAAGCGAAGGAAAATAGGCACCCAGCATGGATGAGAGCCAGATCGTTTCCGCCCGCATGAATGACTGCCGCACAAGCCATGGCCCACCTGCGGGGCAGAATTCCTCACACCCAAGTCCCGTATTTGGCGAAGCTGATGGTTGTGACTTGATCGGAAGGGCAGTTTTCACGACCAAAGATCGGAGCTGGGACATTGCAGAGATGACGAGCGAAGATTTAGATTAACGGAAAGCACACGTTGTTCCATTACACGCACAAGGTTAAACGGAAGAAGATAGTTCTGTAACAAAATCTGCGGAGAATTCTTGAATTCACTAAGAATACCCAGACTTCCAATGAACTATTGCTTCTCGAAACTGCATCCACTTTTCCGACCAGCGACTCGAACCCCAAAAAATCAATTCACAATCTGAGTTCATTGATCCGATGCATGACTTCATCGGCTAGGGACTGATAGAGTTCTTTACCAGTTTCAGCAGCGTTCTTCAAATCTGGCTGCCAAAGATCGCCGACGACGAGAGTGATCTTAGCGGGACGCAGGAACTTGGCTCCTCGCGGGAAAGCCTCGTAGGTGCCAAAGAGACGCACAGGCAGCACCGGTGCCCTGCCTTTGGCGATGAAGAGCCCCACCCCGGCTTCAGCAGACTGCACCACGCCATCGTGACTACGGGTGCCTTCGGGAAACATGAGCAACTTGTGGCCCTCACGCAGCAAACGAATGGTGGTCTTGAGCGAGGCGGTGTCCGGTTTGTCACGATCTACCGCCAGCACCTGCCAACTGCGCAGAATCTTAGCGACCAAGGGATGCGCAAAGAGCGTCTTGCGCGCAAAGGAGTATATCTTCTCATCGAAGGCGATGCCCGCCATGGGTGGATCAAGAAAGCTGACGTGATTGCAGGCGATGATGGCTGGCCCAGAGAACTGGAGTTTTTCCACACCGACCACGCGGTAATCAAACAATCCATGGGCGAGTTCGCGAAAGATGCGATGACCAAGCCAGTAGGAGACATTCATTTTCCGTTCGTGGTTAGGATAGTTGAAGCGCGGCGATCACCTGATCAACGGCCTGATCGAGGGTGATGTGGGAGTTGTCGATGACGATGGCACCTGCTGGAATGACAAGCGGGCTGTTTTTGCGCTGTTTGTCAATACGATCACGTTCAGCAATCTGATCGGCACGCCCCTGGGCACCACGCCTACTCGCGCGCACCTCCTCACTGGCATCCACGTAGATTTTGTGCGGACTCTCGGGGAAAACCACGGAACCGATGTCGCGCCCTTCCATAACCAGCGGACCAATCGCGGCCAGCGCACGCTGTTCGGCCACGAGGCGGTCGCGCACCTCATCGACGCTGGCAATGAATGACACCGCACGATTGACAGGATCACTGTTGAGTTCGGCCTCAGTGGGTGTTCGCCCGGAGACGCAGACCTCGGTTTTCCCCTCTACAACGGGTGACTCAAAGACAATATCAGCAGCAGCGGCACGCACAGCATCTGCATCCTGCGGGTTCACCCCAGCTTGCAGCACCGCCCAGGTCATGGCGCGGTACATATTGCCTGTGTTGACGTACGTGCGGCCCAGTCGCTGTGCAACCAAGCGCGCAATGCTGCTTTTGCCGGAAGCAGCCGGACCATCAATCGTGATCACGGAATGTGCCGCACTCATGATTTGGCACGATTCATTTTATCCACCAGCGGCTGCGGGACGGTGGACAGGACTGGAATTGGCCGCGCTCCAGAGTCGCCGTTCAGAAAGAGGTCGAGATGCCGCTCAAAACCCGGATAGGAAGTGCCGATGCATTCGGTGCCCTCCAGCGTGGTGATCCCTTCGGCAAACATGCCGGCAACGAGGAAGGCCATCGCGATGCGGTGGTCGCCGTAGCACGGCAGCGTCGCTCCCTGCAATTTGGCCCCGCCCTCAATCTCCATGCCATCCGGGTGTTCGGTGACGGTGACCCCCATGAGGCGCAGATTGGAAGCAACGGCAGCAATACGATCCGTTTCTTTGACCCGCAGTTCAGAAGCGTCACGGATCAGCGTCTTGCCACGGGCCAGCGCCGCAGCAACCGCCAGAATGGGCAATTCATCAATGACATTGGGGATCTCCGCCCCGCCAATGACAGTAGCATTCAAATCCCCACCTCGGACGGTGATGTTGCCACGCGGTTCACCTTCGGAGTGCGTTTCGGAATGGGTGACCTGGGCCCCCATGCGCAGGAGCACATTGACGATGCCCGTGCGGGTGGGATTGAGACCGACATTGTTGATGGTGATCTGTGCTCCAGGCGACGCTGCGGCAGCGACCATCCAAAAGGCAGCGCTGGAAATATCTCCCGGCACCATGATGTCGTTGGCCCGAGGTTCCTGACCGCCATAGACGCTGACGCAGTCATCCTCACGCAGCCATTTGATGCCGAAGTGCGTGAAGAGGCGTTCGGTGTGGTTACGCGTGGCCACCGGTTCCACCACCGTCGTCTTGCCTGAAGCATAGAGTCCGGCCAGCAGAATGGCGCTTTTCACCTGGGCGCTAGCGACGGGCAGCTTGTAGTAAATGGATTTCAATGGAGCACCGTGAATCGTCAGCGGGGCGCAGATTTTCTCGCCCTGCCCCGTGATTTTCGCTCCCATCTGTCCAAGCGGATCAGCGACACGCTTCATCGGGCGTTTGGAGAGCGATGCATCGCCAAACAGCTCGGTCTTGAAATCCTGCCCCGCGAGGATGCCGGAAAGCAGGCGGATGGTGGTGCCGGAGTTGCCGCAATCGACGGGTTGATTCGGCGCTTTCAATTTCATGCCGTTGCCGGTGATGGCCAGCTTGACCAGGCCGACGCCTTCAATTTCCTCCAGCGGCTCCATGGTAGCCCCGAGAGCCTGCATGGCATGCACAGTGCAAAGGCAATCCTCACTCGGCAAGAAGCCGTCAATGATGGTGGTGCCCTTCGCGAGTCCGGCAAACATGGCGGAACGGTGGGAGATGCTTTTGTCACCAGGGACGGTGATTTCGGCGGGAATACTTTTGAGTTTCTTCGACTTGAGGCTGGCCATGATCTTCAGACCGCCGGGAGCAGGTCGCGCAGGGCTTTGGCCTGCGCGAGAAATCGGCGGAGAGCTTCTTCGTCCATGGTCTGGAGCATTTCAACAAGCTCTAGCAGCTCAGTAGCGGCATCTTGCAGGGCGGCAACGACCTCCGTGCGGTTTTGCATCAGGATGCCGGCCCACATTTCGGGATCGCCACCAGCGACGCGGGTGGTGTCACGAAAGCCGCCAGCGGAGCTGTCGAGAACCCGTGTGTCCTTCCTGAGGGCCGCCAGAGTCGTCAGCACCGCCATGGTATGCGGCAGGTGCGAAATACGCGCCACACAGTGATCATGCTGCTGCGGTGCCATCTCTTGGATGCGGCAACCGAGTTTGACCCAAAAGGTGCGCAATCTGCCAAGATGCTCCGGCTTGGTATGCGCGGTTGGCGTCAAAATGCAGGCCGCCTGATGAAACAAATCGCCGCGAGCATGGGCCAAGCCGGTGTGCTGGGAGCCTGCCATGGGGTGGCTGCCAAGAAAAGCCGCCTTGGTGGGCAGGAAAATAGCCTCCAATTCGCGAACCACCCCGCCTTTGACGCTGCCAACATCGGTGATGATCAAATCATCCGCCAACTCGCAGCCAGCTATCTGCTGCGCAATGCCCGGCATATGCTGGATCGGCATGCACAGCACCACCAACGAAACTCCCTGGATGACTGTGGCGATGTCGGTGCTGGCCGTTACGCCTGGAAGCACACGTAGGACTTCATCCACCGCCTCTTGACGCCTAGCCCAAACACGGACCTCCAAGCCAGGCATACGCTGCTGGATCGTTTTGACCAGAGATCCGCCGAGCAGGCCGGGGCTGAAAATGGCAATGGAACGTTCGACGGACACGCAATGGAGAGTAAATGCCATCCTGTGGTGCCGCCAGACTCAGTCAGGACAACCCAAAGGACCGAAGCTGGACCAGATTCAACAAGCAGGAAAGAGAGCGCGAAGAGCCAAACTCAGGGTACCCGAAAGATTTTGCGAGTGTAGGGGCACTTGGCCTTTTGACCCGACTGGAAGTCACGCACGTCTATGGACTGACCATTCGGATCAAACGGGCTTTTCACAAAGCCAGGCTTACCCGAGATGCGCGTGGCGTAGGGGATCTCGGCTGGAGCAGGAGGCGGGGTCGGAGCCGCAGGCGGAGTGACCGAAATCGGCGGTGGGGCCGTCGGGGTATCTGCCGTGGACGGAGCGGTAGTGTTCTCACCCGTCACCGGAGCGTTGGGATTGGGAGGCTGCACTACTGCCGCTCCAGTGGGGTCATTCGGATTGACGTTGTCAATATACGGGGTCTGCTCCTGAGCCACTCCATAACGTGGCGGCACATCAAGCGAGCGACCACGACCGCCGCGCGGTGGTGGTGAATTGGGGGCACTGCATGCCGTAAAGCTTGAAGTGATCGCGATCAGCAAGGATGCCTGCAGGAGACGTTTCATGGCGAGTTCAGAGGGGAAAATTCGGCAAAAATCAAGCATTCACACGCATGGGCATCAGCACATAGAGGAAGTTCGTGCCGCTACGCAGCACACCCGGGCTGATTTCATCAATGAGATGCAGATGCACCTCGTCGGCGCTCAGATTGCGCAGCGGGGCCATCGCAAATTCAGGATTGAAGGCGATGGTGATGGACGCGCCTTTGTAGTTGATGGCGACCGTCTCACGCGCCTCTCCGACATCAGGAGATGTGGCGACAATTTCCACGCTGCCTGGCGTGAAGATGAATTTGATCGAATTCGATTTTTCGGTGACCAGCAAGGAAACACGCGAAATGGCCCGCAGAAAGGCTTCGCGTTCCAGCGGAATGCGCTCCTTGGATTCACCAGGAATGACCTGCCGGTAGTTCGGGTAGTTGCCGTCAATGAGCTTGCTGACCAGCAGGCTCTCACCAAGATCAAACCCCACCTGTGAGCCGGTCACACGAATGGCCACCTCGCCAGAGTCTCCCAGCAGCCGGGAAAGCTCATTCACGGCCTTGGTGGGCACAATGATGTCGATCTCCTGGCTTTGCGGGAACTCAAGTTCCTGCTCGACCATGGCCAGACGGCGACCATCGGTGGCGACCATGGTCAGTGCGTTGTCCTTGAACGAAAACAGAATGCCGTTGAGCACATAGCGCGTTTCGTCCGTGGAAATGGCATAGCTGGTCTTGCGCAGGCAGTCACGCAGCACCTGCTGCTCCATGCGGAATTCCCGCGCATCCTCGAAACGAGGCAGTGCTGGAAATTCCTCACTGGTGAGTCCCAGCACTTTGAAATAACTTGGGCCGCTGCGGATGGAGGCCACGTTTTTCTCATCGACCTTGACCTCAATTTCCTCCGCCGGCAGTTCGCGGACGATGGTGGCAAGTCGGCGTGCCGGGAGGGTGGTAGCACCTGGCTCATCCACCTCGGCGGGGACCGAGCAGGTCACACCGACATCTAGATCAGTGGTGGTGAGTTCGAGGACTCCGTCCTTCGCCTTCAGCAGCACATTGGAGAGAATGGCGAGCGTGGTACGCGAACTGACCACATGCTGGACCTGGTTGATTGCGTCCAGAAAGGATTCTTTGCTGATGGTGAACTTCATATAAAATACCTGCTATGGGTCGATTTGTTAACAAACCCCGATGAAACGGCAAGGATATTGAGCGGAAAAATCAGAGTGTCTAACTCCAATCTGCGTTCATTCACTTTCATGCGGTGTGCTTTGTAACGGGGAAAACGCCATTTAAAACCCTTTGATAGCGCCAGAATTCGGTCATTGGCATGCCTGGGTTGGAGGAAAAAAGCAGGGCGATTGAGGAGAGTTCATCAAACCGTAGGCTTCTTTGAAAGTAGCGCGAGCCAGCCTTTATTTTCATAATCGCCTGAACAACCAAAATTTATCACCCAAATCTACGCGAGATTTGGTGGAGCATAGCGGGTTCGAACCGCTGACCTCCTGCATGCCATGCAGGCGCTCTACCAACTGAGCTAATGCCCCGGAAAAAAACCGGCTCCCCTGGTTTTGGGGAGCCGGAGACTAGCAAAGAGGTCTGCTTTGACAAGTGCTATTTCTTCTTCTTCGCATCACCACCTTTGGTCGCGGCGGGTTCTGGCGCTGCGGCAGCGGCTGCACCCTGTGGCTTCGGCAGCTTTTCGAAGATCTTCTTCGCCTCGGACTTGTCGGCGTCACTCATCTTAGCTTCAAGCTGCTTCAGCACATTGGCGGTGACATCGATGTCAGCCTTGTTGCCGCTCTTCACAGCGAGTTCATCGGCCTGCTTGGCATAGGCCCAGGCGCGGGGAAACTCGGGGGTGCCGGGAACGGTGCCCACAGCATACAGATTGGCGAGACGCAGCATGGCCAAGGCCACGCCCTGCTGAGCGGCATCCGTGTAGTGGCCTGCGGCCACCGAGCGGCTCTGACGCACGCCTGCACCCTGCTCATAAATGATGCCAAGCGCGATCTGCGCAGGAGCATAATTCATTTCTGCGGCACGCTCATACCAGCCTTTGGCTGCCACCACGTCCTGGGTAACTCCGGTGCCGTTGGCATACAGACCAGCAAGGCGGTTCATGGCCTGGGCGATGCCAGCCGTGGAGGCCTTCATCAGGAAGGCGAATGCCTTGGCGGGGTCTTTGTCCACCACGGTGCCGGTTTCATAATACACGCCGACGTTGTAGAAGGCTTCGGCCAGATTGTTCTGAGCGGCCAGACGGTAGAGGTCGAGAGCGCTTTTTGGATTCGGCTGGATCAGGATGTTGTCCTTGTCGTCACGCTTGCCCTTGGGGTCTTTGATGATGCCGGATTCAAATGCATTGCCGAGGCGGAAGAGCGCCTGTGGGTCCTTGCCATTAGCGGCCTTGGTGTAGTACTCAAATGCCTTGGTCACGTCCTGCTTCACATCAGCACCATCAGTGCCGACTCCGTTTTCATAGATCTGGCCGAGGATGCGGTTCGCAGCAGCAAGACCTTTTTCAGCGGATTCATTGAACAGCTTCAAAGCAGCAGCCACGTCCTTCTTCACGAGCTTCGGGCTTTCCTTTGTGTCAGGATCACCATTCAGAAGGCGGGCACCATAGGTGCTCAGAGCAACGGCACTGCCCTGCGTTCCAGCAAGGATGAGGTTGCCGAGCGACTTCTGCGGGTCGGCGGTCACGCCGTCCACTCCAGCGGAATAAAGCTGTGCAAGGCCCAGTGAGGCTTCGCCGTCACCAGCTTTGCTGCCTTTTTCCAGCAGTTCCTTGGCTTTTGCAGCGCTCTTTTCGACCACCACGGTGCCTTTTTCACCTTCGGTGACGCCTTGCAGGTGAAGCTGAGCCAGCATGCGGCGGGCCACTTTGTTGTCAGCCTTTTCAGCTTCCATGATCAGCTTGATGGCTTCCTTCACGGCTTCCGGATTTTGCGCACCAGCCTGCATCAGCACCTGAGCGAGCTCAGACTTGGCGAGGATCTGGCCTTTGTCGGCGGCCTTGCGGAACAGAGCAGCGACTTCATTGATGTTCGCGCCGCTAAGCACTCCCCAATGGGCCAGTGCATAAATAGCGTCCTTGTCTTCCTTCTGTGCCAGCTCGCGGATCTTCGCGACGGCATCATTGAAGGACTTGTTCACATCCACATCCGAGGTTCCTGGGCTTGACTGAACTTTTTTCTGATCAGCTTCAAGGGAGGTGAGGATCTCTGTGAACTCTTTCGAGGCTCCAGGCATATCGGCAGTGTCGATGCCAGCGACCGCGACAAGTGCCGCGAGTTTAAGTTTGAGTGCTGTAAGTAACATATTTGGTTGTTATTGGAGGGGCGTTTGACCCGACAGATCGGGAACGGTTCATTTTTCGACACGACCACAGACACATCAAGCATTTGATGAAAGTATATTATGGGTCATCACAAAAACTCACACACAAAATTCTGAGAGGGTGCCGTTGACGCGATTTTGCCAAAACCTCCGAAACCACCCCGAAATGCGCAAAATCCGACCACGTCATGATTGAGCACGTCATTGACGCAAATCCGCAGCCCTCCATCCTGCGCCTCCCTCATGGCCGAAAATTCCACTCCCATCGCAACAGCAGACACACCGCAAAACGGTGATGCCGCACCTGCAAAAAAACGGGAGAATTTTAAAAAGCGTAACGAAATTCCCACCGCTGAAGAACTGCTCGCCTCTTTCAATCGCGCCCTTCCCTTCAGCGACGAGGCCGAAAAAGGCGTCCTCTCCTGCCTGCTGCAGGATCCCGTTGAACGCCTCAGCGAGTGCCGGGTCACGCTGCCTGCCCTGGCTTTTTATCACGACGCAAACCGCACCATCTACGAAAAGCTGCTGGAGTTTTACGACAAAAACCTCCCCGTCGATCCCGTCACCCTGACCCACGCTTTGCGTGAGCAGAACCTGCTCGATAAGGTTGGCGGTGCCGCCGCCATTTCGGAGCTGTTTGCCTTCGTCCCGATCCCCTCCCACTTCCCGTACTACAAGAAGATCGTGCTCGACAAGCACATCCTGCGGGAGCTCATCCATGCCAGCTCGCTGAACATCCATCACTCATACGAGCATGGCAAAGAGCAGATGGATGAGAACATCGACACGCTCATCGACCATGCCGAGCAGCGCGTGCTCGCCGTGCGTGAATCCGTCGGTGCCAAAGAGGGCATCAAGACGCTCGCCACCCACGTCATGGATGCTATCGACAGCATCCAGTACATGCTGGAGCATCCCGGCCAGTTGCGGGGCCTGTCCACCGGCTACACCAAACTCGATGAGATGAGCTCCGGCCTTCAGGGCGGTGAAATGTTCGTCATCGCCGCCCGTCCTTCCATGGGTAAAACCTCGCTCGCCATGAACATCGTCGAGCACATCGCCGTGGACTGCAACACGCCCTGCGCCGTGTTCAGTTTGGAAATGAGCGCCACCATGCTCGTGCGTCGTCTCCTCGTCTCACGTGCCCGCCTCAGCATGCAGGATCTCTCCCGCGGCCTCCTCTCCCGCGCCCAGCAGGACGCCCTCGCCAAGGCCACGCGTGATTTGCAAAAGGCCCAGATCTTCATCGATGAAACCCCCGGCCTCGACATCATGGAGATGCGCGCCAAATCACGCCGCCTCAAAAAGCAGCACGGCATCCAGATGATCATGATCGATTATCTTCAGCTCGTCACCTCCCAGAGCCGCCGCGCCAAAGACAACCGTCAGATCGAAATCGCGGAAATCTCCGCCGGCATCAAAGGCCTCGCCAAGGAGCTGAACGTCCCCATCATCGTCCTCGCCCAGCTCAACCGCGCCGTCGAATCCCGCAAAGGCCAGCGCCCCGTGCTCTCAGATCTGCGTGAGTCCGGTTCCATCGAACAGGACGCCGACATGGTCGGACTCCTCACCCGCTCCGACTACGCCGGCGCCAAGATGGAAGTCGAAGACGAAGAAGCCGAAGAAAAGAAAAAAGGCGAAGCCATGCTCATCCTCGCCAAAAACCGCAACGGCCCCACCGACGACGTCCTCCTCCGCTTCATCGACCACGCCATGCGTTTCGTCGAACGCAGCGAAGAAGCCGAGTCCCCTTAAAAGCCCACGCAAAGAGGCCCCTAAACCACCGCCCATCACAAACACACCTCAAGCTGCGGCCCTCCTTGAGTTCGTTGTTCACGCTTCAGCGTGTCCGGGAAGGTACGTTGTTCACGCTTCAGCGTGTCCGGGAGCGCCTGAACACGCTAAAGCGTGAACAACCTACGCATCAATAGACTTGTTACCGGATAATTAAGATAAGTTAATTGAGTTGGGTGGCGTACATGGTGAATGCTGCAATTCACCCGGATTATCAAGGACGCCCGCACCCTCAAAGCCCTCATTGGCATGGGACGAGGTGAGTTCGACC
>CAINGK010000099.1 GCA_903848465.1 uncultured Verrucomicrobiota bacterium
CTACGCTCGCCTCACTCCGCAGCCCCCAATGGGGCGTGCATTGCAAGGCTAAAGCCTTTTACAGAACAGACTTTACACCCCCCGCTGCGGCTCGCGGTGCCGCATTCACCTCAGGCTATGGGATGCCTGTGATTTGCAAACAATTCAGGAAGCCCCAATCGCCCGATTCCGTCGCCGCCTGGAGGCCGCCAGCATGGGGATGAGACGAAATTGCTGCTTCGCCCAAGGAAACGCTGGCTTGAACATCTCGCGCGTGGCAGGATAGTTCCCGCATACCTCTCCCCACACAGCGCCCCCATGTCGGAGCCGAGTCTATTTAGACATTACCAAATCGTTCAGGACGCCGACGGCAACAACGTCGAGCTGGTGCGTAATTCTGAGCAGGTGGCAGTACTGGCTTTTGACATCCAGCGACTGGAGTACGTTCATTGCCATGTGTTGCTGGCACCGCTGCAGAATCGCGCTGCGTTTGAGGAATCTTGCAGGGCTCTGCAGCAGCGCGGCCACCCGGCGCTGGCGCGCGTGATCGAATTTGGCGAAGACGAGGGCAATCCCTTTTACATTACCAGCAACGTGGATGGCGAGCCCTTGCGCGCGTACCTCGCCCGCTTGCAGGACATCCCGGGCTGGCTGGCCATCATGATCGCTGGTCGTGCGCTGGAGACGGTCGTGGCCTTGTGTGAGCGCGGCGAATTCCTCTCTGAGTCGCCGCTCGAAAGCCTGCGCATCGTGCAGGCCGCCCCGCAGGCGGTGCAGGTGCTGGCGGCGGATTTCCGGGTGCTCGACTCCAGCGCGGCGAAGAAGCGTGCGCTGAAGACTAGTTTTGAGAAGCAGGCCAAATTCCTCCGCACCTTTCTTGTGGAGCAGGGGGGCACGCTGCCGGACCACACTCTCGCTGCCGCAGACTTTGCCGAACTCCTTGCGGCCTGCCTCTCCAGCGCGGGCGTGGGTGTCATCGCGGCTATGCGCGATCTGCGCACCAGCTTGCAAAAACTTGCGCCTGAGCATCTTTCCGGGGAGATCCCCACTGCGCAGAAGCCACGCGCCCTGCTCGCTCCGCTGCTGGCCGGCTACCAGGAGGTGGCACGCGGCCTCGTCAATCTCGTGCGCATTCAGAGCCAGCGGCTCGACATGGCCAATCCCTACAGCATGCGTGGCACGCTCACCAAGACGGGTCGCCCTGTCCTGATCGAGCAGGTGCCGGGCGGACGCATCGCCCACACGCGGGTGAAGGAAGCGGATGACGCTGCCTTTAAGATCACCAAGCAGCGCGACAATCCCAGCCTCATCACTCTCGCGCTGGTCAATGAGTCCGAGGACATCACCTGCCTGGCGGAAGAAATCGTCGAGGGCATCAGCCTCGCCGACCTGATGCGGGAGCGCCATTGCCTGGATGTGCAGGAGGTCTACCTCGTGCTCGCCGGGCTGGACACCGCCCTCACGCAGCTCGATAACTCGACGCTCCCCGCCACGAAGCTGCGGCTGGAGGACATCTTTCTGCTTACCGGCTTTGCCCGCGAAGACTCGCGCAGCACCAAGTTGCTCGTCTCCAAGCTCAACGAGTGGCCGGCCTTCAACGTCATCGTGCGCGCGCATCCCACGCTGGCCTCCATGTCTGGGCGCGGCACGGACCCTGCCGTGCTGCTGCCGCCCGCGCGCAGTGCGCCCTCCACCACCTGGCATGGCGGCTGGCTCGCGGCCTTGTGCAAATTCCTCCTCGGCTTTGAATCGCCGCTGGGTATCCACTCCGAACCCGAAGGCGGTGCGCGCGAGCGTGAAACCGTCGCGCGTCTGCTGGAGGACGAGATTGCCAAGGTGGCCGAATCCAAGCCTGCCCAGCGCAGCGACTTCCTCGCCCGCTACGCCCGCATCATTCAGCACTACGACCTCGTCAAACCGAATGAACCCTTGCGTGCAGGCGGCATGGAACCTGCGGTGAGCCTGGGCTTGCAGCCGCGCCCCAAAACGGTGCCCGTCACCAAAGTGCCCTTGAGGCGTGAGCCGTCAGTCCCACTGGGTGCCGACTCCTCCCGCTCCGGTCCAGTTGCGCTCACTTCCGGCGGCGCTGCCAGGGGGGACGAGCCTACCATCGGCTTTGCTGAGCTCCTCTTCCGCAATGGCGGCAGCGAGCCCTCCCCGCCGGATGCACCCGACTGGGCACGCGCTGCTGCCAGTGCGCCCCCCACGCTGCCTGATCATCTCATCGTGCGCGAAAACGTGCCCATCTGGCTGAAAGCCGCCGTGTTCCTCAGCGGCTCCATGGTCATCGGGGCCATGTGCGCCCACCTTTCCGGCTCCGCGCTCTGGCAGAAAAGGCACCACCGTGCGCCGATGGAAACCACCTCCGCAAGCCAGCCCGCTGCTGCAATGTCCAAGCCAGCGCCGAAACCAGCGCCCCAAGCTGTAGCTTTAGAGCCTGAGGTGCCTAAGGCCATTCCTTTTGTACTGCCCGCACCCATCGTCACCGCTCCGCCGAATAACGAGGTCGCAGGAGGTCTCAAACTCAAGCCTCCTGGAACCGCCAATCTGCGCGACGAACTCGCCGCCCCCACAGCGACTCCTCCCGTCCCGCCCAAGCCATGAAGACTTGGCTCCGTGTGCTGCTCGGTGCGTTGCTCGCCTGCATCCTCACCGCCTGCCCGGAAACCACCGTCGATGGCGACTTTGGCCTCAAGCCCGCCGTCCTCAACGCCGCCGAGTGGAACGGCACCTGGACTCCCGTGGATGACGACGACGACACGGTGAAATTCAGCGTCATCGATGCCGCCCAGGGGCACATCCGCATGACCGAGCCTGGCCGAAAAGACGCCAAGCCCATCGAGTTCGCCCTCCGCCGCGCCACTAGCGATTCCAAGCTCAAGCTTTGCTATGCCATCGCGCGTGAACCCACCGACAAAAAGCCCGGTGCCACCCTCTTCCTCATGCGTGAAGCCGATGACGGCGTGCTCTACACCTGGAGCATCAATCACGAAGCCGTCGCCGCCGCCCTCAAATCCGGCCAGCTCCAAGGCACCGTCAAAAGCAGCAAAGACGGTGCCCACAATCACCTCGCCTCCACCCCCGTCAACGCCACCCAGCTCCTCCAGCCCCAGTATTGGAACTGGTCCGAGCCGACGTGCCTGAAGCGTGTGAAGCCGTGAGGGGGAGGGATTTTCTCGATCCCTCATCCCAGGCGGTCGAAACGCCCTTGTCGCCAGCGGGTGAAGGCTTGCGACAGCGTTTTGGAGTGCGCGGCCCTCCGGCGCTTTCGCACGTCCTCAGGTTCACGAAAAGCTACAGAGGGCTGGAGCACTCCAAGACGCTGTCGCGCTCTTTTGAACCCTATTGCATGATCGCGGCTCAGTGAGGTTGATTGAGCGTCGCACGATACGACCAGTCTTGGGCTTTTCACTTTTCACTCAGCGTAACCACTTTTCCGCCCTCCCGCGCCGAGAGCAGGCACGCATCCAGCACGCGCTGGGTTAGGAGGCTGATCTTTGGCCAGTGTGCGTCGATTTTCCCATCGAGTACAAATTGGGAGAACGTGTGAAATAGCCCGGCTTCCTGGGAGCCGGGTGCGTTGTTGCTGGGTTCATCGAGGGCTTCGATCTGCCTGCCTTCGTGCATGCTCGCCTTGCAGCCATCCAGCACGAATTCGGAGCGCGTGAGGCTGAATTTCGTCTGCGGGCCGGAGAAGGGGAGGACGAAGTCGGAGACCTGTAGCAGCCCTTTGGCACCGCTGACGATGGCCCACTGCGCATTCGTGGTGGTGAAGGAGCAGTAGAAGGAAGCGCTCGCGCCATCGGCAAAGCTCAGCGTGCCGGAAAATTCCAGCGGCACTGGTGGGGCGTCCGCCGTCTGCTGTGTCTCTGTGTGAATGCGACCCGTCACTTGCACGGGCGTGGCGTAGTGCATGGCCCAGAGGGTGAAACGCAGGCAGTACCAGCCGAGATCCCCGAGGCAGCCCAGCGGCTCCAATTTGCCATGCGTGCGGATGTTGCTGCGTTTGAATTCGTCATCGCTGATGAAGCTGAACTGCGTGGCGATGTGGCGCACTGGGCCGACCTCGCGGTCCACCACCTCGCGTAGGCGCTGCAACCGCCGCCCGTGCATGAACATCACCCCGTCCATGAATTGCACGCTGTGCTGCTCGCACGCGGCGATGATTTCTGCTACGTCATCTGCATTGACGCCCACCGGCTTCTCTACCAGCACATGCTTGCCCGCCTGCGCTGCGCGGATGACCCACTCTTTGCGCAGTCCCGTGGGCAGGGGGATGTACACGGCATCGATGTCCGTGCGCGCCAGCAGCGCCGCGTAGTCATCCATCGCCTCCGGCACGTTGGCATGCGGCGCGCTGCTTTGGCATTCATCTATGAAGGCCTGCGCGCGTGCGAGATCACGACTGGCCACCGCGATGAGCGTGGCATTGCCGGCATCACGGATGGCCTGCCAGTTTTTACGAGCAATGAAAGCGGCACCCAGGATGCCCCAGCGACAGTGGTTGTGGTTCATGCGCTGATGAAGCACGCGCCTTCACCACCCGTCAAGCAGCAGGCTCACAGCATCACCCCAAAACGTGCGG
Source organism: uncultured Verrucomicrobiota bacterium (assembly GCA_903848465.1). GTDB lineage: Bacteria > Verrucomicrobiota > Verrucomicrobiia > Verrucomicrobiales > Verrucomicrobiaceae > Prosthecobacter. The sequence continues at coordinate 4,565 of CAINGK010000099.1, forward strand.
TGATGGCGCGTAGCAGTGCAAACAGCAGCAGCGTCAGTACCGCGCTGCCGCCTAGCGCACCGTAAAAACCCCACCAACGCTGGAAGGCGGGGAAGAGCAGAAACATTGGTAGCGTGGGTAGCACATACCAGAAGATGTAGTACATGTGGTCTGCGGTCTTCTGTGCGCGCACGTCGGGGGCGCTTTCATAGTGGACCCAAAAGAGCGTGATGAGGCTCACAAACGGCAGCGCCGCGAGCAGCGCGCCGAGTTTGTCGCTGCGTTTCACCATCTCGCTTACCAGGGTGATGATGCCGGCGCTGAGCAGGTACTTGAGGAGGAGATTCAGAGTCATGAGAAGAGAGCGAATGAAAAAGAGCGTAACGATTTTCAACGGGCGGGCTTTTGCCAGTCAACGAGATCACGCACGGGCGTGATTGCAGCCAACCCAATCTTGTCATGAAAACGACCCGCATCACCTCTTATCTCGCACTTGCCCTGGCATGCTCCTTCGGGATGCAAGCTGGCGCGCAGATGCCACCCAGACATCCGGCCCACCGTCCGCAGCCACCACCGCACCCGCCTACCGCGCCACCACCCAGCACCAAGCCGCCGCAGCTTGGCGATGCTCTGCCGGGCCTGACGAAGGCGCAGTTCGCGGCCTGGCTTGATGGCAAAGATGATTTCGAATCTCCTGAGACCGAGGCCAGTGGCCTGGGGCCCATTTTCAACCGCGACTCCTGCGTGACGTGCCACAATGCGCCCGCCACCGGCGGTTCCAGCGTCATCAACGTCACGCGCTTTGGCCGCACGGATGGCGGTGTGTTCAATCCTCTTGTCAATCTTGGCGGCTCCTTGCAGCAGGAGATGGAGATCAATCCCGTGCTGCATGAGGTCGTACCGCCGCAAGCCAATGTGGTGGCGCACCGCAATTCCACCCCGCTCTTCGGGCTGGGCCTGATCGAGGCGATCCCGGATGATCAGATCCTGCAAAACGTGCATACCACGCCGCTGGACGGTGTGGTGGGGAAGGTGGCCAGGGTGGCGGATGCAGCGACAGGCAAGACTCTCATCGGACGCTTTGGCTGGAAGGCACAGCAGGCTACGCTGCTGAGCTTTGCGGGGGACGCCTACTTGAATGAGGTCGGCATCACCAATCGCCTGTTTCCGGTGGAAAACGCCCCGAACGGCAATACTCAACTCCTGGCGCAGTATGACACCGTGGCCGATCCCGAAGATGTCGCCGATCCCACGACAGGCAAAAGCGACATCGACCGTGTGACCGACTTCATGCGCTTCATTGGCGCACCTCCGCGCCTGCCGCCCACCAATTCTGCCTCCGCCGGCCGCAGCGTGTTTCAAAACACTGGCTGCGCCGTCTGCCATGTGCCGTTGATGATGACTGGACCGAACAAAATCGCGGCGCTGAATCAGCAGCAAGTTTGGCTCTTCTCCGACCTGCTTCTGCATGACATGGGCGCGCTGGGAGATGGGATCGCCCAGGGTGCCGCCGATGTGCGGGAGATGCGGACCTCCCCGCTCTGGGGGCTGCGTGCGAGTGCTCCTTACCTGCATGACGGTCGTGCCGCGACGGTGGATGACGCTATCAAAGCCCACGACGGCGAGGCTAAAACCGCGAGGGATCGCTACATGAAGCTCAGCAAGCAGCAGGTGCAGCAACTGCTCGATTTCCTCACGTCCATTTGAGTGTTTGATGATCAGGATGGGTGGTGAAGCAGGCGGCAGCGCCTGCTTCATTTTTTTTGGCAGAGGCCGTCGAGAGATCCTCTTATGCTGCTCTAGACTCGCCACTGGAGGGGGCGGGAAAACTCATGCTTGCACGGGGTGGCGGTAGCGCTGAAACTTGTGTGGCGCTTGCTGTGGCGCGCTGTGTTTATGTTTTTCATCGTCTTCCCGCGCAGTTTCTACAGGTGGTTGCTGTGCAACTGCCTGCTTGGCCGCGCATGGGGACTGCTGCCAATGCTGGCCGCACTGCTGATCTTGGGCGTGTGCCGTGGCGATGAACCGCTGGCATTTCCTGCGCTGACCACGAAGCAGGGCGTGACCTACGAGGCGGTGAAGGTGACACGGTTTGATGCGGCGGAGGTGCATTTCAGTCATGCGACAGGCGTGGCGACGGTGCGGCTGGCGGACCTGCCTGGGGAGGTGCAGAAAATCTTTGGCTATGATCCGCGGAACGAGCAGGTGGTGATGAGCGCCAAACAGCGCGAGCGGGCGCAGGCCATCATCCAAGAGGCGGACAAAAAGGCCAAAGCTGCCGCTGCTCTGGAGCAGCAGCGGGCCGATGCGGCTGAGCTGAAAAGCATCCGTGACGGCATGCTACGCTGCTTTGTGAAGCGGGTGGTGGTTTCGGCGGAAGCCCTGCTGGCCGACGTAGCACCGGCGGACAAGCTGCCGGTGGTCTTGAAATCCAAACGCGGCAAGTATGAGCGGGTGAAGCTCACCCCGCAGGGCAAGCCGGAGCTGATGGAGCAGGTGGTGCCTGGGCAGACCTTTGTGCTGGGGGAGACGATCCGCGTACTGCCGCAGTCGGCCCTGGTGACTGCGGATGGATTCATCTCGGTCTATCTCATCGCCACAGACGTGGGAGAGCACGCGCTGTGTGCTTTGACGCCTGAAGCGGCCCTCGCCTATCGCAAGAAGCTGGCTGCCCTCAAAGCTGCAGAGCCGCCAGCACCGCCAGCCCAACCCTGAGGCTGAAAATCACCCCGGAGGGCGCACGCCGAGCGCCGCAAAAATTCAAGGTCTTGCCATGGTCCCCCGTTTTGGGTTAAATTGCTCAACTCTATCATGGTCTGCTCAACTCCACAGTCCTGCTCCTGCGCGACGATCGCGGTCATCGTGGCGGACTTGGACATCGTCGTGGGCGTGCTGCGTCGCGTGGCGTTGGGGGTGAATGTCATCGGGCCACAGCAGCAGCCATATCCGCAGCCAAGTGCCGGGAGGCGGCAGGCTGATTCACCAGGAAACCTCGCACGCCGTTGAATGATGGGAAACCACAGTTCCTCCTCCTGGCAGTGCCACCGCATGCAGATGCGGCTCCTTGCAGTTGGGGTCGGCCTCCTGGCCCTGCTGGCGGGCGTGGCGCGGGCGGGCACGTGGACGCAACTGGCGAATGCTCCGCCGAGCGACTTGGTGGTGATGCTGCTGCTGACGGATGGAACCGTGATGGCGCAGGGGGATGACACGCTCAGTTGGTACCAACTGAAGCCGGACATCCAAGGCAGCTACGTGAACGGTACTTGGTCAACGCTGCCCGCCATGCACGATACGCGGCTGTACAATTCCCTGCAGGTGCTGCGGGACGGGCGCGTGTTTGTGGCAGGAGGAGAATACGGCACTGGGAGCAGCTCGGCAGAGGTGTTTGATCCGGTGACGAATACCTGGACGCTCGCGCCGCCCTCTGGGCAAATCTTCGACGATTCAATCTCTGAGATGCTGGGGGACGGCCGCGTGCTGGTGGCACCTGTGTCACCGGCGGTCGCCAATGGGACGGTCATCTATGACCCGGCAACGAACACCTGGAGCGCAGGGCCAGTGCCGCTGCGCAGTCAGCATGAGGTGTCATGGACGAAACTGCCGGATGGTAGCATCCTCAGCGTGGACGGCATCAATTCGCCTGGACAGTCCGAGCGGTACATTCCGGCGCTGAACCAGTGGGTGGCGGATGCGAACACGCCGGACGTGATGTTCATCGGCGACGAGACCGGCTGCGGGCACCTGCTGGCCAATGGCACCACGTTCTACCGTGGTTACACGCACACGGCGCTGTACACGCCCAGCGGCAGCAGTGCGCCGGGTACCTGGGTGGCGGGGCCAGACATCCCTGGCGGGCTGAACTGCGGGGACACCCCCGGCGCGGTGCTGCCCAACAGCCATGTGCTCTTTGCCGCAGGGCCGGGCTACCTGACGGGGCCGCCAAGTTTCTTTGAATATGACCCGGTGGCGAACAGGATCGCGCAGGTGGACCGCCCGGCTGGCATGACGCTCAATTTCCCGCCCTACGCTATCACGATGCTGACGCTGCCGGATGGCGGCGTGCTGATGAAAGCGGGGGGCGTCATGTATGAATATCTGAGTACCTCGGGTGCGGCAGACACCACCTTCCAGCCCGCCATCGCCAGTATCTCGCGCAATGCGGACGGCTCCCACCACCTGACGGGGACGAACCTGAACGGCTTCACGGAAGGCGCAGCGTATGGGGATGACTTCCAGATGGCGACCAACTACCCCCTCGTGCGGCTGACGGATGGCACGGGGAATGTTTATTACGCGCGCACCTTCAACTGGAGCAGCACTGCGGTGCAGACGGGAGCGGCGGTGCAAAGCACGGAGTTCACGCTGCCGCCGGATGCGCCGGACGGGACCTACGCGCTGGCGGTCATCGCCAGCGGCATCGCCTCCGCGCCCGTGACGCTCAGCATTCCCGACACCGCAGGAGATGCCGCGCCGACGGTGGCGACTCCGGCAGCCGCCACGCCGGGAAGCATCACTGGCACGACCACGGTGCTATCCGTGCTGGGGGCGGACAGCGACGGCGGCGGTGAGCCAAGCCTGAGCTACACCTGGAATACCGCTGCCGCACCCAGCGGGGCGGCACCATCGCTCTCCAGCAACGGCACGAATGCGGCGAAGAACACCACGGCCACCTTTCACCAGGCGGGCAATTACACACTGGTGGTGACGATCAGGGATGTCGAGGGGCTGTCGGTTTCCAGCAGTGTGAGCGTGACGGTGAGCCAGACGCTCAGCAGCGTCGTGGTGGCTCCTGGCACGACGAATCTCGCCGCAGGGCAGACGTTACAGTTAAGCGCGACGGAGCTTGATCAGTTTGGCATGACTTTGAACGCGCAGCCCACCTTCACCTGGGCGGTGACAGCAGGTGGCGGTAGCGTGAGCAGTACGGGGCTGTACACCGCCCCAGGAAGCGGCACGCTCGCGAGTGTGAGTGCCACGGTAGGCGCACTCTCGGGTACCGCCACGATGTCTGTGATCTCAGCGCCGTGGATTTCGGCGGATATTGACATGCCAGCGCTCACAGGCACCGCGTATGATAGCGACAGCGGCACTTTTACGCTGAGCGCTTCGGGGAGCGGCATCTCGGGCAGCGAAGACCAGTTTCACTACGCGTACCGCAGTCTGTGCGGAGATGGCGTTATCACCGCCCGCGTGGCCACGCAGCAAAACACGGCGGACGGGGCGCAGGCGGGCGTAATGATTCGAGCAAGTACTGACGAGGGGGCAGCGCAAGCGATGATGGTGATCACTCCTGGACATGGTGCTGCTTTTCAATTCCGCACGAGCACCGACGTGAGCAGCGTCAATAGCAACACCAGCGGCCCCACCGCACCGTACTGGGTGCGGCTGGTGCGCAGTGGCAACACCATCACGGGATACACCGCGCCAGACGGCACGACGTGGACGCAGAGGGGCGCGGCCAACATCCCCATGTCTGGTGCGGCGGTACTGATGGGGCTAGTGGTAGCTAGCACTGACCCGCAGACGCTCTGCACCGCGACGTTTGACCACATCTCCGTGCTGGCCGCGCAGAATGATGCGCTGAGCGTGACGACGGGTGGAGTCGGCACGGTGAACGTACTGGCAAACGATACCGGCCCCGCTGGCACGCCACTGACGGTCAGCGCGTTCACACAAGGGGCGCTGGGCACTGTGGTGGACACCGGAGGCGGCGTGCTGCAGTACTTGCCCCTGAGCGGCACCGCAGCAGACACCGACTCCTTCACCTACATGGTGAGCGATGGCCAGGGCGGTGCCGCGACAGCGACGGTGGTCATCAACGGCGTACTGGCCTGGTACAAGTTTGACGAAGGCAGCGGCACCACCAGCATCGACGCCACAGGAGATGGCCAGACCTGCACGCTGAACGGCGCCACGTGGACCACCGGCATCCAGGGCACGGGTGCGCTGTCCTACGCAGGTGTCAGCGGCAGCTACGCAAGCATTCCCGCGCTGAACCTGAACACGAACACGCTGACCATCACCGGCTGGGTGCGGCGTAGCGGGACGCAGAACCCCTTCGCGTGCCTGGTCTTCTGCCGTGCGGGCACGACCGCGTGCGGTCTGCATTTGGGCACGGACAACGAGCTGCGCTACACCTGGAATAACGCCTCCGAGACTTACAATTACAACTCCGGCCTGACCGTGCCGGATGCGCAGTGGACGTTTGTTGCGCTAGTGGTCACCCCCGACAACGCAACTCTTTACCTCCAGCCCCAGGGCGGCACCCTACAGAGCGCGGTGAATCCTGTGGCAAACGATGTCGCGGCCTTTGACGGTGTGACCACCTTGGGGCAGGACCCCGCCAGCAGCACCCGCTGCTTCCTCGGCGCGCTGGATGAGGTGCGCATCTACAACACCTCGCTGAGAATGGATCAGATCGCCGCGCTGGCCATCGCCACACCCACGGTTGACAGTGCTGCGGCAGCCGCGCCCGCCACGGTGACCAGCACGAACACGGCGCTCTCGGCGCTGGGAGCCAGCACGGTCTTTCCCGAGTCCGCCCTGAGCTACACCTGGGCTGCCACCACGCTGCCCGCAGGCGCGACCACGCCCGCCTTTAGCATCAATGGCAGCCATGCGGCCAGAAACACCGCAGTCTTCTTTTACCAAGCGGGCAGCTACACCTTCTCCGTCACTATTGCAGACGCGAGCGGTAGTACGGCCACCAGCAGCGTGGCAGTCACGGTGAATCAGACGCTTACATCAGTCAATATCAACGCCAGCACGCCGGTCATCGGTGCGCAGATCACGCAGCAGTTTGCGGCGGCGGTGCTGGACCAATTTGGCAACAACCTCGCCGTACAGCCCACCTTCATCTGGACCAGCACCGGCTACGGCAGTGTGGGCAGCGATGGCCTGTACACGACCCCATACGCGTCCGGTGCGGCCAGTGTCTCGGCCAGCTACAGCGGCATCAGCAGCGCCCCTATTGATGTGACCACCAATACCCCCTGGAAGACCTGGGTCACGGCCACCTTCAGCGCCGATGAAGCCCAAGACCCCACCGTCAGCGGCCCCCAGGCCAACCCGGCGGGGGACGGCATCACCAACCTCCTCAAGTATGCGCTCAATGCCGACCCCAGGGCCGCCACCCCGCACTTGCTGCCCGTGCTTGCTGTGGACGGGGACAACTTGACCTTCACGTACCCCCAGAACAACGCCGCGACCGACCTGACCTACGTGGTGGAGCAGTCCCAGGACCTGACTACCTGGACGGCAGCGACATCCTGCAAGACGTCCGTGCTGTCTGACGATGGCTTCACGAGCCTCATGCAAGCCAAAATCCCGCGTGGGACGGCGACGAAGCTACTGCTGCGGCTGAGGGTGGCGACGCCGTAGTTTATGCGGCGTATCGAGTACTCTGCGCCAATCTTTCTACCTTCATTTGCAGCGTGTTCAGGGGCAGGCGTTGCCGCTTTATGACCGTGGTCAGGCTCTGCAGCGGATGCTCTCAAACCGCGCCCTGTCGCCGCGCTGGTCGAGATCCTGTTTTCCCACCTTGCGGCCACCGGCGGTTTGCATCATAGACGGGGTGTGAAATCTCATCTTCCGAATCATCCCATGCAGATCTATCTCATCCGTCACGGCGAGGTGGAGGAGAAGTACCACAAGGTCTTTGGCGGCTCGCGCATTGACATGGGCCTGTCGCCCTTGGGCTTGCAGCAGGGGGCGGCGGTGGCGGCTTGGCTGAAGGACACGAAGATCGACGCGCTGTATGCCAGCCCGATGCTGCGGGTGCAGCAGACGCTCTCACCCCTGGCACGGCAGCGTGGCCTGAAGGCGGAAGTGATGCCGGGGCTGATCGAGATCGACTTCGGCGACTGGACCGGGCACCGCTGGGATCAGGTGCAGGAGAACTTCGGCGTGAGCGCTTTTGACTGGCTGGAGATCATCGAAAACAACGGCATCATGAATGGCGAGACCATCGACAGTCTGATGACTCGCGTGCGCGAGTGCTTGCTGCAGATCATCCATGCGCACCCGCACCAGCAGGTGGCCATCTTCTGCCACGGCGGCATCATCCGCGCGATCATCGCGCTGCTGCTGGAAGTGCCGCTGAAGCAGATGGCTTATTTCAACATCGAGTACGGCAGCATCAGCATGGTGGAGCTCCTGCCAGAGCGGAAGCATGCGGTGGAGATTGAGCTGCTGAATTTTCAGCCGCCGGTGTGATAAAGTTATCCAGTTGCGGCGCAACTGGAGTCAATGCTTCAATAACCTCGCAGGAAGGGGGAGGCATTCGCAAGCCGAAGGCTGCCGCATAAAGTGGCCCGCAACAGTCCTCTGTGCGGCTCCGTGCGTACACGACGGGCCAGAAACCGCTCAGGGGACTGAGCGGCCCACTTTACTGGCGTCCTCGCGATGCCCATGGGCTAGCTTTCACCCTTGGGCGTTTTGCTCCAGTTGCGGCGCAACTGGTCAACTTTAGTAATTCAGCGGCTTCAGCTCGGGCACCACAAACTTGCCATCTTTGCGGATGAGCTTGCCGTCGAAGTGGATTTCTCCGCCGCCGTATTCGGGGCGCTGGATGTTGACGAGGTCCCAATGCACCTGGCTGCGGTTGCTGTTGTCGGCGACGCCTTCGTAGGCTTGGCCGGGGGTGAAGTGGAAGCTGCCGGCGATTTTTTCGTCGAAGAGGATGTCGCGCATCGGCTCTTTGATTTCGCGATTAAAGGCGATGGCGAATTCACCGATGTAGCGGGCACCTTCGTCACTGTCGAGAATCTTGTTGAGGGCGGTGGTGTTGTTGGCGGTGGCACTGACGATCTTGCCCTTGCTGAACTCCAGCTTCACACTGTCAAAGGCAATGCCCTGGTAGATCGTGGGAGCGTTGTAGCTGATGACGCCCTCGACGCTGTCTTTCACAGGTGCGCTGAAGACCTCGCCATCGGGGATGTTGTGGTTGCCGCCGCAGGCGATGGCCTTGAGGCCTTTGAGACTGAAGCGTAAATCGGTGCCGGGGCCGGTGATGTGGACCTGCTTGGTCTTGTCCATGAGCTGCTTCAGGGCCTTCATGGCGGGCAGGAGGGCGGCGTAGTCGAGCAGGCAGACGCGGAAGAAGAAGTCTTCAAAGGCCTGGGTGCTCATGCCGGCCTGCTGGGCCATGGAGGCGGTGGGCCAGCGCAGGACGACCCAGCGGCTGTTGTTCACGCGCTCATTCTGCACGGGGCGCAGCTTGGCCATGACGAGCTTCATTTTATCTGCTGGCACGTCGGCGGCTTCGGTGATGTTGTGGCTGCCACGCACGGCGATGTAGCAGTCGGTCTGCTTCATGAGCGCGAGGTTGTTTTCTGCGATGATGTCGTACTGCTTCTCATCCGCATGGATCATCTGCTCACGGGTGAGGACGGCGTCATTGATGCGCACCATGGGGAGGCCACCGACGGCGACGACTTCGCGGATGAGGCTCTGCCCGACGGTGTTGGGCACATCAAAGAGGTCAATCCAGACCAGATCACCTTTTTTCACCTTGGTGGAGTAGCGGACAAGCTGGCGGGAGAGGGCGTCAATTCGGGGGTCGTGCATGATGTGGGGACTGTGGCGGAAAAGTCACGCGCTGGCAAAAGAGAAAATCGGGGTAATAGTGCCGCATGCGTTATCTGCTCCTTCTCATGGGTGTGCTGGGGCATGCCCAGCTATTGGCCCAATCTCCCGAGTGGCTCAAAGAGCTGACGCCTGGCACCGCCGGAACCCAGAGGCCCGTGCCACCAGGCAAGCTGACTTTTGACATCGGCTGGAGTCATGTGATGACGGCGGGCCAGGCGACGCTGACTGTGCGTGAGGCGGGAGACTTCTGGCGTGCGGATGCCACCGCTGCGAGCACGGGTCTGGCGCGTGCGCTGTGGAAGTACGACTGCGAGATGACCTCCATCATGCATCGCGGTGATCTGCGGGCGCATTTTTTGAAGTACCGTGAGACGGACAGCGCAGAGACCTGCCGCTACCGCGTGTCGTTTGAGCAGCACCGGGTCGTGACGGAAACGCAGACGCTGCCGGTGAAGGGCTCTGCGAGCACTGCTACGACGCTGTGCGCCTATGGCCCCATGGATGACCTTCTTTCCGTGATCCTCTATGTGCGCAGCTTGGAGCTGAAGAATGGGCAAAAAATCACGAGGGTGGTGCAGCCCTGGGACACGCCCTACCTGACCACGTTCGAGGTGCAGGGGCGTGAAACCATTGCGTATGGCGGGCAAAAGCGGCCCTGCATCAAGCTGGGGCTGCAGATCCGAAAAATCGACCGAACGACACTGGCCCTGAGCGCCTACAAGAAGATGAAGACGGCGACCATCTGGGTTTCTGATGACGAACTGCGAGTTCCCATCGAGATGAATGCCAGTGTCTTTGTCGGGTTCATGTTTGCCCGCCTGACGAAATTGGAACTGTTCAGCGGTAAAGAAGCGACGGCCGCTCTGCCTGCCAGCACCACGGTCAAACCACCGCTTGCGCCTTGATCATCTCAAGGCGCTGTGCTGCCGATTTTCGGCCACTCCAAGGACGGCGGACCTTTTTGAGCGCCTGCGTCGTGACAGACCCGAAACCACGGACCCGCACAGCGGTTCCCTACCAGCCCTGAGGTGCCGCGCCACGCAGGGCTGCGCTGTAAGCGTCCCTAGAATCCTTCGCCCCAGCGCGGGCTACTACCTCAACGTCCCCCCCTTTGCCGCCACTACCGCCTCCGATTCATGCGATATACGGCAGCACTACTCAAGGCGCTGCGGGTGCTGCTTCGATGCTGATTTTGATGTCGTCAAAGAATACCGGTTCACCTGAAAAGGGAGTGGCCCAGATGGCGCATTTGCCCTGGCCTTTGAGGTTTTTGTCCTCGTGCTTGATGAGCGGTTCCGCTGGCTCTGCGGCATCGGCAGGCCAGGCTTTGCCAGTGATGGCCCAGGCGTCGCCTGCGCCTTTTTTGGCTTCGAGTTTGACCTTCACCCACACTTCGCTGGTCCAGGCAAAGGGAACGGTGACGAGTGTCTGATCTTTCTTGATGAGATCGAGTGATTTCTTGGCGGGATTGACGATGAGCCGGTACCCGCTCATGCCATGCACGCTGACGCCAAAGCGCGGTGTGCTGCGGCCACGCTTGATGGCGAGAATTTTGGCCTCGATGCTCGCGTTGCCGCTGGCGGAGACGGCGAGTTGCGCGCTGGCGTCAGTGACGGGATTGGGGTCGATGATGATGGCTTTGTTGCCATCGCGCGCGCCGATCTTGATGGTGCCATCCACCACGAAGACTTCCTTGGGCGGTTCACCTTCAGCCCAGTCGTCGGCCTTGATCTCGAAGGATTGAAGCTGCTGGGCGTGGAGAGAGCAGGTGGCGAGCAGGCTGGCGGCAAGAAGCAGGCGTTTCATGGCGGAAAAAACGAAACTGCTTTAGCGCACCGGTTCTTTCAGCAGCGCGAGGGCTTCCAGCGCCGAGGCATCTTCATGGACGATGGCCGCGAGGCTGCGGGCGATGGCGGCAGGAGTTTTGTGCTGCCAGACATTGCGACCGATGGCGATGCCAGCGGCTCCGGCGTCCATGGCGTCTTCGACCATTTTCAAGAGGCCTGCGTCGTCGCCCATGGCGGCACCACCGAGGATGATGACGGGCACGAAGCTCTGCCCCACAATGCGGCGGAAGTCTTCCACGGTACCGTTGGTGGGGTAGGGGGTCTTCACCACATCCGAGCCAAGCTCTGCTGCGAGACGGACAGCAAAGCTGACATTCTCCACGGTGTATTTTTCCGGCGCACCCAGGGCGTAGGGCAGGGACTCAAGGATGACGGGGATGTCGGTGTCGAGGCTGAGGCGGATGAGATCGGCGCACTCCTGGAAATTTGCCTTCTCATAGGCGGAGCCGGGGTAGAGCATGTTCATGACCGCGTTGGCTCCGACCATTTCTGCCTCCTCAACGCCAAAGACGCCAATGCTGCCAGCGCCTTCACCGGTGGTGCGGGTGTTGTAAACGTCGGTGCGCAGGATGATGCCCTTGCCGGCGAGGCTGTCCGCAGCACGCAGCGCGACGCCGAGGTTCATGACGTAGCCATCGACGAATTCATTGACCTGGTCGATGAGCTGAAAGGGGTTTTCCAAACCAGGCACGGGAATGGCACAACCGTGGTCGATGGGGAGGATGACGGTCTTGCCGTTGCGAAAGAGGGCTTCGAGATTTTCCTGGCGGTTCATGGGGTCGGGTATGGAATGAGGCATTTCTTCGCAGCGATGCACGCTGCGTGCAAACCAAAATCCAACTCCTTCGGTTCCGCCTGCCTCAGCGTTTGATGCTCTGGGGCTTGTTTTTGACTTTTTCGATTTCGCGGTTGGAGCTCTCCACCTCACGCTCAAAGCGCGTTTTATCACGCTTGTGCTCGCGCACCTGATCCACCGTCCATATCGCACCGCTGATGCTGGTGCTCAGCAGGAGCAGGAAGAGGATGTAGCAGATGAAGGACATCTGGCGCTCATGCTGGCGCCGCATTTCGCGGTCAGAATCCACGTCAAGCACTCCGAGGAGGTCCATCCACCAGAGGCGCCAGACGCTCGGATCGCGCGCAATGTTCAAGATCCAGAAACTGATGAACAGCGCTAGTATGGAGGCGATGGCGAGGCCAATGGGCATGTGTTATCAATCTTTGCCCTGAGATGCCCCGTCAATAGCGTTTTTCAAATGATCTTGTCATCAAAATCACCAGTTTTTGATCCACCGCACCGATACCGACGGGGAATTCAATGCGGCGGTGCTTCTCATGGAGGCGTTGGCGTCGTCCTCGCCGTAGGACCAGAGATCATACGTGGCATTGATGGTGATGGGGGTGGTATTGGAGTTGGAACCTGAACTTGAATTCGTGCCCGTGCTGGGAGTGGTTGGGGCAGCGGCTTTGATGTACTGGAATGGATGGCCAAAGCCGTCGATGAGGATGTAGGTGGAATTTTTTTTGGTGAAAATGGACTGAGGAATTTCGACCAACATCTTGTTTTTGACCTCGGCGGCCCCGTCCACTTTCCCATCGGACATGCTGCTTGCGCTACCGCTTGCTGAGCCAGTGGTGGTGCTAGTGACTCCTCTGATCTGATCGAATCCGTCACCCGTCAGCGCCTGATAGAGGCAGGCCGCTCCGGAAACGTCATACGCGAATCTGCCGGGGGGGAACTGCATCATCTGACCAGAGTTATTCGGCTGCGGGTATTCACCAAATTCCACATTGTAACGTTCAAGGGCAAGTTTGATCGTTTCGAACGTGCCGGTGGTGACGCGCCGTTTGGATGAGCGCATGGCATAGGTGTAGGCACCCAGGGTCAGCGCGGCAAGCAGTGCAATGAGGGTGACGACAATGAGCATCTCCACCAGGGTGAAGGCGCGGGTGTGCGAACGGGTTTTGAAATGGCTTGATTTCATGACTCCAAGGTTGGTTGGTTGGGGGTGGACCTGTGGCCTAGCCGCCGGCACCGCCGCTGAGGTTCTTGATCACTTCGATGAGCGGGAGGAAGAGGGCCATCACGATCGTGCCGACGACGACGGCGAGGACGACGATCATCAGCGGCTCCAGCATGGAAGTGAGGGCGGAGACGGCATTGTCCACTTCGTCTTCATACACATCGGCAATCTTCAGCAACATTTCGGGCAATTGGCCGGTTTCCTCGCCCACATCGACCATGGAGATCACCATGGGAGGGAACACGCCGCTGGACTCTAGGGGGGCCACCATGGATTCCCCTTCTTTGACAGCATCATGCACCTTGGTGATGGCGTCTGACACAATGGTGTTGCCAGCGGTGTCACGGGTAATATTCAAGGCCTGCAAGATCGGCACGCCGGAGGTCACCAGCGTACCCAGGGTGCGGGTAAAGCGTGAGATGGCAGTTTTGCTCTGCACATCACCAAACATCGGCAGCTTGAGTTTCATCTTGTCAATCCACCGGCGTCCGCCTTTGGTGGCGGCCATCATCCGCCAGCCGACAATGATCGCCGTTATGGTGCCCACGATGTACCAGAGGTTGTCCATCATGCTGCGGCTGAAACCGATGACAAATTTGGTCAGCGCGGGCAGCTTGGATTTGCCGCCGGGGATCATGTCATCAAAGATGGATTCAAAGCGTGGCACGATGACCAGCATGAGGAAGACCATGATGCCTGCGGCGATGAACATGACGATGATGGGGTACACCATCGCTGCGACGATCTTGTTTTTGAGCTTCTGCGCCTTTTCTTGATACTCGGCCAGACGGTTGAGCACGAGTTCGAGCACACCGCCAAGTTCCCCGGCCTTCACCATGTTGACGTAGAGCTTGTTGAAGATGCGCGGGTACTGCTGCAGGCTTTCGGAGAAGGTGCTGCCGGTCTGAACATTTTCCGCGAGGGTGTTGATGGTCCCTTTCATCACGGGGTTCGGCTCCTGCCGTCCCAGCACCGTGAGTCCACGCAGCAATGGCAGGCCGGAGTCGATCAGCGTTGCCAATTGGCGTGTGAAAATCATCAGGCTCTTGCTCTTGACCTTGGCGTTGGCACCGATTTTGACGGTCTTGGTCTTGCCCTTGGCGGAGGATTTGGCGCGTTTCTTGATCGCAGCAGACTGCCCCTGACCGTCGGCGGCGACGCTTGTCGGATAGAGGCCGGACTGGCGCAGTTGATTGACGGCATCTGCTTCGGAGGCGGCATCAAGATCTCCGGCGGTTTCCTGTCCGTTCTGATCCAGGGCGATGTAATGAAACGTGGGCATAAGGGGCGTATCGGGCGGCTTTGTTCAGAGTAATTTTAGAATACCGGGACGGCGGGCGTTCTGTCCATCAAATAATGTGCAGGGTTGCACACGGGCAGGTGCCGGCGGCGGCGTTGCGGGAATCAGGTGTATTTCAGGACTTCTTCGATGGTGGTCGAGCCATCATAAATACTGCGCAGGCCGTCTTCACGTAGCGTGACCATGCCAAGCTCAATGGCTTTCTGCTTCAGCACGATGGAGGGTGCGCGGCCGGTGATCAGTTCGCGAATGGGGTCAGTGACATCCAGCAGTTCGTAGAGGCCTTTGCGGCCTTTGTAGCCGCTGTTACCGCAGGCGGAGCACCCGGAACCGGTGTAAAATTGCTTCCCGCCGAGATCCTCCGGGGTAAGATTGAGTTGGTTGAGGATGCTCAGGCTTGGCTCATACGGTGAGCGGCAGCTTTTGCAGACGGTGCGCAGCAGGCGCTGTGCTAGCACCCCCTCCAGCGTGGCGGAGACGAGGAAGGGTTCGACCCCCATGTCCACCAAACGTGTGACGGCTCCAGAGGAATCATTCGTATGCAGGGTGCTGAGCACCAAGTGCCCGGTGAGCGAGGCCTGAATCGCGATCTGGGCGGTCTCAAGATCGCGCATTTCTCCCACCATGATGCGGTCGGGGTCCTGTCGCAGGAAGGAGCGCAGGGCCTTGGCAAAGGTCAGTCCGACGGCCTCATTGATCGGCACTTGCATGACGCCGTCGAGTTCATATTCCACCGGGTCTTCGGCGGTGATCAGCTTGCAGTCGATGGTGTTGATCCGTCGCAGGCAGGCGTAGAGCGTGGTGGTCTTGCCTGCTCCCGTCGGACCGGTGACGATGAAGATGCCGTTGGGCTTGTGGATGGTCTCGACGATGTAGTCTTGCAGGAAGGGCTGCATGCCCAGCGCATCAAGTTCGATGTTGATCGATGAGCGGTCAAGAACACGTAGCACCACAGACTCGCCGTGCTGGGTGGGGAGCGAATTTACGCGCATGTCCACCGGCTTGCCGCCCACGTTGGTCATGATGCGGCCGTCCTGCGGGATGCGTCGCTCCGCGATGTTCATGTTGGACATGACCTTGATACGCGAGATGATCGACGTGGCCAGATGCAGGGGCGGCGGTGCCATCTCATAGAGGGCACCATCCACGCGGTAGCGGATTTTGAATTCACGCTCGAACGGCTCAAAGTGAATGTCGCTGGCTCGTTCCTTGATCGCCTGCTGCATCACCAGATCGACGAATTTAACGATGGGCGCGGAATTGGCCTCGGCTTCAGCACTGAGTCCTTCCTTTCCGGCCCTGCCGAGCTGGCCAAAAATTTCATCAACACTGGGGGCACCAGCACCATAAAACTTCTCGATCAAGGTCAGGACCTGACTGCGGCGTGCGACCACTGGCACAATGGTTTTTTCAAGTCCGAAACGTAGGTCTTCGACCAGTTGGGGATTGAGCGGATCGGTGAAGGCCACATGCAGACCCTGCGCATCCAGAGTGATGGGGAAGGCACCGTAGAGACGTGCCATGCCTCCTGGAATCAACGCCACGACCGAGGGGGGCGGTTCGAAATTGTCGAGATCGAAGTGGTCGGCCCCCAGTTCATCAGCCACCTGCGCCCAGAACTCGTCCTCATTGGTATAAATGCCGTAGGACAGCAGCACTTGGACAATGTCTTTGCCGTTTTTCACGGAATCCTGCTCAATGTCATAGGCGACACCTTTGTCGATCACGCCTCGGCTTTTGAGCATCTCTACCACATTATGGGGTGTCATAGTCGTCTGTAGGAAATAGAATTCGTTGGAGAAATCGAAAAGTGAAAATCAATCGGCGTCGGACATGGTAGCTTCGATGACTTCATCAGCGGTGGTCGAGCCGGAGAGCACCTTGCGGATGCCGTCCTCGCGCAGGGTACGCATGCCCAGTTCCCGCGCGCGCTTGCGCAGTTGGGGAGTGGTGAGCTGCTGGTTGATCATGCCGCGCACCTCGTCGTTGATCTTGAAAATCTCGACCAGGGACATACGACCACGGAAGCCGCGCTGGCGGCATTTGGAGCAGCCGACAGCGGTGTTGATGGTGGCCTCAGCCATCTGGGCCACTTCCAGTCCAAGGGCGCGGAGTTCATGCGTCGAGAGTGAGCCGGGCTGTTTGCAGTCGGGGCAGAGTTTGCGGACGAGCCGCTGCGCTTCGATTGCGCGCACGGCGGAGGCCGTGAGGAAGGGCTTGACCCCGATGTCCGTGAGACGAGCGACGGCGCTCGGGGCGTCATTCGTATGCAGCGTGCTGAAGACCAAGTGGCCCGTGAGCGAGGCCTGGATGGCGATGGAGGCCGTTTCCAAGTCGCGAATTTCTCCCAGCATGATGATGTTGGGGGCTTGGCGCAGCATGGCGCGCAGCGCCGCAGCGAACGTCATGCCCACATCTTCTCTCACCATGACCTGATTGATCCCCGCGAGCTCGTATTCGACCGGGTCTTCCACCGTGATGATCTTGCGGTCAGGGCGGTTGATGAAATTGAGGCAGGCATACAGCGTGGTCGTTTTGCCGGAACCCGTCGGCCCGGTGACGAGGATGATGCCGTCAGGTAGCGTGATGAGCTGCTCAAAGGATGCCTGGTCATCGCTCAAGAATCCCAGGTCCACCAGGCCGAGCTTGAGGCTGCTCTTGTCGAGCACACGCATGACGACGCTTTCACCGTTGTTGGTGGGGATGATCGACACACGCATATCGATCTCCTTGTCATTGAAGTGCATCTGTATACGGCCGTCCTGCGGGATGCGCTTTTCATCCAACTGCATCGAACCAGTCATGATCTTGATGCGGCCAATGATCGCGGAATGCAGGCGCTTGGGGTGGTGCTCCACGTCCACCAGCACACCGTCCATTCGGTAGCGGATGCGGATGTCCTTCTCCAGCGGCTCCACATGAATATCCGACGCCTTCTGCTTGAACGCTTCCATCAGCATGTTCTGCACCAGCCGGATGACCGGGGCGTCGGCGTCTGAGGAGGCACCTGGGTCAGCACCTTTGGTCGTAATGCCCAGCACGGCTTCATTACCATAAATGTTGGACTGGACGGTCTTGATCAGACCGGGAGTGGAGCAGTAAAACTCAATGTCTGGCTGCAGCACGTGCGGCAGCGCATCCAGCGTTTCAAAATCAAACGGGTCCGCTACCGCGATCTGGAGCGAGCTCTGATTCATTCCCAGCGGCGCGATTTTATATTTCAGGGCCACCTCCAGGGGAACGAGGGACTTCAGGCCGGGATGCGCTTCGTACCCGTTCAGATCGACGTACTCCATACCGGAGCTGACCGCCACCGTACGCGCGATCTGCTCGTCTGAGACCGTTGCCGCTTTGATCAGTGCTGCAACGACGCTCTCGCCGGGTTTGAGACCTGTTTTTGCCTGCTGAATGTCACGCTCGGTCAGCAGTCCGGATTCTTGGAGCTGTTCGAGGAGGTATGCTTCATTGGAGTACATGAATTCGGATCTGCTTGGCGGGTGGTACGGAAACTCGGTATTTTGGGATAATCACCAGACTACAACCTCACGCCTGAAAGTGTCAACGATTCGGCGCTCTCAACATGAAAATTGATGACAAAGAATGACAAACCGCGATTGAACTGAGCGTTCGTCTCTTCCTGCCAGCCATTCACGCCGATTCTCCACCCCAACACCATGCACATTGTTCAGCGTCTCTCCGTCTCAGTTCTTGGCATTTGCCTTGCTCTTTCCAGTTTCACTCCGCGTCCTGTGGCGGCCCACGAAGCTGGCGCACAGATGTCCGCCATCGCCAAGGTCTTTCTGGCCGCGCTGACACCCGAGCAAAAAGCCAAGGCTACTTTTGATTTCGCCGGTGCGGAACGTGAAAACTGGCACTTCATCCCGCGCGAGCGCAAGGGGCTCCCGCTCAAAGAGATGACGCCGCAGCAGCGTCTGCTCGCCCACGCACTGCTGAATACCGGCCTCAGTTTCCGTGGCTCCGCCAAAGCGGTCACGATCATGAGTCTCGAAGAAGTGCTCTATCAAATCGAAGGTGCAGATGAATCCAAGCGCGCCGCCACCCGCGAAAAGCGTGATCCCGAAAAATACTTTGTCTCGATCTTTGGCGAACCTGCGGACACCGGTGCCTGGGGCTGGCGTGTCGAAGGGCATCACCTCTCACTGAATTTCACCATCAAAGACGGCCAGATGCTGCGTGCCACGCCTTCGTTCATGGGCACCAATCCAGGCGAAATCCGCCAGGGACCGCTCACCGGACTGCGCGTGCTCGGCGTTGAAGAAGAACTGGGTCGTGAGCTGGTCAAGTCGCTCACCCCAGAGCAGTTCAAGACGGCCTTCGTAGCCACGGAAGCCCCCAAGGAAATGATCACTGCTGCTGAGCACAAAGTGAGTCCGCTCGCTCCCGCCGGTCTGGCTGACTCCGAACTCGATGCCAAGCAGAAGGCCATGCTCACACGCCTCATCGCTGAATACATTGACCGCCTGCGTCCTGAAATCGCCGAAGCCGCACGCACGGAATTTCAAAACAGCGGACCGATTTATTTCGCCTGGGCAGGTGGCAAGGAGCGCGGCGAACCGCACTACTACCGTGTGCAGGGCAAGACCTTCCTCCTCGAATACGACAACACGCAGAACGATGCCAACCACGTCCACAGCGTCTGGCGCAGCTTTGACGGTGACTTCGGTCGCGATCTGCTCGGCGAGCACGTGAAGCAGGCGCATTGATGTTTGCTGCGGCACTTCCGTCTATCGGCCACGGCAATGACGGCGGACCTTTTTGGGTGCCTGCGCCGTGACAGACCCGAAATCACGGACTCGACACAGCGGTTCCTTACCAGCTCTGCGGTGCCGCGCCACGCAGGGCGGGTAGGGATGCGCTGTGCGCGTCCCTAGAATCCTTCGTCCCAGCGCGCGCTGCTGACTCAACGTTTTCTCTCTTACCAGCCGCGCCGCCTCTGATTCGTGCGCTCCGACCGCACATCATCCATCTGCAAAAGTAGCCTCTCGCAAAATGAAAGTGGGTGATGCGTAGCAACATAGCCTGGTGTGTGACCCACATCTCAGCACATTCGTGCTCGCATTTTGCGTGCCGCATTTGAGTTACACACAGCTATTCGCAGGCTGTTCACACCTTGTTCACGCAAGTTGCGGAACGAATGTTCAAAACCCTGCGCAAATTGTTTTTGAACTTTTGTGGCATTCGCTTCAAAACTTCAAAAAATATATAAAAAGAGCTTGTTTCATGTGTCGCTTTCGTCATACAAAGAAGTGACATTTAAAAAGATATTCAGTGGCTCGTGACTGCTCCCAACTGAACTCCTGCCGACACGCCTTCCTAACACATTCCCGATCTCCTCATCAACGAAACAATCATCATGGCGCGCAACGATGAAAACACGAATCACACCTCTCTCAATGGCTCGGCTCACGCTGCAAACACAGAACTGTTCACGCGAGTGCCCACCGTCTGGGATCAGGTCTGCGAAGTTTTGGTAAAGCGCCTCGGGGACGACAATTTTCAGCGCTGCTTCAGCGGCACCTCCGGTCGTCTCGCAGATGACGGCAGGTTCATCATCACCGTCCCCAATCCGATCCATCAACTCTGGATCGAGAGCAATCACACGCTAGCCGTCTCAGATGCCGTGGCTGAGGTCACCGGCGTGCCGGCGATCATTGAATTCCACGTCGCGACTGAAGCGCCTCCCGTTGCATACGCACCCTTGCCCGAACTCAAGGCCGCGCGTGGCAATGCCGCAGACCAGGCCCCGATTCGTTTCTTCAGCGAGGCCGGACTGAACGCCAAGTTCAACTTCGACAGCTACGTCATCGGCCCGAACAGCAGCTATTCCGTGGCTGTGGCCAAGGCAGTGGCTGAAAAACCGGGCCGCATTTACAATCCACTCTTCTTCTACGGCCCCACGGGTCTCGGCAAGACCCACCTCCTGCAAGCCATCGGCCAGGAAGTGCTGGCGCGCAAACCACGTGCCAACGTCCGCTATGTCACCTCCGAGCAGTTCACCAACGAGTTCGTGGACGCCATCAAGCGCCAGACCTTCAGCCAGTTCCGCCAGAAATACCGCAAGGTCGATGTGCTGCTCATCGACGACGTGCATTTCTTCGAAGGCAAGGACAGCACCCAGGAGGAGTTCTTCCACACCTTCAACGAACTCTTCAACAACGCGAAGCAGATCGTCCTCGCCAGCGACCGTCCGCCGAGCGAGATCAAAAATCTCGAAAGCCGTCTCGTCTCACGCTTTGAGTGGGGCCTTGCCACGCAGATTCAGGTGCCGGACTTTGAGACCCGCATCGCCATCCTGCGCCGCAAGCAGAGCGACTTCAATGTCTCGCTCGAACCCTGGATCCTCGAATTCATGGCGCAGCGCATCCGCGTCAACGTCCGCAAGCTGGAAGGCGCACTCATGCGCGTCGCCGCGCACGTCTCGCTCGAAGGTTCCGTCCCCACGGAATCCGCGCTCGCCACCATGCTGCATGACGTGATCGACGAAGATCCATCCAAGACCGTCACCGTGGACCGGATTCAGCGCATCATCGCCACCCATTACGATCTGCGCGTCAGCGACCTCACCGGCCCGCGTCGTCCGAAGAACATCGCTGAGGCGCGGCAGGTGGCCATGTACCTCACGCGCACGCTCACCAAGCTGCCACTGGTGCAGATTGGTGATGAATTCGGCGGCCGTGACCACGGCACCGTCATCCACGCCTGCAAAGTGGTGACGAACCTCATCACGGGGTCGAATGACTTCAAGCGCACCTTGGACACGCTGGCGGGGAAAATTCGGGAGAGCTGAGGTGTGCTAAATTCACGGCCTGGGGTACCTCCAACGCGTTAGCGTGCTGGAGTGCTCCCGCCCCATGAGGCGATAATTAGTGCGACTGACGCAGATGTCGTGTGGTGGGACAATGTCATGACATCCCATTCCGTTGTGGGCACCGCAGCCTTGAGGGCAGCAAGTGGTGAATGGGGCGATGGTGGTAAGTCCTGGAAAATCCGCGATGTTGCGCGTGACGACAGTCAGGTCATAAGCGAGAGCCGTGGCGGCAATCAGGCTATCCATCACGGTCAACGAACGACCTGCTTCACTAGCTCTTTTGCAATAGCGAGCCCATTCCCAGGCAGCCGCATCGTCAAAAGGCAGGATGGCATCAGCGAAGTCTTCCTGCATGAAGCGCAGCCGCAACAGCAGTTCATTTTTCCGTTTTCCATCGGCTGCCGCTTCTGCTCCGCGGGCCAGTTCTGCGAGTGTCAGTGCGCTGATGGCGGAATCTTCCTGGTGGGCATTCAGCCACGCGATCACTTTGGAAGCTGGCTGCGGTTTCATGCCTTCGGACAAGACATTTGTGTCAAGCAAGGTGTATCATAGATCCATGGGCGGCCCGAGTGGTTCGCGGTTCAGGGCAAGTTCCAGCCCATGCAGTCCCCGTAGATGCTCCACGAGTGATTTTCGGCGGCGGTTGGTTGGGGCACAGGATCATTGCGCCTGACGGCTTCAGGGTCACACGAAATTCCATGCCATCCTTGAAGTGTCCTTGGGCAAAAACATCTTCAGAAAGCGATAGCTTGTGATTAGCTTCCAGAGTTGCAGTCATGACGGGGAGTTTAATGGTTCGCGGATCAATGACAACTGGGATGGTGACGGTCTGTCAACTGACCCGATCACCATCTACACTCACCAAAGTAACGGCACGCCATAGGCAGGGAAATGTGTATCACAGGTAGTGGGGTCAGTCCCTCGGCTTGGGTCTGGGCAATCATCAAACGGTCAAAGGGATCGCCGTGATGCCGAGGGAGAGTGATTAGACCCTGGTAGTGTTCGAGGCGTGCAGGAAGCATTTGGAAACCGTTGGCAATCAGCGCGTCTGGAAAGATTCGATCATAATCTACCTGAAGTTGAAGTTTGCCGAGGGAGAGTTTGATGGCATCTCCCAGAGGACGGTGTGACTGATGTATCGCTCGTTGGCGTCATCTTCCATAGCTGCTCGGGCTACTGGGCTGAGATTGGGGTTTCCTTCGCAGAACCAAATAAGCGCATGCGTGTCGATGAGTAATCTCATGCCATATAATCTTTGAAGTCCGCAAGCGGCTCATCGAAATCCGCCCGCATCGATATTTTGCCTTTGAGACAGCCAAAGCCTTTCAATGGTGACGGAGGCGAAGCTTCTGAATTCGTCGAAATCACCGGCTCCAGCACTGCTTGGACACGTATGGGAAGCTTTTGCCATGCCGAGGGCAGAGGAAGATGAAGCGTGCCGTCCGCAGCAGGTTCGAAAATGGCGGTGATGGTGTTCATGTCTTCAGTATAGCCGTTTTGGGCTAAAACGTAAAGCCTGCGCTATCCAGGCGAAGGGCAGGGGCGTTCGCCATAGCTGCAGGCGGCGGCATGCCCGTATGGCGTCTAAAAAGCTGCACCGGGCGCGACTCCGCGCCCGATTGGCTAGAACACGATGTTGAGGCACCTATGCCGCTTACTTATTCTTCTCCAGCGCGTGCTCCTTCAGGATCTCATCGACCATGTAGAAGATGGCGCGCTCCTTGGTTTCTTCGCGGACGCGTTTGACGTCTTCGACTTTGACCATGGGGAGGTTGTTGCCGAAGGACTGATGGACGTAGGAGATGACGCCCGCGATTTCTTCATCTTTGAGCAGCGGGCCAAAGCCCATCATCGGCGGGGTGCCTTTTTCGGGGCCGTATTTTTTGCCCTGGAAGTCGAGTGGTCCAAAGAGGCCTTTGAGGACGATCTTGATCACGCGGTCGCCGTTGCCTTCGAGCCAGTTGCTCTTGACCAGACCGGGGTAGATGTTGTCCACACCTTTGCCGTCGGCCTGATGGCAGGTGACGCAATGCGCCTCGCGGTTGAAGACTTCTTTGCCGAGGTCATAGAGCATTTTGTCGGCAGCGGAGAGCTTCTTGTCCGTGGGGCCAAAGCTGGCATCCGGCGCGGCGCGTAGGCGGGCGGCGAGGAGTGGCTCTTTGCCGAGGATGTCCTTGCCCTCTGGCAGCGAGGTGAGCTGCTTCATGGTCTCGCGGAAGCAGTAGTCGATGTAGTAATCTTTTTCGGCCAGGACGAGTTTGGCGAGGTCGATGGCCTTGGTCACGTCGGCACCTTTGACAAAGCTGAGCGCGCGCACGGCTTCGAGGCGGACGCGCGGGGAGCTGTCTTTGATGCCGGCTTCGACGATGGCGAGTGTGTTCGGCACGCGGTCGCTCCAGTAGTTGGCGACGCGGATGGCCTGGGCGCGGGCGCGTGGCTCAGGTGAGTGCAGCACGGCATCCAGGAGGCTGAGGTTTACGGCGTTGTGCCACTGGTGTACCCAGAGGGCTTCGAGGCGGTTGTGCTCGTAGTTTTTGTCCGCTTTGTCGAGTGCGGCTTCCCACTTCTGCACCGCAGCGATGACCTGCTTGGAGTCGTGGGTGTCGAGTTCGATTTTGGCAAGTTGGCGCACGCTGTCTTCGTGCTCCTTGAGGAGTTCGAGGAGGCTTTCGATGGACTCACCGTGAATCTTTTTCGGGCTGAGCAGCGGGCGGCTGGGGTAGCTGAGGCGGTAGATGCGGCCATGGGTGTGGCCGCGGTTCGGATCACGCAGGTGGTGCTGCAGGTGGCCGATCAGCATCTGCGACCAGTCCATGACGTAAAGCGAGCCATCTGGGGCCACGGCGACACCGCTGGGGCGGAAGTTGGGGTTGGCCTTCACATCGTCTTGCAGCATCGCTGGCTCCAGGGTCTCGCCCTTGAGGCCGGAGCCTTCTTCGGTCACTTTGGCGCGGAAGATGCCCTGGAAACCGATGACGTTGGTGTTCAGGAAGGTGCCCTGCCAGTCTTCGGGGAAGTGGCGGCTGCTGAGGATGGCGGTGCCGGGGGTGGGGCGCGAAGGGCGGTTCCAGAACTCCTTCATTTTGGCATGTGCGCCACTGTCCAGATGGCCGCTGAAGGCGGGGGCGAAGTAGTTGGCGTTGCCGGTGGCGTCGGTGATGATGTCATTGCCCCAGTAGTCAAACACGCGCCCGTGAGGATTGGCGAAGCCGTAGGGCACGTAGCGGTCAAAGCGGTCGGTGCGTGGCTCGTAGCGATAGATCGCGCCATTCACATTGCGCACGGGGCCTTTGAGTGTCTCGACGTTGGTGCGGTGGAAGACGCCATCGCTGAAATACACGGCACCGCCGGGTTCATAGCAGATGGAATTGGTTTCGTGGTGCGAATCTGCAGCATCCAGACCGTGAACAATGCGCTCTTTCCAGTCGGCTTTGCCATCGCCATCCGTGTCGCGGACATACCACATGTCGGGGGACTGCATGACGAGCACGCCATCTTTATAAAGCTGAAAGCCGGTGGGGCAGTTCAATCCGTCAAGGAAGGTGGTGCATTTCGTGAACTTGCCGGTCTTGGGGTCGATGTCGAAGACCAGGAGCTTGTCGAAGACTTTGGTGGTCGGGGTGGTTTCAGGGTAGCTCGGCCAGACGGCCACCCAGAGGCGGCCGCGCGTGTCGAAGTTCATCTGCACGGGGTTGATGAGGTCGGGGAACTCCACTTCGGAGGCGATGAAGTCCACCTTCACACCTTCAGGCGTGGTGAGGTGCTGGAGCGCCTCTGCACCACCGAGATAAGGCACCGGCTCAGGGCGGTTGGGGGCCACAGCAGGCACTGGGGGAAGGTTGTCGTCCTTCACTTCGTAGCTCTTGCCCTGCGCGGCTGCCCAGACGGCCTTGTCGCGGTTGGCCGTCTTCACATCACGCTGGGCCAGCTCGGCACCGAGGATGGTGGCATTGTCAACGCCGTTGGTCTTGGTGATGGCGTCGGCGTATTTGATGCGGGAGCGCTGGCCGAAGATGTTGTACTGATCCACGGTGCGGTAGCGGTGGTGCCACTGGACGTTCTTCTCCAACACGGCCTCGCGAATTTTGGCGATGTAAGGATCATCCGTGCTCGGGGCCTCTTTGCCGAACAGTGCCTTGAACTGCACCGGGGCGAGCGCCTTGTCTCCGGCCTCGCTCAGATGCACGCCATTGATGGTCAGTGGCCGTGCTGCGCTGGCATAGAGGGTCTGGGAAGCGGCGAAGAGATCGACAAACGGCACGCTGTTGGTCTTGGCGACTTCGGCCATGGCGGCGGTGTAAGCCGCGAGGTTTTTGTTGTTGGCAGCGCCGTCTGGGAAATCGGCGCTCTTGAGGTTTTCATGAGCGATGGGTGAGAGGAGCACCACACGCGGCTTGCCCTTGCCGTAGTCGGCGTTGAGCTGCTTTTTCAAATACTCGTCCAATGCCTTTTTGAAGTCGGCTAGTCCAGCTTCGCCTTTGAACGACTCATTGAAGCCCCAGTAGGCCAGGATGACGTTCGCGTGGAAGTCTGCCCCGGCGGTATAGACCACCTCGGTCTCGCCCACCTTGGTCGCTAGGGTGCCAGGCTTCATGTCCAGGAAGTACTCTGTGGTCGGTACTTCATCGCTGCGCGGGTGGACATTGACCTCATCCGCCGCAAATCCGAGATTGCGCACCGTGAGCTGGAGGTCGGGGTAGGTCTTGTGAATCAGCGCCTCCAGCCAGCCGTGGTGCTGCTGCCGGTCTGCCAGACCGCTGCCGACGATGGCGATGTGATCGCCCTGCTTGAGTTCGATCTCAGCCTGGAGCGAGACGGTAAGGGCGAGGAGGAGAGAGAGCAGTTTCTTCATTTGGGTTGGTGACGGAAGGGCAGTGCAATACGGACGCACATGTTGAATGTTTGCCGCAGAATGCGCAAGTTTTGCCTTTTGAGTGCGGGATCATAAATGTTTACTCTGGCAGGTGCTTGTGATAAAAATGGGAGATGATCCTGAACTCCCGTTTGATCTTTGCCGGAGCAGCTTGCCTGCTGCTCAGCAGTTGCGGGCTGATCGGCACGGCTTTGCGTCTAGCGCCTTATTATTTAATGTTTGCTGATGAGCGCAGCCCTGGAGGCGCTTCCGGAAGGGCCCTGAAAATACGTGGAAAAGAGGTGCAGGAGAAAGGCCGCCACGGCATTCCGCATTCTCCAACTGCCAGCTGCGGCTCTCAGATCGCTTTGCAGCGCTGAGAATCTTGTTGTTTACAGAATTGGATCGTCATGATAAACAGGAGTTTAATGAAATTTGCCCGCTTCACATTTCTCCTTTTGTTTTCTGCCTGCCTCACCAGTTGCGGTACCCAGACCGGGGCCGCCTTCAAGAATATGTTTCCCGTGAAAATGTTGGACCAGACCGCGTCTGAAGTGCTGGGATGGCTGGGTGAAAACAATCTGCCGACTGATGGCAAGCCTGCCTCCATGCAGGAGCGTGCCCGTCAGATCGAAAGCCGTGGCAGCTACGCTGGTCGGTTGCCTGCTGCCGTTACTCCGTCACGCGTGAGCGTGGTGGCACGCTAGTGCCAGGGTCCGAGATCATGGACTGGCCGCGCATACGCTCTGATTTTCCCATCCTCGATCAGCAGGTGAATGGGTTCCCGCTGGTGTATCTGGACAACGCTGCCAGCAGCCAGAAGCCGCGTGCGGTCATCCAGACGCTCTCACACTACTACGAGCGCGACAACGCCAACGTCCACCGGGCGCTGCACGAGCTGAGCAACCGCGCCACGGAGGCCTTTGAGGCGGCGCGGAAAAAAGCGGCGCACTTCATCGGCGCTGCCTCGGAGGACGAAATCATTTTCACCCGTGGCACCACCGAGGGCATCAACCTCGTCGCGAACACCTGGGGGACGCAGAATGTGCGGGCAGGGGATGTTATCCTCGTCACCGGCATGGAGCATCACAGCAACCTCATCCCGTGGCAAATGCTCGCCCAGCGCACCGGCGCGACGCTCAAGTACATTCCGGTGCTGGATGACGGCACGCTCGACTCCGACGCCATTGAGAACCTGCTCACTGAGCAGGTGAAGCTGTTCGCCTTCGTCCATATCTCAAACTCTCTTGGCACCATCAATCCGGCGAAGGAACTTATCGCCAAGGCGAAGGCTCTGGGAGCGGTCACGCTGCTGGATGGCGCGCAAAGCGCGGGGCACATGCCCATCGACGTGCGTGACCTCGGCTGCGACTTCTTCGTTTTCTCCGGCCACAAAATGTGCGGCCCCACGGGCATCGGTGTGCTGTATGGCCGCATGGCCCTGCTGGAAGCCATGCCGCCCTGGCATGGCGGTGGCGAGATGATCCTGAGCGTCACCATGGAAGGCAGTACCTACAAGGCACCGCCGCAGCGTTTTGAAGCAGGCACGCCGGACATCGCGGGCGTCATCGGCCTCGGTGCCGCCATCGACTACCTTCAAGCCATCGGCCTGGAAAACATCCAGCGCCATGACCACAACCTGGCCAACTACGCCATGCAGCGCATGAGCGAGGTGCCCGGCATCCGCATCCTTGGCCCGCAGTCTGGGCACCGCGGCGCGCTCGTCGCCTTCCATCTGGACTTCGCGCACCCGCACGACCTCGTCGAATTTGCCAACAGCCACGGCGTGGCCATGCGCGGCGGGCACCACTGCACCCAGCCGCTGATGAAACGCTTCAAGGTACCCGGCACCACCCGCGCCAGCTTTTACTTCTACAACACGATCGAGGAGATCAATAGCCTCGTCGAAGTTCTGCTCCTGGCGCGTAAGTTCTTTACGTGATCCAGGCTGCCAGCCTGTTCCAACTTCTTGACCATGCTCTCCGACGACCTCCGCGATCTCTACCAGCAGGTGATCCTCGATCACTCCCGGAACCCGCGCAACAGCGGCGAACTCCCGCCGCCCTGCCTCCACGCCCACGGCGACAATCCCTCCTGCGGCGACGAGATCGACGTCTGGGTCCGCGTGGGTGAAAACGGCCACATCGACGACCTCAAGTTCACCGGCCAAGGCTGCGCCATCAGTCAGGCCAGCGCCTCGATGATGACGCAGAAGATCAAAGGCAAGTCCAAGGACGAAGCCGCCGCCGTGCGCGAAGACTTTCGCCGCGTGGTGATGGGAGACGGTGCCCCGGCGAATGAAGATGCGCTGGGCGAGCTTATCTTGCTTGAGGGCGTGCAGAAATTTCCGCAGCGTGTGAAGTGCGCGATGCTGGCGTGGCGTGCGCTGGAGCAGGCGCTGGAGGGGAAGTAGGGGGGGCTGGCCGAGTCAGACGCTGGTGTCTAGGATTCGCATCTGCTCACGGCATTCAGCGTGAACTTTCAGCCTTTGGCGGGTGAACGCCTGCATTCGCAAGCACCCGCCGTAGTGACACAACGTTGTCTCTGTTCAAGGCCATGCGTTCGATCGAAGCCCTGCCGATGGCTGTGATCCCCACGAGTTCAAGATGGTCTGACGACCA
Source organism: uncultured Verrucomicrobiota bacterium (assembly GCA_903848465.1). Classification (GTDB taxonomy): domain Bacteria; phylum Verrucomicrobiota; class Verrucomicrobiia; order Verrucomicrobiales; family Verrucomicrobiaceae; genus Prosthecobacter. The sequence goes on from CAINGK010000099.1 coordinate 33,605, forward strand.
GACGAAGTGCTCCTCCCAACGGTCACGCCGTGGATGGAACAAGCCTGCCAATTCTCCAGTGACTGGATCTGGGTGTGTCGTCGCGATGAATTTTCGATTGTTGCAGCCCTGGCAGGCGAAAGCGAGATTTGACGCATCATCGCTCCCCCCCCTCGATCTGGGCATGATGTGTTCGATAGAAAACGTTGTTGAGGAATAGCGCTCAGGGCAGCGGCAGTATTCGCACAGCCCTTGGGCGAGGCGGACCACCTCTGCCCGTATGATGTCGGGAACGGCCACGAGTTTAGGCCAGCTTCGGCTTTAGATGTGCCTTCTCCATCAGTTCATCGAGGCTCATGCCCAGCAGCTTGCTGGCGCTAGCAAAGCAGGCCATGCGGCGCACGTTCACTTCCTCCAGTGTGTCCGTCAGCGCCATCAGCTCACGCATCTCGTCAGGCGCGATGTCGCCGCCCTCACGCCGAGCCACCAACTTGCGGTAGTTTGTCCACCATGAGTCTGAGAAGCCTTTGTCCACTTCAACGAGCAAAGGTTGTTCAAGCTGCATGGCGGCCGCTTGGACATCAGCAGCAGATGGGCGACCTTTCAAGTGGCTACGTTCCTGCAAGCGCCATGAATAAATCGCAACGAGCGCATTGATGACAATGATGATTGTGGCGAACGCGTTCATGTCGCCCAATCCCCAAGGCTTCAGAACGAGCACTGCTACAAGCGATGCAATAACAACAGCACTGAGCGTCAATCCGCGTGCAAAAGAGTCTGCAGACCGAACGGAGGCAGAGGACAAAAGCTCTGGCAAGCTCGTCGGCTTGCTTGTGGCAGTGGAAAGTTCGGCTGGCATTTGTCCGTTGGTGCAGATGGCTTCAACAAGAGTCGCCCTACTATGACATTTGTCAGATGATTGATCAACTCGGAAACCGAGCGGCAGTTTATGGTGCAAGACCTGGCATTTTTGCCTTCCGTGCAGAGGGTGCTCGACGCCATCCGTTCGCAATTGTAAATTCACTGCCATGCCTGAACTCCCCGAAGTCGAAACTACCCTGCGCGGGGTCTCGCCGCATGTGCTTGGTAAGCGGGTGCGGGAGGTGATCGTGCGGGACAAGCGGCTGCGCTGGCCGGTGCCGGATGCGATTCATGAGCTGGAAGGCTACCGGATTGAAACGGGCGTGCGCCGGGCGAAGTACCTGCTGTTTGGCACGGCCAAGGGCACGCTGCTGCTGCACCTGGGGATGTCGGGAAATCTGCGGGTGCTGCCGGCGGATACGCCGTTTAAGAAGCATGATCATCTGGCGATCACGCTGGAAAGTGGCAAGCAGTTGCGGCTGCATGATCCGCGGCGCTTCGGCGCGGCGCTGTGGCTTGAGGGCGATCCCATGGAGCATGCGCTGCTCAAGGACCTCGGCCCCGAGCCGCTGGGGGAGGAGTTCACTGCTGCGCTTCTGCACGCCGCCTGCAAGGGCAAGACCGCCGCGATCAAGCAGGTGATTATGGATGCGCATGTCGTCGTTGGTGTGGGCAACATCTACGCCAGCGAGGCCCTGTTCATGGCGGGCATCAATCCGCAGCAGGCGGCGGGCAAGGTGTCTCGGCCACGGCTCGTCAAGCTGGTGCAGGCCATCCGCAAGGTGCTGGCGGCTTCCATCAAAATGGGCGGCACCACGTTGCGAGATTTTGTGAACGAGAGCGGCGAGCCTGGCTACTTCAAGCGCACTCTGCGGGTGTATGACCGGGCGGAGGAGCCGTGCCGGGTGTGCAAGACGACGGTGAAACGCATCGTGCAGGGGCAGCGTTCGACGTTTTTTTGTCCGACGTGTCAGAAGTAGTAATGCTCCAACGCGAATGGGAGGCGAATGTCCGCGAATTTTTACGAATGGCCTTGGGTTGGATTCTGATTCGTGGCCATTCGCGATCATTCCTCTGCATTCGCGTTTAAAATGAATAGGCGTCTTTCATAGGCCGATTCAATCAGCGTCTTCCCAGGAAGATCGTTTCCGGTCAGCATTCGACGTTCTTCTGCGCGAAATGCCAAAAGGGATCGTGACTTTTCTCCGGCGTTCTGGCATTTCTGCTTAACCACCCGCCACGCGTCAACCACGCCCCAGCCATGTCCACGTCCCTACCACCGCTGCGCAGTACTCACGATCTGGAACGCATCCTCGAATTTGAATTCGTGCGTGCCACGGAAAACGCCGCCCTCCAGGCCATCCACTGGCTCGGTCGTGGTGAAAAAGAACTCGCGGACGGTGCGGCCTGCAGCGCGATTTACGGCGTCTTCGACATCCTCGATATTCGTGGCGAGGTGGTGATCGGTGAAGGGATCAAAGACAACGCACCCGGCATCTTCGTGGGCGAACACCTGGGCACCTGGCGCGATGGTTCGCCGCGCTTTAACATCGCGCTCGATCCCATCGACGGCACCAGCAACATTGCCAAAGGCCTGCCCAACAGCATCTCCGTCATCGCAGCGGCGCAGATCCCTGACGGTGCGCCCTGCGCCATGAAAAGCATTCCGAGCTTTTACAGCCACAAGATCGCCTACGGGCCGGCGGTGAAGAAGGCGCTGGAGGGCAGGGGAGACCGCTGCTTCCTCGACATGCCGCTGCAGGAGGTGATCACCTTTGTGGCTCAGGCCTTGGGCAAGCGTGAACGCGACCTGGTGGTTTCCACCATGGATCGTCCGCGTCATCACGACATTGTTGAGCAGATCCGCCGCTCCGGGGCTGCCTTGCGAATGGTGACAGATGGCGACATCGCTGCCGCCGTCGCGCCCTCGATGCCGGAGTCCAACTGCGATCTGTACGTGGGCATGGGCGGCTCGCCCGAAGGCATTCTGGCGGCTGCCGCGCTGAAGTGCCTTGGTGGCGACATGCAGCTACGCATGTGGTTTCATGATGAAGCCCACCGCGCCGAGGTCGCGGCGTACACGCCTGCCGCTGAGATGGAGCAGGTCTTCCGCGTGCATGAACTCATCGTGGGAGAAAGCGCCTTGTTCTGCGCCACGGGTATCAGCGACAGCCCTTTGCTACCCGGTTGTCGTCTCGTGGGGCATCGGGTGGAAACGCATTCCATTTTGATGCGCACACGCAGCGGCACGGTCCGCCGCATCCACGCCACGCATGATCTCGACCGCAAGGTCGTGCCGCTGCGGGCTTAGTGGCGCGGGCAGGAATGGCGTTGAGTCATGGGCTGCGCGGCCTGTGTCCAGCAGCGTTTCTGGGTTTGCGGGCCTTTTCGCGGTTCCCCAGGGCTGTGGGCTTCGTTTCCCGTTTCCATCCCTAGGACTCAATTTTGGAAACGAAGGTTTTCGCTGGGAGCGCTGGGTGGATTCGCTGTGGTGAGGTCTTTGGGGTGGAGAGTGGCTAGCTGCGCTACGGTTTCAAAAGCGCTGCGCCCTATCCTGCTGTCGTACGATGCGCATTGCCTCACTGCGTTCGCCCTGCGGGCAGCCTGCGGCTGGCTATCTGCGCTGCGCTCCGTTTCCTGCCCGTCGATCAGCGCGCTCACAGCTTCCCAGCACTCAAGGACCACGGATGGCACGGATTGTCACGGATCAGAAACGTTGACCAGCGTGCTCTTTCCTCCCCGGCACTCAAGTGTCACACCCCCTCGTGGGATGGGCGACAGCCCGCCCGTCTATACTGCCGAGCATCACAAACTTTCATTTTGAAAGGGGGCTCTTTGGCAGATTTGTGCGGCACGAAAGTCTCATGGCACCCTGGCTCCGTTCCCCTCATGGAATCTAGGTTAGCGCGCTCCATCTTGCATTGGACCGCAACGCGGTCCCGTCATGCAGCCCAAGGGTGCCGAGCCTTGGCGAGTGCTCCCTTGGGAATTGCGGCCCCAATCGTCCCTATCATGTTCCCGGACCGCAACGCGGTCCCGTCACCGACGCAGCGGTGGCGCAGGGACGTGCGGTGACGGAACCTCGTTGAGGTTCATGCTCCGGCGGGCGGGGGTGGGTGGCACGGCTCCCAGGAGAGCACTCGCCAAGGCTCGGCACTCCTGGGCTGCATGACGAAAGCCCGTTGGGCTTTGGGGACGACGCGCGCCGGGCGGCGTGCGGACCCTGAGGCGGGTTTTGATGATTCTGCCGGGCAGTCCCTGCCTTCCTTTCGATCGGGGGCTACTTTTGAAAGTTTGTGATTCGCGCCAGTAAATGAGCGCGTGGCAGCGCCTTATAGCTCGCCCGCCCCCAGAGTCGGGCGGTTTGGCGTAGCAGCGTCTGGAAGATGAGCCACTGCTACTTGCCAAACACACCCAACGTACGACAAGGGCCACATTCCACATCCTGACCAGCCACGCCGACATTCACCCCACTGGCCTACCAGGAGGCATGATGACATACCCTGCTGATAGATGAGTACGGTATCTATGTACAGGGGTATGTGTCCTCCTGGTGTGGTGGCCGGAGGTGTCAACGGGGTGGTGGTACCAGTTAGTCATGCTTTATGATACCAATGCATGGTAACATGAAGCATGAATAACCTGAACGCAAGCGCAGCGTGTCCTGGAAGGGGTGAGGCTCAAACTTATCAGAGGGGGTAGGCTCGCGGGAGGATGCACAGCGCTCACGAGAGCGCGAAGCGTCTTGGAACCGGAGCGAAGCGGGTCGAAGACCGCCGCAGGCAAATAGACAGCCGCAGGCTGCCCGAAGGGTGAGCGGAGCGAATCAATGCGGTGACAAGCTTTAGCGCGGCACCGCTTTCACAGGCTGTAGGGTAGGGTAAAGACAAAGAGCGTTCTGCACCACACGAAAGCGCTGCCGCTTTCGCAGGCCAGACAGAGTGCTTCGTCCAAAGCGCATCCTTCACCCCGCGAAAGCGGTGCCGCCGATGCAGGCTTACGCCGTGCATCTCTGTCACCGCAGTCCAAGACGCTGTCGCGCTCGCGTGGGCGCAGGAGCTTTCTGCCGCGCTCTTTGGATTTCTGCTCCCTAGTTACTTCGCAGATGGAAGCTGACCCTTTTGTTTCCATGGATTTTCCCATAATGAATTGATGCTGAAGGAGATACTCACCTTCGTTGTTCGAAAAAGCCCCCTAGGGGTGGAAACGGGAAACGAGGCTGCCGGGCGGGTAGCACCGTTCTGATGGACGTTAAACCGGGGCCAGCGGCAGCGACGGGCGATAGACCGGTGTGTTGATCATGTGTGCCAGTGACTGGCCTGGTAACTTGGGCTATTCAGCAGGTAGAAGCCCCTTTGTTTCCAGGCCAATCTTCATAATGCATTGATCATGAAAAGGATAATCATCTTCGTTGTTCGAAAAAGCCCCCTAAGGGTGGAAACGGGAAACGAAGTTACTGCCCTTCTTAGCCTGGCTGAAGCCTTGCGAGGATGGCAGATGGCTGGAGCGCTTCTCAGAGGCTTCACCCTGCCGCCACACAAATCTCCCGGCGATTGCCCGCTAGCTGCGTGGCAAACACGGGGGCGGGGGCGAAGTCGCGGATGGTGTCGATGAACTCGTGGGCGCGGTCTTCGAGGGCGGGGGTGTTGAGCTTGATGGTGAGGATCAGACGCCGGGCCTGGACGGCCTCCTGAATGCGTTGAATTTCGGGAATGACCAGCGTCGGGGCGAGGTTGATGTCGCACAGCAGCAGGGCGACTTCGCGTGGTAGGGCGGTGAGATTGAGCCGGCCTGCGGCGGTGCGCCAGTGGTCGAATCGTACGCCTTGGGTCTTGGCGAGATCGAGCACGCGCGGGTCCATCTCGCCGGTGTCAATGCCGAGGACGTTCATGCCGCGCTGGATCAGCGCGTAGGTGGCTCCGCCGGGCGCGCAACCGAGATCAAGGGCGGTTTGCCCGCGCAGATCGAGCTGATCCCAGCCACGCCAGGCGAGGGCTTGTTCGAACTTGAGCCAGGCGCGCGAGGGCACATCGGCGGGCAGCTCGATGCGTGGCAGGCCACCGGGATGCGTGTGCATGCCGGACTGGTGCTCGTGGTAGCCGAGGAAGAGGGGCTCCTCAGCGGTTTCGCCGACGAGGACATCGAGAATCAGATCGCCGTGATTGACGGGCAGGCGGGTTTCGAGTGCGATACCGGCCTGTTCGAGCGCCTGGGTGATTTCAGCGGCGAGTGCGTCCATGCGCTGCCAGGTGGCGGCTTCCACGCCGTCTTCGGCGGTGATGCGCGGGAAGACATGCAGGCGCAGCGGCTTGGTGCCGAACTGGCGGGCGTGCTCGGCGAGTTCGCCCAGCGTTTTGCACAGGCCGATGGAGATGCCGCTGACGCGCGCGAAGTGACTGAGGTTTTTTGGCGGGCTGAAGCCGGGGTGCCGCACCTTCCAGGTGATGAACTGCGGCTTCATGAACGCGGGCGTGAGCTCGCCGACGAAGTGGCTGGCGATGTCGCGCTTCAGCGTGGCTTCAGATCCGGCCCGGCAGGTGGTGAAACGAAAAGGGGTGTTCATGAAGATGATGGAGAGGGAAAACAGAAGCGGAAATGGCGGACGAATGTCGTGAAGTTAAGCAGAATCGATTGCGAGGGTGTGTTGTTCACAACGCGAATGAGCGCGAATAGCCGCGAATTCTTCACGAATTTCAGAGGCCGGAATTCCTCTGAATTCGCGGTTATTCGTGGCCATTCGCGTTTAAAATCTTCACCAAATGGCATTGTGTTCCGTGGGCAATCCATTCCCGTTTTCAGCAAAAAAGAAAGGCGGAGCCAAGGCTCCGCCCTCCGTGGTGAATGGGGTTACTGAGAAATTATTCGACGCCTTTCCAGGCTCCGAAGTTTGCGCCTTCGGTGATCCACTTCTTGATCAGATCAATGTTGGCTGGGGTGACGCGGTCGCCTTTGCCTTCTGGGGGCATGGCCAGGTCGTCGGTGTCTGGGAGGGCCATCGACTTCACCAGCCAACTGGCGTCTGGCTTGCCGGCCACCACGTTTTCATCGGGCTTTTCTTTGCCGCCTTTGATGATGGCAGCAGCGCTGTCGAGACGCAGGCCGCCTTTGGGCTTCTTCATTTTGCCATTGTCTTCATGCTCCTTTACGTGGCACTTGAAGCAGCTTTCCTTCAGGATGGGAAGGACCTGCTTTTCAAAGTCCACTTTGCCGGCGTCCTGCGCACGGGTGGTGGTGGTGACGGAGACGCCGAGGGCAAGCACGGCTGCGAGGGTGAGGGCGAGTGTATTTTTCATGAGTGGGGTGTGACGTTGCTACTGACAAAGATGTTCGCGGGATTTTTGCGGTCAAGCAGCATCCCGGGCCTGATCGAAGCCGATGCATAAAAGTGAGGCAAGGTAAATATTTTGCTAGCCTTAAATAAATTCATCTGCCACAATTATCACATTCTTGCCATGAGCCGAGCCGCCGCTGTCGCCCGTCCTAATCGCGCCCGATCCACGGACGAGAAGGAAAGCCCATGGAATGATGTCTTTGGCATCCTCCTGCTGATGGTCGCGGCCATGCTGCTGCTGGCACTGGTGTCGTATGATCCGCGCGACATGCCGTCTTGGTCCTTTCTGGCCTTGTCCGAGTATTCCGGGGATGTGACGCACAATTTCGTTGGCCGCGTAGGCGCGCTGGTGGCGGGTCACATGCTCTGGCTCATGGGCTACGCGGCCTATCTGCTGCCCTTTAGCATGACGTGGTTTGGCGTGTGCAAACTGCACTCCAAGATGAAGATCACCCGTGAAGCCTGGCTGGGCGTGGCGGTCATGATCATCAGTGGTGCTGCGCTGCTGGAGGTGCAGAATTTGCTGAATGAGCGCGATCACTTCACCCCGCTGGGCGGTGCAGGCGGCCTGGGCCATGTGATCGGTGGCAGCATCTTGAAAAATCTGCTCGGCAAGGTGGGGTCCAGTCTGGTGCTCGGCACTGTTTACATCGGAGGCCTCTTTCTTGTGACGGGCCAGCATCCGCTGACGGTCCTGCAAAACATCCGTGCCGAACTGACGCGCTGGAAGACGGAGCGCGAGGCGCAGCGGCTGATCGACGAAAAGCTTGCGGAAGAGGCGGCGCACACCATTCCTGGTACGTTGACGCCGGTGCCGGAAGGGCTGCGGAAGAAGAAAAGGGGCACGGCAGAACTGCGTGGGGACACGCCTGCTGCTACGGCCACCAACATGGAACTGCCGCTCAAGTTTGATCCGCCACCACCGAAGATCATCGACTCTTCGATCTCCCGTGCTCATGAGGACCGTTCGGACAAACCGAAGCTGGCCGAGGTCTGGGAACAGAAGCGTGCGCAGAAGATGGAGCAGGCGCCGCATGGCTCGCTGGGAAATCTGACCAAGCTATTCAAGGACTACAAGCTGCCCTCCATGGAGCTGCTGAAGTGGCCTGAGGAGACGCATCGCGCTCCTACGGACAAGAGCGAGCTGCTTGGCATCCAGGCTACGATTGTCAAAGCGCTGGCCAGTTTCGGCATCAGCGTGGAGCCGGGGGACATCACCCGTGGCCCGGCGATCACCCGCTATGAAGTACGTCCCGTCGATGGTCTGCGCGTGAGCCGCATTGCCAATCTTGATGCGGACATTGCCCGTGCGACGCGTGCTGAGCGTATCAACATCCTGGCACCGATTCCTGGCAAGGACACTGTCGGCATCGAGTTGGCAAACTCGGAGAAGACCATCGTGCCGCTGCGTGAACTGCTGGAAGACGATGTCTTCGTCAACGGCAAGTCCAAGCTGCCCGTCGCACTGGGCAAGGACGTGTATGGAAAGACGATCATCGGCGATCTCGCGGCCATGCCGCATCTGCTCGTCGCGGGTGCCACCGGCAGTGGTAAGAGCGTGTGCATCAACAGCATCATCACCAGCCTGATCTGTCGCTTTGCGCCGGATGAGCTGCGCTTCATCATGATCGATCCCAAGGTCGTGGAAATGCAGAACTACGAAGAGCTGCCCCATCTCGCGCTGCCGGTGGTGACGGACCCCAAGAAGGCGCTGCTGGCCCTGCGCTGGGTGGTCAAGGAGATGGAGAACCGCTACCAGATCTTTGCGCAGGAAGGCTGCCGTAATTTCGAAGCCTTCAACAACCGCAATATCAAACGCAAGGCCGAGGCTGATGCCGCCCGTGCCGCGCGCAATGCCGCTGCTGCTGCCACGGCAGTGCCTGCGGCCACCGCAGTCAAGACCAAGCCCAAGACCAAGGCGGGAGTGGATGACGCCCGCGTCTCCGCCGCTTTCGCTGAAGAAGCTGCTCTGGAAAACGAGGCACCGAAGACCGCTGAAGTCGGCACGGTGGATGGCGACAACGAACTGCGCGACGCCAGCGGCACCTGGCTCGGCGATTCCCAGCCCCCGCCGCCGCGCAAGCAAGAGGTCGTCATTCCTGACACGATGCCCTACATCGTCGTCATCGTGGACGAGTTGGCGGATTTGATGCAGACCGCACCTGCGGATATTGAAGTGGCCATCGCTCGCATCACCCAGATGGCGCGTGCGGCAGGCATTCACCTCATTGTCGCCACGCAGACCCCGCGTGCGGACGTCATCACCGGCGTCATCAAGGCAAACATCCCGACGCGCATCGCGTTTCAGGTGTCCTCCGCGCTCGACAGCCGCGTCATTCTCGACCGCAAAGGCGCGGAAAATCTCGTTGGCAAAGGTGACATGCTTTACGTGCCGCCCGGCGGTGCGCAGCCCATTCGCAGCCAGGGCGCGCTGGTCACCGATGACGAAATCCATGCGCTGGTGCAGCATTGTGTCGCGCAGGGCAAGCCGGTCTTTGATGTCAAAGTCGATGACGAAAGCGGTGAGTTTGGCGATGATGAAGATGAGGATGGAGACGGCGTCAGCTCCGATGAGCAGGAGTGCCTGGAGAAGTGCCTGGAAGTCATCCGTCAGGAAAAGAAAGCCAGCACCAGCCTGCTGCAGCGCCGCCTACGCCTCGGCTACGGCAAAGCCGCCCGCATGATCGACATTCTCGAAGACCGTGGGATTATTGGGCCGGGTGAGGGTGCCAAGCCGCGCGAGATTTTGGTGCAGATGGATTAGCGGCGCGGTGCTTTCATAAAGCGTCTCTTTTACATTGCTATGAAACGGAGAATCAAAATCTTGATGGGTGGTCTCGGTTTCGTGCTTCTCGGTGTTTTGTGCTTCGTGGTTCTTGCTGATGCGGTTTCAGTGGAGACACTGAGCAGGATTTCAGTTGGCATGACACGGGTCGAAGTTGAGACCATTATTGGTGCGTCGGAGCACATTCGACAAGGGAGTGGCGGTTCTTCAACCTATTACTATGGGGGGCTTCAGAGATTGAGATGGTGCAGCGTTGAGATACCGTTTGGGGCTGATGGCCGGGTTGCAGGGAGTGTTTTCCATGACCACTGAGGCACCTGACTGGCAGTGGGTGAGCCGCAGGGCCATGAATCCTGAGATTCTCGTCCAGATGGACTAAACTGCCGCGCAAACCGTCCCCATTCATGCTCTCGCATCGCGTAGCGATGCCAGCGCTGTTTTACGCAGTTCCCCCCCAGCCGCCATAGCGCCCCTGCATGGAACGATGACACGGGAGGCAGTGTGTGTGAGGGAAAAGAAGGGCGCGGATCGGACGCTTGCGCTGGCATCGCTCCGCGATGCACCGGCGTTTGCGGGTGCTGCGCGCATGAACGAGGGGTGTCGCTTCGCTCAACCCCTCGCTACCGGCTTCGATGGCTCTGCCATCAGGGCATGGCTCCGCCATCGGTGGGGTGCGGCCTTTCTCGAACCAAGGATGCGCAGGATGGACGGGTTCACGTCACACAGCGTCTTGTTTCACCGGTGCCAGGAAGACCGCCAGGTCTGTCCACCAGCGCTTTCCAGAAATCAGTTTTGGGATTTGCCATGTTGCCGCGCATCACAGACCTTCATTTTGAGGAGGTTCACTTTTGAAGATTTGTGACGCGCGTCAGTATAACCACCCTTGCGCAATCGGAGCCGCTGGCGAGAATCGCCCCATGCCTGACCACGCTGACTTCCGCACCCTGTTCACCAATCTCAAGGCCGAGATGCAAAAAGCCATCGTTGGCTACGATGAACTGCTTAGCGATGTGCTGGTGGCGATCTTCTCCGGCGGGCATGTGCTGCTGGAAGGCGTTCCCGGTCTTGGTAAAACCTACCTCGTGCGCACGCTCTCTCAGGTGGTCGGTCTTGAGCCAGGTCGTGTGCAATGCACGCCTGACCTCATGCCTGCGGACATTCTTGGCACGCACATCGTCGGTGAAGACGAAAAAGGCCACCGCACGCTGCGCTATGAAAAAGGGCCGGTGTTCAAGAATCTGCTGCTGGTGGATGAAATCAACCGCGCCACGCCCAAGACGCAGGCTGCGCTGCTCGAAGTGATGCAGGAGCGCTGCGTGACCACTGGCGGAGAGCGCCATCTGGTGCCAGAGCCCTTTCTCGTGCTGGCCACGCAAAACCCCATGGAGATGGAGGGCACCTACCCGCTGCCCGAAGCGCAGCTCGACCGCTTCATGTTCAAGATCAAGGTGCCGTTCCCGGATCTTGATTCACTCGTCGAGATCTCCCGCCGCACCACCGGCTTCACCGAGCCCAAGCTCGCCACCATGACCGATGGGCCAAAGCTCATTGAGCTGCAGAAGTTGCTTTCAAAGATCCCTGTGGCCGATCCCGTGGCGCATTACGCCTCCCGCCTTATCCTCAGCACTCATCCCGAACAGCCTGATGTCCTCCCCGAAGTGAAGCGCTACGTCAGCTACGGAGCCAGCCCCCGTGGCCTGCAGGCCCTCATTCGCGGAGCCCGCGTCTGGGCTGCCATTCAAGGTGCCACCGCCGTTTCCACTGACGACATCCGCGCCATCGCCCACGTCTCACTGCGCCACCGCATCATCTTGAATTTCGAAGGCGAAGCGGGGCAGATCAAAGTGGACGACATCATCACGAAGCTGCTGGATCAGGTGAAGACACCCGCGCAGCAGGCGGCGTGAGGAGAGAAATGACGAAACCAGCTCGTTAGCGTTTAAACGCCCGCTTTCTATTCTGCCTTCGCCACTCTGCGACTCGGATGGCATCGCACAGCATTAAAAACCAGATCAGCAGTCCTCCGGCCAGCATGGCGAGAGGGAGGTAGGGGGTGGGGGTGGTATCGTCATCCAAAATCACAAAATCATCAGCCAGCGGTAGGTTCAGTTTAGCCAGTCTGAAGCGTGTGATAAAATCGGAAACGATGCCGAAACGGATCAGGCCTGAGATGTCCTTTTGCATGAACAGCTTGTCTGCTTGCTGTGAAGCGACATCCATCGTCTTTTGCTTCGTGCCGCCGTACTCTCTGAGCTTTTTCAACGCCGATTCGACGGCATCGTCCTCCGTGGCAAGCAGGATGTGAATCGGTTCATTCATGGAGTGCCCGTTGGGTCGCACAGGAATAAAAATTTCAGAGATATTTCCCATCCATGACTTGTAGGCTGCTTCCGTGAGACTCACTTCGGCATCCCTCAGGATAAGCCACTTGGCGTCCGGTTTCTTGGCAATAAAATCAGTCGTCGTGATTTCTACGGCTTCGCGGTTGGTCAGAGTCACGTAGATCCCCTGGCATCCGGCTATTACCAGGAGGAGCGCGGTAAAGTGACCGAGGAAGCCCAAGCTGGTCAGTCCCCTTGGATGACGGTGATGGTGGATTTTCATGCGGCCTTCCGCCTACCTAAAAAGCTTAACATGCGCAAGGCCATTTCTTGGCCCATCTGCAAAAATCTGTTCTGGGCCTCTTGTTTACTTCAGCGTTTTGCGCAGCCAGGCGATCATTTGCGCCTGATAGTCCGAGCCCAGCTTTTCCCAGCCGCCCATGCCATGGATGCCGCCAGCGACGGTGATGGTCTCACACGTATTGCCTGCCGCTTTCATCTTCGCTTCAAAGTTCACGCTCTGCGAGATCGGCACGGTTTCGTCCTTGTCGCCGTGGATTTGCAGGAAGGGTGGCAGACCTGGGTGAATGTGGTTCATGGGCGAAATGTCCGCCAGTTTTTGCCACGTCGCGTCATTGAGTTCTTCCGTGCCGATGAGTCCACCGAGGCCACCGAGCGCGTTGCGCCGCTTCACCTGTACTGCCAGATCATGCGGGGCATAAAACGGCACCACCGCCGCCACGCGGGTTTCCCCTTCGCCCGTGACTCCGGCCCAGGAGACGAGGTGCCCGCCGGCGGATTCGCCGATGAGCGCGATGCGGTTCACATTGACTTTGTATTCCGCCGCATGCGCCTTCACCCACTTGATCGCGCTGGCCACATCATCGGCACAGGCTGGCCACGCATGCTGCGGCGCGAGGCGGTAGTTGATGGTGAACCATGTGAAGCCCGCTTTTGAGAGCGGCTCAAACAGCGGCTTGATGAACGAATGCTTGTCCCCCTTCGTGAAGCCACCGCCATGCACGAGGATGCAGGTGGAAAACGGTCCCTCACCCTCTGGTGTAAACGCATCGAGCGTCAGCGAGACGTCGCCCGCTTTGGCGAATTCAATGTCCTGCTTCAGGCCGGGCATGGAGAATGGTTTGTCGGCGGCAGGGAGGGCGGTGGTCAGGAGCAGAGCGAGTAGAAGCGCGGATTTCATGGTGCGTAACAAACGACATTGGCGTCCCAGATTATCGTCAATTCATTCATCTTCGCTCTGCTGAGGCTGTGCGAAACAGACCCTACGGGTGTGTTGATCAAAGGCTGCGAAAGTTGAAGGTAGAACTGGTGAGCTCCGAGTGGGATCAGTGCCAGGATGCAATTAGGAACAACAGGTTTACCTCGGCACACTGCCAGTCTGATCAATCAGAATGCGCGACTCAACTGATCGAGCAGTTGAGCTTTGGATGTATCGCCTCACACCAGCCTCACATACCGCCGCCCTGGCAGCGCGCGTATCAGCCGCTTCATCTCCAGTCGCATCAGCGTGGCTGATACTGTCGCAGTGGTCAGGCCTGAATCCGTGGTGATGTCGTTGATGTGGGCTTCTTCGGTGCTGATGGACTTGTAGAGGATTTCTTCCTCCAGCGTGAGCGTGACGACAGGGCGGGTTTCTTGCACCAGCGGGGCTTTGGGCGCGGTGGGGAAGAGGGTCATGAGGTCGTCGAGCACATCGGCTCCATCCATGATGAGCTTGGCCCCTTGCTGAATGAGGCGGTTGCAACCAGCGGAGGTCGGTTTGTCGATGGGGCCGGGCACGGCATAGACGGTGCGGCCCTGCTCGGTGGCCTGCTGCGCGGTGATGAGGGAACCGCTGCGCAGCGGGGCCTCGACGACGATCAAACCGCAGCACCAACCGGCGACGATGCGGTTGCGGTAGGGAAAGGTTTGTTTGTCGGCCACGCGATCCACGGGGTACTCGCTGACCACCGCGCCGTTTTGCGCGATGCGCTCGGCAAGGGCCATGTTCTCTGGCGGATACAGTTTGCCGATGCCAGAGCCGATGACGGCGACGGTGCGGCCTTTGGCGGCCAGCGCGGCCTCATGCGCGGCGGTGTCGATGCCACGGGCGAGCCCGCTCACGACGGTGTAGCCAGCGTAGGCGATCTGGAAGCTGAGCTTCTTGGTGGTGCTGAGGCCGTAGTTCGTGGCATGGCGACTGCCGACGACGCCGAGGGCGTTGTGATCGCGTTTGGTGAGCTCACCCCAGACGGTGAGGACAAGCGGCGGGTTGTAGATCTCGCGTAGCAGCGGCGGGTAGAGTTCGTCTTCCTGCGTGAGCAGGGTGAGGTCGCGCTCTTGGAGTTTTTTGAGTTCGCCCGCGAGATCGACCTGCGCTTCCCAGGTGGCGATGTTCTCGGCCTGATTGAGACCGAAGCCTTCGATCTGGAGGATGTCGCTGGTTTTGGCGCTGAGGATGCGCTCAGGGCTGCCAAAGTGCTGCAATAATTTGCGCACACGCACGGGACCGACCTGCGGGAGCAGGTTCAGTACGAGCCAAGCCTCGGTGCGGGTCATTGCAGCACGCTATGGCTTAGGCAGCGGTGGTGGCAGCTTGGCCGTTTTTTGCGGCAGCAGCGGCGGATTCTGGCAGGGCCACGTTCGTCTGTGCCGAGCCGGAACCGATGAGCTTGCGGAAGATCTTCTGCGGGAAGGACTGGCCCTTCTCCTCGTTTTCCAACTGGCCAAGAGCGGCCGATTTGGCCATCTCCCACGCCGGGGCAAAGCCGGGGGCGCTGATGACCATCTGCTTTTCGGCGCGGGCCAGGATTTCCAGCTCGCGCTGCATCTTGTTCTCGGGGCGCTCGTTGAGGCGGGCGATCTGCATGCGCAGGTTTTCGTTTTCCTGCTTCAGCGCGGTGCGTTCTTTGTTGATGTCCTGGCTTTGCTTGGAGTCGAGGTCCAGCTTGTCGCTGAGCATGTTTTTGTAGCGCTTGAGTTCGCGCTTGGTCTTCCAGTGCCCCCAGAGGGATTGAACGAGAAAAATGCCGCAGAACACGAGGCCGTAGATGAAAGTATTCTGGGGGGAGAGGAGGTCTTTGAACATGGCTGGATAAAACTAACGCATGCCCCGGCGTGTGCAACCGGGCAAAAAGGCCGGGGACTGGGGGCAGGCAAAGGCTACGAACTTCAAAGCTCCTGAGATGCAGTGTGGAAGTCTGGTTGCATCCCGCAGCGGCTTCGCCTAGATGCGGGGTAGATTTCCCATGCCCCACGCCCTTCTTCTCAAATTTCCTGGAACCAATTGCGATGCCGAAACCGCTCGTGCCTTGGAGGCGGCGGGATTCACTGCGGAGGTGCTGCCAGTGGCGCTGCTCGAGCCTTCTTCTCTCGACAAGGCGCAGATGATCGTGTTTTCCGGTGGCTTCAGCTACGGCGACTACGTAATGTCCGGCCGCATCGCGCAGCTCATCACGAAATCGAAGCTCGGCGACCAGTTGAAAACCTTCGTGGACAAAGGCGGCTACGCCCTGGGAATTTGCAATGGCTTCCAAATCCTGACCCAGCTCGACCTTCTGCCCAAGGGCAGCCTGATTCACAACACCAGCGGTCGCTTCATCTGCCGCTGGGTGGGCCTGAAGAAGTCCAAGACCAAGGCCAGCCCCTACCTCAGCAAGCTGCCCGAGAATTTCGAATTGCCCGTCGCCCATGCCGAAGGCCGCTTGGTCACCGAAGGGGACGCAGCCGCAGGCTATGTGAAATCCGGCCACGCCGCGCTGCTCTACGCCACCAATGTGAACGGCTCCACCAACGCCATTGCCGGACTGCAGGACGACACGGGCCGCGTCTTTGGCCTCATGCCGCACCCGGAGCGCTTCATCTTCAAGAGCCAGCATTACGATCCAGACTGGAGCGGGGACACCCAGTTTGGCTGGGGGCATTACCTCTTCCAGTCGGCCCGTGAGGCGCTGAACTGAAAAGCAGCAGGGCGCAGCAAAAACTCGCGGGATTTTCAGCGACGGTGACTTCGTGGCAATTTCATGCGGCCGTGGCCGTATGACTCATACCCCCTGAATGTCCTTTCTCGCCTCGCATCCGGTCCTTCGTCTCATCGCCTCGCCCCAGCATCTGTGGCGCACCCTGTCCCTGGGCATCAAGACCATCTGGCTGCACAAGCTGCGCTCCTTTCTGACAGCGCTCGGCGTGGTGTTTGGCGTGGCCTCCGTGGTGGCCATGCTCGCCATCGGTGAAGGGGCCAGCCATGAGGCGCAGGAGCAGATCCGCAAGCTCGGCAGCCAGAACATCATCCTCCACAGCGTCAAGCCGCCAGACGGGCAGGGGTCCAGCGGCGAGTCTCGCAGCATGATCAGCGAATACGGCATCACCCTGCGCGACATCGAGCAGATCCGCCAGACCGTGCCGGACATCCGCATCGTCGTCCCCAGTCGTCACATTTCGGAAAACATCTGGAATCTCGATCGCAGCGTGGACGGCCAAGTCATGGGCGTGCTGCCCGTCTATCCCGAGATGCGCAACCGCCGCGTCGTGCAGGGCCGATTCTTCAACGACCTCGAAATGCACGATCAAATCCCGGTCTGTGTCATCAATCAGACGGTGGCCTCGCGTATCTTCCAACTCTCCACCCCCGTGGGCAAATCCGTCCGGGTCAAAGGCTTCTACTACAAGGTCATCGGCATCATCGAGGATGAAGGCCAATCCGTCGGCGCGGACTCTGGCGGCGCTGGTCACACGCCCGATGCGCAGGCGCAGATCATGATCCCATTCACCACGCTGATGGATCAGTATGGCGAGGTCTTCTTCCGCTTCCGCACCGGGGGCTTCGAGGCTGAAAAAGTGCAGTTCCATGAGGCGGTCATTCGCGTCGATGACGTGAACAAGGTGGAAAGCCGCGCCGAGGCCATCCGCCATCTCATGACCAGCAACCACAAAAAGGAAGACTGGCGCATCATCGTCCCGGTGGAGCTGCTCAAGCAGGCCGAGCGCACCAAGCAGATCTTCAGCATCGTGCTCGGCAGCATCGCCGCCATCTCGCTTCTCGTCGGTGGCATCGGCATCATGAACATCATGCTCGCCAGCGTCACCGAGCGCACCCGCGAGATCGGCATCCGCCGCGCCCTCGGCGCGCGCCAGAACGACATCGTCGTGCAGTTCCTCATCGAGACCGTCCTGCTCGCCGGTGTGGGCGGCGTGCTGGGAGTGGCCCTCGGTTTGAGCATCCCCCTAGCCGTGACCCATTTCGCCGGCGTCACCACCGTCATCAAAATGTGGTCCCCCATCCTCGCCTTCTCCATCTCCGTTTTTACCGGCATCGCCTTCGGCATCTACCCCGCAAGACGCGCCGCGCTGATGAATCCGGTGGAGGCGTTGCGGCATAATTAAGGGGCGGGGCACCGAAGAGTGCGGCTGAGCCCACCCTCAAACCCACTCGGCACAGAGCAACTCGGCTTGGGCCAGGACGGTCTTAACCGCTTCCTCCTGCAAGTCCGGCGGGTAACCATGTTTGTTCAGGATTCGCTTTACCATGACTTTGATTTTGGCACGGGCGCTTTCGCGCAGGGTCCAGTCGATGGTGACGCTTTTCTTAACCTGGGTGATGAGTTCGGCGGCGATGAGCTTGAGCTTGTCATCGCCCATGGCCTGCACGGCGCTGTTGTTGGCGGCGAGGGCGTCGTAGAAGGCGACTTCGTCGTCGGTCAGGCCGAGGTCTTCGCCGCGTTTGGTGGCAGCATCGAGCTCCTTGGCGAGTCTGATCAGCTCTTCGATGACCTGCATCGTCGAGATGGCGCGGTTGTGGTAGGCGTTGAGGGTCTTTTTGAGCTTTTCGCTGAAGACCTGGCTTTGCACTAGGTTGTGCTTGGAGCGGACTTTGAGTTCGTCCTTGAGCAGTTTTTCCAACAGCTCGGCGGCGACGTTCTTGTGCTTGAGGCCGCGCACTTCGGCGAGGAACTGATCGCTGAGGATGCTGATGTCGGGCTTGGGCAATCCGGCGGCGGTGAAGACGTCGATCACCTGGCCTTCGGTGGTGATGGCCTTGCTGACGAGCTGGCGGATGGCGGCGTCGATCTGCTCGGGTGTCTTGCGGTTGGTGCTGCTCTGCTTGTTCAGCGCGGCTTGCAGGGCTTGGAAGAATGACACGTCATCGCGGATGGCGGTGGCTTCATCGCTGGCGGCGCAAAGGGCGAAGGCACGGGAGAGTTCTGTGACCACCTGCACCCAGCGCTTCTTGCCGTCGTCCTGTTCGAGAATGTGCTCCTGACCTGCGGGGATGAGAGCGAGACGTTCGGCAGGTTTGCCGCTAGTCCACTTGTCCCACTTGAAGCCGTGCAGCATGTCGCAGGCGATGTTGTGCTTCTCCAGCATCACGGCGATGGCCTGCGCGGTGTCAAAGGTGGGGTTCCCCTGCCCTCCGCTCTCGGTGTAGGTGATGAGGGCCTTCTTGAGCTGATCGGCGAGGCCGAGGTAATCGACCACAAGGCCGCCGGGCTTGTCGCGAAAGACGCGATTCACGCGGGCGATGGCCTGCATGAGGCTGTGGCCTTGCATGGGCTTGTCGGCATACATGGTGTGCAGGCAGGGCGCGTCAAAACCGGTGAGCCACATGTCGCGCACGATCACGATCTTGAAGGGATTCTTCGCGTCCTTGAATTGGTTCGCCAGTTCGCGGCGTTTGGTTTTGTTACCAATGTGCTTCTGCCATTCGGCACCGTCTTCGGCGCTGCCGGTCATCACCACCTTGAGCGTCTCGGCTTCCCACTCTGGGCGCAGCTTGATGAGGGCGTTGTAAAGGTCCACGCAGATGCGGCGGCTCATGCAGACAATCATGGCCTTGCCGTCCATGGCCTCCACACGCTTCTCGAAGTGGGCCACCAAATCGGCAGCCACCAGCGCGATGCGTTTGGGGTCTCCCACCAGCGCCTCCAGCGCGGCCCACTTCGTTTTGAGCTTTTCCTTCTTTGTCAGCTCTTCGCCTTCGGTGATCTCTTCGAACTCTTCGTCGATCTTCGGCAGCTCGGCGGCGTTCAGGCTCAGCTTGGAAATGCGGCTTTCGTAGTAGATCGGCACCGTGGCCTTGTCTGCCACGGCGCGCTGGATGTCGTAGATGCTGATGTAGTCGCCAAAGACGGCGCGGGTGTTGGCGTCGGTCTTTTCAATGGGCGTGCCGGTGAAGCCGATGAAGGAGGCATTGGGCAAGGCATCGCGCAGATTGCTGGCGAAGCCGTAGGACATCTCGCCGGTCTTTTCATTCACCTTGCCGCCAAAGCCATACTGGCTGCGGTGCGCTTCGTCAGCAATAACGACAATGTTCTGCCGTGTGCTGAGTTCCGGCATGGGCTCGCCCTTTTCTGCGGCGAACTTGTGAATGGTGGTGAAGACAACGCCACCGCTCGCGCGGTTCAGCAGCTCGCGCAGATCCTCGCGGCTGGCGGCCTGCACGGGCGTCTGGCCGAGGATGTCGGCGCAGCGTTGGAACTGACCGAAAAGCTGGTCGTCGAGGTCGTTGCGATCCGTGAGCACCACCAGCGTCGGGTTCTGCATGGCCGGATGCCGCACCACGCGGGCGGCATAGAAGAGCATGGAGAAGGACTTGCCGCTGCCCTGCGTATGCCAGACCACGCCTGCGCGGCGGTCGCCGGGTTTGCCGCCGTGCATGCGGCCGGACCAATACGTGCCCCCGCTGTCCTTCACGCGAGTCTCCTTCAGCATGCCACTGGCGCGCACGGTTTCCTCCACCGCCGCATTCACGGCATGGAACTGATGGTAGCCTGCGATGATCTTGTGCAGCGCGCCGTTGTCCGGGTCTTCTTCAAAGACGATGAAATGCTGCAGCAGGTCGAGGAAGCGCTGCCGCTCAAACACGCCGCGCACCAGCACCTCCAGTTCCAATGCGGTTTTCGGGGCATCGCCCTCGCCATCAATCGTGCGCCAGACTTTGAACCATTCTTGGTTCGCCGTCAGCGAGCCCATGCGGGCTTGCAGGCCGTCGCTCACCACCAGGGCGGCATTGTAGTGAAGCAGGCTGGAGATCTCCGCCTTGTAGGTTTGCAGTTGGGAGTAGGCGCTCCAGATCGTCGCGTCTTCATCAGTGGCGTTTTTTAGCTCGATCAGGCCCAGGGGCAGACCGTTGACAAAAACCACGATGTCTGGCCTGCGGTTATGCTGGCCCTCGATCACCGTGAACTGATTCACCGCCAGCCAGTCGTTCGCCCGCACATCGTTGAAATCCACCAGCCAGGCCTGGTCGTTCTTGGTGCTGCCGTCGGCCCGCTTGTACACCACGTCCACGCCATCGCGAAGCATCTTGTGAAAGGCGCGGTTGGTCTGCGTGAGGGATGGTGTCCCGATGCGCAGGACTTTGCGCAGCGCTTCCTCGCGGGCGTCTTCGGGGATGGCGGGGTTCAGGCGCTGGAGGGCTGAGCGCAGGCGAGCCACCAAAACGACCTCAGCAAACGAATCCCGCTCCGCCGCCGCTTCACCGGGGGCGATGTGCGGCCCGTGGCCGATGGCATAGCCCAGCTCCCCGAACCATTCGAGGGCGGCGTCTTCGACGATGGATTCGTTGAGGGTCATGGCGGGCTTCCTTCCTCCGGCAGGTTCTTTATCAACCGGTCGAAGTCGGACTCGAACAGGCGGTCTTGCACGATGCGGTATTTTTCAAACTCACTTTCAGCATGGGCTTGGGCGATTTCGGCGGTCACTTTGCCGGCATCCTGCAAAATTTCCCGGTCGGTCGCGGCAATGAAACGGTTGAGGCGGGTTTCCCAGTCCTGCATGGTCATGGGAATCTGCCGCAGGGCCATGTCTTCGGCCACATCGAGGTAAGCGGAGACGAGGCGTTGCAACTGCGCCATCTCGTTTTCCGAGAGGTAGTTTTTCGCCACGCTGACATCGAACTTATGGATTTTACCTTGGGGTGCGTCTTTCCAGGTGGTCAGTCCCATGTGAGTTTTGGCCGCATCGGCACGGGAGACGATGACCTCTGCGGCGGTCTGGCCATGGATGGCCCAGTGGAGCTTGTTCTGCACGGTGGCAAAGAAGCGTTTGGTGGCTGCGGCGGTGACATCGTAGTCGATGGCCGTGGCGTAGATGTCGGTGATCTTCTGGTAGAACTTGCGCTCGCTCAGGCGGATTTCCCGGATGCGCTGGAGCTGTTCCTCGAAGTATTTTTTGCCGAGGATGGAGCCGTCGTTTTTCAGACGCTCGTCATCCATGGCAAAGCCCTTGATGGTGAAGGACTCAATGATGCCGGAGGCCCATTTGCGGAACTGGACGGCGCGTTCCGAGTTCACCTTGTAGCCCACGGCGATGATGGCGGCCAGGTTGTAGTGCTGGGTGTCGTAGGTTTTGCCGTCGGTGGCAGTTATCCGAAAATATTGGATAACTGAATCTGCCTCCAGCTCATGGTCAGAAAACACCTTTTTCAGGTGGTAGTTGATCGTCCTGACGTCCACATCGTAGAGCAGTCCCATCATCTTCTGGGTGAGCCAGACATTCTCATCGGCATACACGGCCTCCACTCCGCCCTGGCCGCTGGCAGCCACAAAGGTGAGGTACTCGGCCGCTGAGGAGCGCACCAGCGAGACTGCGGTGTTCTTTTTGGAAGGACCGCCGGGAGTGGGTTTGCGTTTGCTCATGGTTTCATCTCGGGTCGTTTTGAACTATCCGGCGACTCCGGAGGGTTGCTTTCCGTCCACGCTCAGCTCGACGCTCAGCAGCTTTGGCAGCAGACTGTCACGCAGGGTAGCGAGCGTGCGGGATTGCTCTTCGTTCCGGTGAACCTGTTCCGTCCATGCGCCGAGGAATGTTGCGGCAGCTTTTTGAATGGGGAGCGGCGGGAGAAGCACTGACACTCGGCGAAGCTCAGATTGCCTGATACCCTCAACCGTCGTTCCAGTTCCGCGATTGATGATGTCTGTCTGACATGCAGGCGATTCGAGCCAGTAGTAGAGGAAGGCCGATTCGCATACGGCGGGGTTCGCCCGCATCGCAAAGATGCGTTGGCTCAGACAAAAGCGGGCATCGAGTGCCAAATAGTAGAGTTCTCCGAGCGGAGCTTCGGAGGTCATCAGGATGTCGCCGAGCGCGAGCTTGTCCTTCATCCATCGCTCGTAGAGTTCTTCGCTCACGAAGTTGAACATGTCGGGCCGCACGAGTCGGCCTCCTTTCACGTTTTTAGCTGAGACGGCGGGAATGCCGGTCGATGACCAATCACTACCCAACTTCTTCGGCGTCCTGCCGCGGTAGTCGATGATTAGGGACGTGGCGTCTTCAATGGTCCCAACGGTCCACCCGTGCGGGATTGGACCGATGGAGGAATCTTGGAACGAGTCAGGGAAGAGGGCGGCGGTGGCGGGGTCGAGGGCGGCGGGGGGGCGGCCGTCGAGTTTGGCGCGGACGGGGTCGAAATCCACGAACCAGCTCTGGAACAGCGCCCGCGCCATCGCCTCCAGCGTCGCGTTCATCCGCCGGTTCAACTCGATCTTGTCGTCCAGCGCCCCAAGCACCGCCGCGATGGCTTTCTGCTCGGCGAGGGGTGGGACATCGAAATCGCGCACATAGACTGCTGAGCGCGTTGTGGAGGGAATCGGCGAACCGTCATCAATCTCGCCGAGCTTGTGATACTTGATGGCATAGTAGAGCCATCGCATATCGAACTCGGACTTCGGAACGACATAATAGGCAGTGTCGATGACGAAGAAAGGAGCGCGGGAAAATTCGATGCCACGGTAAGCGCCCTTTCGTCCAAGGATGACGCCTGGGCCGGAAGCAAGTGGTTTGTCAGTCCATCCAATTGGGCCGTTGCTGCCGAAGACGCGATACTTGCCGCTCGCCTTGTCGTAATCACGCAACGCTTTCCCGTATTCGAGCGAGATTTCTTCGCCCCATGTGCTGGCTCGCCACTCGCTCATCCGTGGATTCTCCTGAGTGTTTCAATCACTTCGCCTTCAAATCCCCAAAGGGAAGTTTCCAACACCTTTGCGCCATTGATGAACCAAAAACATCTGTGCTGTGAAGGGTCTGGAGTGGGCATGATGCGCCACGCAGCACCAAGGATGTATTTGTATCGGTCCTCGGGATGCGTGAGGCCTACCAGCTTCTTTTCCATGTCAGCATACCCTGTCTCTGCGTGGTTCCAGAGGTAGTCTTTCTTGGCCTCAAGGCAGAAAAGATTTTCGGTATCCGACCTGCGTCGATGAATGATGACATCTGGCTTCATCGACTGCTTTTCAGCCCGCTGACATGCTTTGGGTTTGTCCCAGATTCGATTGTATTCGCAATCGACGTGGTAGCCCTCAAACAACCCATGCAGGTAGAGGCCCAGCCGAAACGTGATGGTCTGTTCGTTGACCCCGTCGGTCCCGAGGTCGAATAGCTCCGCGTCCCACTCGAACAACGCGTGGAAGCCGCCTGAAAGAAGACCAACTAGGCGTTCTGCGTTCATTGGGCCATCAAGGATTTGAGGTTTACTTTGATGGCCTGCTCCAGTTTCGCGGACTCGGCGAACTGGGCGTGCAGTTCGGCGACAAGGCGCGGCATCTTTTCCTCGAAAGGGTCGCCGTCGTCTTCGACTTCTTCGGCACCGACATAGCGCCCCGGTGTGAGCACGTAGCCATGCGCGGCGATCTCGGCGGTGGTGGCGGATTTGCAGAAGCCGAGGACGTCGGTGTATTCGAGGCATTCATACATCCGGCCTGCCTTCTTGCCTTCCTTGGCGCGGAGTTCTTCGTTGTGCCTCCAGTTGTGGTAGGTGCTGACGATCTTCTCGATGTCGTCTTCGGTCAGTTCGCGGTGAACGCGGTCGATGAGAGTGCCCATCTTGCGGGCGTCGATGAAGAGGGTTTCGCGTTTGCGGGCGCGGATGAATTCCTTTTCACCGGAGGCGGACAGGAGTGTCCGCGCTCCCTTCGAGCGTGTGAGGAACCAGAGGCAGACGGGGATCTGGGTGCTGTAGAAGAGCTGGCCGGGGAGGGCGACCATGCAGTCCACGAGGTCGGCCTCGATGAGGGCGCGGCGGATGTCGCCTTCACCGGACTGGTTGGAGGACATGCTGCCATTGGCGAGGACGAAGCCGGCCATGCCCTGCGGCGCGAGGTGGTGAATGAAGTGCTGCACCCAGGCGAAGTTGGCATTGCCCTTCGGCGGGACGCCGAACTGCCAGCGCACGTCGTCGTCCTTGCGGAACCAGTCGGAGTCGTTGAAGGGCGGGTTGGCGAGGACGTAGTCGGCGCGGAGGTCTGGATGGAGGTCGCGACGGAAGGTGTCTGCGTGCTCGGGGCCGAAGTCGGCCTCGATGCCGCGCAGGGCGAGGTTCATCACGGCGAGGCGGCGGGTGGTGGCGTTGCTCTCCTGGCCGTAGATGGAGATGTCGCCGAGCTTGCCGCCGTGGGATTCGACGAATTTTTCCGACTGCACGAACATGCCGCCGGAACCGCAGGCGGGGTCATAGATGCGGCCCTTGTAGGGGGCGAGCATCTCGACGAGCAGGCGCACGATGCAGGACGGGGTGTAGAACTGGCCGCCGTTTTTCCCCTCCGCACTGGCGAACTGGGTGAGGAAGTATTCGAAGACGCGACCGAGGACGTCCTTGGACCGGCTGGCGACATCGGCAAGCTGGATGGAGCCGATGAGGTCGATCAATTCGCCGAGGCGGTGCTTGTCGAGATCCGGGCGGCCGTAGTTTTTGTTCAGCGCGCCTTTGAGCCGGGGATTGTCGCGCTCGAGGGCGTCCATGGCGTCGTCGATGATCTTGCCGATGGTGGGGAGCTTGGCGCTGCCCTGGAGGTAGGCCCAGCGGGCGGCGGGGGGAACCCAGAAGACGTTTTCGGCTTTGTATTCGTCCTGATCTTCGGGATTGGCCCCGGCGTAGTCGCCTTTGCCTTCGACGAGTTTGGCGTGGTGCTCGTCAAAGGTGTCGGAGATGTATTTGAGGAAGATGAGGCCGAGGACGACGTGCTTGTACTCGGCGGCGTCCATGTTGTTGCGCAGCTTGTCGGCGGCGAGCCAGAGCTTGGCCTCGAAGCCGATGGTGGCGGATGATTGCGAGGTGCCGGAGCCGGGCTTGCTGGTTGCTTTTCGTGCCATGTGGGGATTCTGCCGACGTAAGCGTGGGGGAAATCCCGTGGCAAGAAGTTACTTCGCAGGAAATGGCACCGAAGCCCTCAAACCTTCACTGCCGCTCCGCCTTATGCTTCGCAAAGATCGCGAGGCAGCGGTCGCGCACGGTGGCGTGATCGAGCATGGGGAGGGGATTCTGGCAGGGCGGGGGAGTGCTGTTTCTGCAACTGCTGCTTGCCTCAGGCGGTCATCGGCAGCATCCAGACGTATCCTATCCCCCATGACCCCATTGCAAAAGACGACAGCCGTAGAGATCGAACCCTTTCGTGTGGCTCTGCTTGGCCACCCTGTGTATGCCAGACTGCGCACCTTGGAAGATCTGGCGGTGTTTATGGAATGCCATGTGTTTGCGGTGTGGGATTTCATGTCGCTGTTGAAGGCGCTGCAGCAGCGGCTGACCTGCGTGCAGGTGCCCTGGGTGCCGGTCGGAAATAACCAGGTGCGGCGGCTGGTGAACGAAATTGTGCTGGGCGAGGAAAGCGATCCAACGCCAGATGGCACGCCCTCCAGTCATTTCGAGCTCTATCTGCAGGCCATGCAGGAAGCCGAGGCAAGCACTTCCACCATCAACCGTTTCATCGGCCTGCTGCAAGAAGGCACCAGCGTCGCGGACGCGCTGGCCTCTGGCGGGGTGCCGGGCTGCGTGGCGGACTTCGTGAAGCATACGTTTGCGGTGATCGAAGGCGGGCAGCCCCACGTGATCGCTGCGGCCTTCACGTACGGGCGCGAGGACCTGATCCCGGCCATGTTTCATGAGCTGGTGGCGCGGCTGGAAAGCGAATTTCCCGGCAGGCTCAGTGTGCTGCGCTACTACCTGGACCGGCACATCCAACTGGACGGCGACGAACACGGCGAGATGGGGCGCGCCATGGTGGAACTGCTGTGTGATGGAAATCCCCAGCGCGAGGCGGAGGCACGTCAGGCCGCCGTGGAGGCGCTGAAGGCACGCCTCCAGTTGTGGGACGGGATTTCAGCCCTGATCGAAGGCACCAAGAGTCACCAGCCCTGATTTGGATCTGAAACGCAGTGGGCGGCTCCTCACTGCCGCTCCGCCTTGTGCTTCGCAAAGATCGCCAGGCAGAGATCGCGCTCGGTGGCGTGGTCGAGCATGGGGGGAACTGGGTTTGGGTGATGCGTAGAGGATCATCCTCTCCGAATCCTTTGCAGGGCATTGACTCCGCTTTTGATGCTCTTACTCTTCCCTCATGAGCACTCGACAACTCACCCTGGGCAATTTTGCGGCGCATTGCCTCGACGAAATCAAATCGGTTCAGGATGGCGATACGATCATCGAAATCCTCAGCAGTGGCAAAGTGGTGGCTGTGCTCAGTCCGCCACCGCCAGAGGAACCCGCAGGCACCTTGGCTGCTTGGGTTGGCAGCGGTGTGGGCACCATGTCCTATGGCCCTGGCTACGATCCTGCTGCGCCCGCTTTTGCCCTTGAGGACTGGGATGAATTTCAGGAGGCCAAGAAATGACCGGCGCTTACTTGCCCCATATCCTCACTGCCGCTCCGCCTTGTGCTTCGCAAAAATCGCCAGGCAGCGGTCGCGCTCGGTGGGGTGGTCGAGCATGGGGAGGGGGTAGCCTTTGGCCAGAGGCTGGCCGGGTTTCGGTGCTTCATGCAGCAGTGGGGCGGGGACGTGTTTTAACTCGGGTACCCACTGCTTGATGTAGGTGCCGTCGGGGTCGAAGCGGATGCTTTGGAGCCAAGGGTTCTGGATGCGGAAGTAGGGGGCGGCATCGGCTCCGGTGCCGGCGGACCACTGCCAGCCGCCGTTGTTGCTGGCGTTTTCGCCATCCACGAGTTGCTGCATGAAGTAGGCCTCGCCGAGCCGCCAGTCGCAGTGCAGGTCTTTGGTGAGGAACATGGCGGTGATCATGCGGAGGCGATTGTGCATGAGGCCAGTGTGCAGGAGTTGGCGCATGCCGGCATCGACGATGGGAAAGCCGGTGGTGCCGGTGGCCCAGCGCTGAAAATCGACCTCGGTGCCAGGCCAGGGGAGTCCGACCCAGTCGGGCGCAAACTCCTGCGCAAAGACGTGCGGGTAATGCCAGAGGATGGCGACGTAGAACTCCCGCCACGCGAGTTCTTTGACATAGGTCTGGATGGAGGCCGGGGCGGCGGCGTGGTGGGCGGCAGCGGCTTGCGTCCCAGCGGCGAGGCAGCGGTGGTAGATCTCGCGGATGCTGAGGAGGCCGAAGCGCAGATCTTGGCTGAGCAGGGAAGTCGTCTGTCCGGCGGGGAGGTTGCGCTGCTGGCCGTAGCTGAAGAGAATGCCGGAGTCGATGAAGTGCTTGAGGCGGTCGCGCGCGGCGCGTTCCCCTGGGGCGGGTAGATGCGCGGTGGAGGCGGGCAATTGCCAGTGCGCCAGCGTGGGCAGCGGCAGGCTGGTGATGGATTCACCTGCCGGTGGTCCGAGCGAGGTGATGCGGCCCCGCGCGGCGGGCTTGGGCAGGTTGAGCCAGTTTTTCGAATAGGGGGTGTACACGCGGTAGGGCTGCCCGCCGCCGGTGAGCACGTCGTCTGGCTCGTGCAGGACGCTGTCTTGATAAACATGGCACTCGATGCCGAGGCGGGTGCAGAGCGCCTGCACGCGGGACTCCGTGGCGCGGCCAAAGAGGTCGTAGTCGCGGTTGAAATAGACGGCCTCGGCACCGGTTTCGCGGATGAGGCGCTCGAGTTCGGCTTCGGCCTTGCCGCAGCGCAGGATGAGGCGGCTGCCGAGGGTGGTGAGGTTTTTGGCGAGGGATTCCAGACAGCCGCAGAGGAACTGCTGGCGGTTGGGGCCGGTCCAGCCGTGGTTTTGCTTCCAGTCGCTGAGGATATAAACGGGAATGACCTGGGGCGCGGACTGCGCGGCGTGATGCAGCGCGGTGTTGTCGGTGAGGCGGAGATCGCGGCGGAACCAGTGTAGAACAGTGCGGGACATGCGAGAGGGCGGGGCGTGAAGCACAAGATACGGTCAGGATCGGACAAAAGGTGAGTCGAATGTTTGCAGTATTCGCCATCAGGTTCCTGATGAATATTTGGCTGTGCTGCCGTTACTAGCAGCGCCATATCATTCCCCTTCAACCCCGACCCTCATCCCATGCCTTCGCATTCGCCTGAAACCGACGAACCGAAATCCTACACCTTTGCCTGGAGCGCCACGATTGTATTGATCTTGGTGTATGTGCTTGGCCTGCTGATTTTCCCACCGCTGTATGACGCGCCCAAGGGGGAGGCTTCCAGCTTGGTGCTCTTCATCGGCCGCTTCCACCCCATCTTTCTGCATCTACCGGTGGGTATTCTGACGGTGCTTTGCTTGTTTGAACTGATCTGCTCCACGCGGCGTGGCGAGCAAAAATATGGCGATGCCTCGCTGCTGATGCTGCTGCTCGGCTCAGCAGGCGCGGTGCTGGCGGTGTTTGCGGGCATCATGCTCTCACGCGAGGGCGGCTATGTGGGCGGAAATTTCAGCCTGCACCAGACGATGGGCTTGCTCGGCACCGCTGGGGTGCTGGTCGGACTCGTGGTGCGTCTCATCGCCATGGGCCGGGGCAGCATGGAGCTGCTGAACGCCTACCGTGCGCTCTATTTCGTCAGCTTTGGCATCATGGGCCTGGGGGCGCACTTCGGTGGCAACATGAGCCACGGGAACACATTCCTCACTAAGTATGCTCCAGCAGCGGTCAAGGGACCGATGGTGAGCATGGAGAAGCTGTTTCTGAGTTTTGTGGAGAAACCCAAGGAAGAAAAAGCCAAGCCGCAGGCCGAAGAGAAAACAGAACCTAAACCGGAGGAGAAAGCTCAGCCCAAGCCTGAGATGGCGGAGAAGCCAGCCACACCGCCGACCACCCCGCCGCCTGCGCCTGCGGGCGATGAGAAGCTCGTCTTCCAGCATGTGATTCTCCCCGTCCTCACCGCCAAGTGCAACAAGTGCCACTGCGAAGAGAAGTCGAAGGGCAAACTGCGCATGGACACTTATGAAATGGCCATGAATGGCGGCGAAAACGGCAAGAACTTCGTGGCGGGCAATTTGAAGGAAAGCCTCAGCATCGAGCGCATTCTGCTGCCAGACAGCGATGACGACCACATGCCGCCCGAAGGCAAGGACCAGCTCAAGCCGGAAGAAATCGAACTGCTCAAGTGGTGGGTGGAGCAGGGTGCCAGCGGCACGCAGAAGGTCAGTGATGCTAAATTCCCCGCCACCCTTCAGGCCACTGTTGATGGAATTCTGAAAGGCTAGTCCCATTTATCCCTTTTGTTGCCTTGTTCATTCCTGCTTTAAAAACGTCTCATTCATGAAACCAACCACCCTCCTCTTCGTCCTGGCGCTCGCCTTCACCGCGCATGCTGCCGATGACAAAGCCGCTGCCGACCCCGCCGTGGCCGCAGCGATGCAGAAAGTGAACGCCACCGGGGCTTCGCTGATGCCCATCGCCGCCGATGCCAAGACCTTCCGCTTCACCGCGCTCAATGTCGCCAAGGACTTTGCAGACGCGGGGCTGGAGCCTCTTTTGCCCATCGCCGACAAGATCGCGTCGCTCGACATCGCGCGGAGCAAAGTGACTGACGGTGGTCTCAAGGCTCTCGCGGGCATGAAGAACCTCAAGGAACTGCATCTCGAAGGCACTGCCGTCAGCGATGCCGGGCTCGATCAGCTCAAGGGCCTCGCAGAACTCGAATACATCAACCTCTACAACACCAAGGTCACGGACGCGGGTCTGGCCAAGCTCGCTGCGCTGAGCAAGCTCAAGGCCATCTATTTGTGGCAGAGCGGTGTCACTAAAGCTGGCGTGGCTGCTTTGAAAGCCAAGCTGCCGAAAGCTCACATCAACACCGGCTGGACCGCCGAGGACGATGCCAAGCCCGCTGCCGTGGTGGCTGCTGCCGCTCCAGCGGCTGCGCCTGCTGCCACACCCGCCCCTGCTGCCGCCAAGCCTGCGGCTCCAGCCCCCGCAGCAGCACCCGCCGCCGGTGGCAAACTGGACCCCGCCATTGCCGCGAAGGCGGTCATTTACAAGGACATCGTCGCTTCGATCATGAGCGCGAAGTGCATCTCCTGCCACGGCACCGAGAAGAAAAAAGGCAAACTGCAACTGCATGACTACGCCGCCATTTTGAAAGGCGGCAGCGACGGTGCGACGACCGTTATCGCGAAGAACATCAAGGACAGCCTCATGATCGTCCGCGCCAACTTGCCCAAGGACGACGACGACCACATGCCGCCGAGCGATGAGCCGCAGCTCACCAAGGAAGAGATCGCCGTGCTGACTTGGTGGATTGAAAACGGTGCCTCTGAAACCGCCACCGTGGCCTCCGTCAAAGCTCCGGCCAATGTTGAAAGCGCGCTCGCCGTACTGCTCGCCAAAGGTCTGCCCAAAGCGAATGCCGTGGTCAAGGTGACCAAGCCGAAGGCCAAGCCGCTCACCGATGCAGAGAAGAAGCAGGTGGCAGACATTTCCGCCAAGATGCAGGCGCTCAATGCCTCGCTCATGCCGCTGGCCCAGGACACGGAACAGCTTCGCCTTGGCGTGATCAATGCCGCCGACAAATTTGGCGACAAGGAACTCGCACTGCTGGCTCCTATCGCCACACAGATTCTCTGGGTCGATCTCTCCCGCAGCCAGGTCACCGATGCCGCCGCAGACACGCTGGCAAAGATGACCAACCTCGAACGCCTGCATCTGGAAAACACCAAGATCACCGACGCTGGCATCGCCAAACTCGCGGCGCTGCCCAACCTCGAATACCTCAATCTTTACGGCACCAAGACCACGGATGGCGGCATCGCTCAGCTCGCTTCAGCCAAGGATTTGAAGAAGCTGTTTGTGTGGGAAACCGGAGTGACCCAGGCCGGAGCCAAGGCGCTCGAAGGCAAGGTTCCTGGCCTCAAGGTGAATGTGGGGCTTACCGCAGAAGAGATCGCCAAACTGACCGCTCCCCCGCCTGCGCCGCCGCCCGCTCCGATGCCTGCGAAGAAGGAAGATCCCAAAAAGGCCGTCGATGCGAAACCTGCCGTTGCTGCGGTGAAGCCCGCTGCTCCAGCAGGCAGTGATGTCATCAAGACGGTGATGAAACAGTTTCACAAGGGCGATGACGCCCTCTGCAAAAAAGTGGGCACAACCGCCACGGATGCGGAACTTGCCACGCTGCTCAAGGCTTACCAAGGCATGTGCGCCGCCACGCCGCCGAAAGGCGATAAGGCTGCCTGGGTCACCAAATGCCAAGCGCTCATTGGCGCGGTGACAAAGGTGCAGGCCAAAGACCCCGCAGGCGCGGCTGCTTACAAGGCGGCGGTCAACTGCAAAGCCTGCCATACCGACCACAAGGGTGCTTGAACAGCACTCAAGCTCCCTGCCTGCCTATCTACGCGCTGTTGTGCATCTTCGTGGCAATCACGCAGGATGCTGCTAATCATTTCGCCCCCTCATGCGTTCCCTGTCGATGACCCATCTCCAACCATGCTGCGCGCTGCTCGCGTGCAGTCTTTTCATATCTTCCTGCAACCGTTTGCAGGAGCGTGAAGCCATCACCGAGTCGCGTGACATTTCCACGCATGCCGCGAAACCGCATGCGGATATTCCCAGTTCCACGCGCTTCTTTGATGATGCGAAAGAAGAGCCTCAGAAGAAGCCGAACTTTCGGGAGTTGCTCACCTGGACTGTGCCTACCGGCTGGAGTGAATCCGCCACGCCCGACCCCATGGGCATGCGCCTGCTCGATTTGAGATTCGGACCTAGCCAGGAGGGCGAATGTTATATTTCCCTCATGCCCGGCCCTGCGGGCGGTCTGGAGGCCAATGTGAATCGCTGGCGCACGCAGATGGGGCAGAAGCCCTACACGGCGGAAGAGATCACCAATCTGCCAAAGAAGCCCTTCTTCAACCGCGATGCGACGTTTGTGGCCTTCGATGGTGATTTCAAAGGCTTCGGTGCCGAGGCTGCCAAAACCGGCTACCGCATGCTCGGTCTCATTCATTCCGCCGAACAGGCCACCATCTTCGTCAAGCTCACCGGTCCCAAGGCGCTCGTGGATCAAAACGCCGCTGCCTTTGATGCCTTCTGCCAGTCGATCAAACCCAATGTGCCCAAGGAATGACGACACCCGAATGCAGAATGCCGAATGACCCAACCCACGGCATTTCCATTCTTCATTCTCCCTTCGGATTTCATTCGTCCTTCTGAATTCGTCATTCGTCATTGTTTCAGCCGCTTTCTCCATCGTGTCCGACTCATCCAAATCTCTTCCCGCGAAAATCTTCGCCTTCTTCTCCAGCTTCGGCCTTGCCACCTCGGTGCTGGTCATGCTGCTGGTGCTCACCTTTCTCGGCACGCTGGAGCAGGCGGAGCATGGGCTAGTGGCCAGTCAGGCGCGCTACTTTGAGTCGGCCTTCATTGACCGCATTGATGTGGGTGCCTGCTGGCGTGCGCTGGCCTTCAATGCGTATTGGGACATCGGTAATGTGAGCCTGCCGCTCTACATTGTGCCCGGCGGCTACACGCTCATGGCGATCCTGTTCGTGAACCTGCTGTGCGGCGGCATCGTGCGCATTCGCAAATCGCCGAAGACCATCGGCGTCATCATTTCGCACTTCGCCATCCTGTTCATGATCGCCGCTGGTGCGGTGACGCACCACTTTGCCAAAGAGGGCAACATGAGCCTGCGTGAAGGTGAGATGAAGGATGAATTCCTGAGCTTCCACGACCGCGTGATTGAGATCGAGAAAGTGCAAACGGATGCCAAGGTCAAACGCACCGCGCTGGTGATCGACGAAGCGAAATACCGTGATGTGACTGCCGCAGGCAACGGGCGCACCTTTACCAGCGAAAGCCTGCCGTTTGATCTCATCATCACCAACTGGAAAAAGAACGCTCAGCCCAAGCGCGACGCCGATGGCAGCCGCAGCGATGCGGTGGACGGTTACTTCCTTCAGGAACTGTCTGCCCTGGATGAATCCGGTGCCGCGATGGCGGATGAACAGCTTGCCAGCGCTTGCGTGGCCATCGCGAAGGACAAGAAGACTGGCGAGGCAAAGACGGGCATCCTGTGGGAATTCGCCGCTGCGCCCTGGACGGTCACGGTCGGCGCGGACAAATACCTCATCTCCCTTGTGCATCGTTCCTACAAGCTGCCGTTTGCTGTGCGGCTGGATCAAACCGAGGAGGAAAAACATCCCGGCACCGAGCGTGCGCGGCGCTTCACCAGCAAGGTCACCAAGCTCAATGACGGCCACGAGGAAAAGCGTGTCATCACCATGAATGAACCGGTGCGCAGCGAAGGCTACGCCGTGTTTCAAAGCACCTTCAGCTCGGGTGAGCAGGAAGGCACCGGAGTTAAAAGCTCCGGCTTCATGATCGTCGAAAACCCCGCCGATCACTGGCCGCTCATTTCCTGCATCATCGTGGCGGAAGGTCTGCTGCTGCACTTCCTCATGATGTTGGCCCGCTTCATCAAGGTGAACCCGTGGACTTTCTCTCTCAGCCTCATTGCGGCCTTCAATGCAGCCTTCGCGCTCGCGATGTGGAAACTGCTCTAACCGCCCTCCGGCCAACGTACTTCTTCACATGAAAACTTTTCGCTTTGTCCTTCTCGCGCTGTTCACGCTCAGTGGCTTTGCCGCCGCTGCGGATCTGCCCCCACTTGATCTGTTCCGTGACAAGGAGGTCGTGGAGACCTTCGCGTCTATTCCGGTGCAGGAAGCCGGACGCATCAAACCGCTCGAAAACGTGGCCAGCTACCGCCTGCTGCGTTTCCGTGCCCGCCGCAGCATTTGGCTGACGGACAGCGGTGAAATGGATGGCAAGCCGCTCGTTGATCCCGCCACGCAAAAAACGATCACGAAAGAAGGCAGCAAGCCGGTGAAACTCAACTCTGTGGAGTGGCTGCTCATGAGCTGGTTCCGCCCGGACATCGGTAAACTGGTACCGCTGTTCAAGGTGGACAATTCGTCCGCCATCAGCGAGCTCGGCCTCACAGCCAAAGCCAAGCGCGATCAGTACACCTTTGCCGAGATCGAGCCAGCGCGGCAGGTGATGATGCAGAAGATGGGCGAGTATCGCGTGATCCCTCCCCGCAAGCAGACGCCAGAGCAGCGCATGATCGTGCAGCTCGCGGCCAACTTCCTCGATTACGAAATGATCACCGGACACTTTGATTTCATCCGCGACCCCTTGGGTGAAAAGCCAGAAGGCCTGCCCGCTGGGGTGACTGCGCCGGTGCGCTTGTCCAAGAGTCTGAACACACTCGTGGCAGCCATTCGGGCCAACAACGGCCCGCCGATGCAGATCCCTTGGTTCCGGGCTTTTGCGCGTGGCGCGCTGGGTGCGATGATGAGCGGCAACGCCGAGCAGCAGTTCCGTATTTTCCCACCTGCCCCAGGGGGCAGCAATGTCTGGCATGGCCCTGGCGAGATGATCTTCACCGCGATCAATGGCGACAAGGATGTGACGGCAGACCAGCTCGCGTGGCTCGCGCAGTATGAAGACGTTTACCTGGCCCTGCCAGATGCCGCCAAGTTCAAGACGGCCTCCAAGACGCTGCTGAGCAAAATTCAGGAGGCGGCCAAAGCGCGTGGGGAAGGGCAGTACGTTGCGCTGGAACGCCATTCGATGCGTGCAGACTACTTCTTCTACGCCCAGTGGATTTTCCTCACCGGATTTATCGCCGTGGCCTTGACCTGGGTTTCGCCGGGGTCACGCTTTGAAA
Organism: uncultured Verrucomicrobiota bacterium; assembly: GCA_903848465.1. Lineage (GTDB taxonomy): Bacteria > Verrucomicrobiota > Verrucomicrobiia > Verrucomicrobiales > Verrucomicrobiaceae > Prosthecobacter. The sequence continues at coordinate 68,692 of CAINGK010000099.1, forward strand.
AAGTGGCCCGCCTGTTCGCGTGGCTGCTGCTGGGTGGGGCCACTGCACTGGCAGTGACCGGTGTGGCGATCCGCTGCATCATCATGCAGCGCCCGCCGATCACGACGTTGTATGAGACCATTCTCTTCATTGGTTCCGCCTGTGCTTTGCTGGGCTTGATTGCCGAGTGGATCACGAAACGTGGTCTGGGGCTGCTCGTGACGGCCATTGGTGGCACGGCGTGCATGTTCCTTTCCATCCAGTTTGAGGCCTCTGAAGCCACCGATACGCTGCAGCAGTTGCAGGCCGTGCTGATCACGAACTTCTGGCTCTCGACTCATGTGCCGATGATCAATCTCGGCTACGCAGCCTGCATGGTGGCGGCGTTGATCTCGATGATCTACTTCGTTCAGCGCCTCTTTGGTGTCATTAAAACAGGCGCTGATGACGCGCGCCTGCTGACCCGTGTCGCCTATGGCTTCATCGCGGCAGGCCTATTCCTCTCCCTGGTGGGCACGGTGCTGGGTGGTATCTGGGCCAATTACAGTTGGGGACGCTTCTGGGGCTGGGACCCGAAGGAAAACGGCGCACTCATGATTGTGCTGATGTGTTTGGTGATCCTGCATGCGCGCCTCGGTGGCTACATTCGCGAGATCGGTCTGCACTGCTGCAATCTCATCCTCGGCTGCATCGTGATCTTCTCCTGGTTCGGGGTGAACCAACTCGGCGTCGGCCTGCATGCCTATGGCTTCACGGACGGTATCTGGCCAAAGATTTACGCTTACTGGTTGAGTCAGCTCCTGCTGATCAGCTATGGGCTGTTTCTGGCGCTGGGCGAACGCAGGATCAAGACACTCAAGCCCGCTACTGTTGAGGACGTAAAGCTGGAAAAATCACCGGCTCATTGAGTGTGGCTCATGGGGAACATCGCGCCGACCAAACTTTGTTCGGCGCAGGATCGGCACTTCAAAAATCAGCAATCCTTGTTCATCAATCCTCAATCACGCTTGGCCAGGACGCTTTAAAGCCAAATGGATTGACGATTGTCGAGCAATCGATTTCTGATTGTTGAAGTTCCAAACCGCGCTGCATGCACGAGGTGAATTGAGGCAACCACTGCAAACTTCCGTTTCCGAGGCGCACTGCTCACTTCGACTTCTTGAATGCGATGATGCCCTGGGCGATGCCTTCGGCGATCTTGGCGCGGAATTCCCCCGTCAGCATGCGGGCGCGTTCACTGGAGTTGCTGACGAAGCCGCATTCGACCAGCACCGCCGGATTCTTGGTGGTGGCGCGGATGACGTGAAAGTTGGCGCTTTTGACGCCCCGGTTGGTCATGCTGGTGCGCTGCACTAGGTAGGCCTGAATGTAGGCCGCGAGCATGTAGCTGGAGGAAAAGTGGTAGTAGGTCTCCGCCCCGGCTCCGCTGCCGCCACGGTTGTAGTTGTAGTGGATGCTGACGAAGATGGCGTTGCTCCTGCTGTTGCCCAGCGCGGAGCGGTCCTGCAATGGGATGAACACGTCCCGGCTGCGGGACATGATGACCTTCAGGCCCTCTTTTTTGAGCAGTTGCTCCACGCGACGGGCGGTGTCCAAAGCCAGATGCTTTTCATAGACGTAGCCGATGGCGGCACCCCGGTCATGCGCCCCATGGCCGGGATCGAGAACGACCGTGTCAAAGGCCTGCGCCGTGCCCGTCAGCATCGCAACCGTCATAGCGACCCAGCAAGCGCTGGTGAGCAGGCGGTTCAAGGCATGGCGAGGAAAGGTGAGAGTCGGCATGTGAATTACGGGAGGTGACGGCAGGAAGCGCAGGGGCAGCCTGCCAGCGCAGCGGCGTACAGTAATCGAAGATGCAGGGGCAGGGTCAAGTGGTTTGCCTGCAAACCTTGGACACAAGACGCAAAAAAACCGCCGGATGGGACACATCCGGCGGCATGAATTCTAACCAGGGTTAATTACTGACCCAGTGTGGAAGGTGGCAGGCCACCAGGGGCACCGCCAGGAGCGCCACCAGGAGCGCCACCAGGAGCGCCACCAGGATTAAACGGAGCCGGAGGGGCGCCGGGCATGCCACCAGGCATGCCACCGCCGAGCGGTGCGGCACCAAAGCCTGCAGGAGGGCCACCTTGGCCATTTGTTCCTTGAGTATTATTATTCATCATATTGTTGCCCAAAACAACCCCCAAGACGCGCTGCGGGATGCCCTGTGAGGCTTGGGTGAACAAGTTCAGGCCACCGACCATCATTTTGGGGCCGACGATGCCTTTTTTGCCAGCGAGAGGTTCGACGGCCACGCTGCCATCATTGCGACCAATGATGATCTTGCCGCCGGGCCAGGTGCGTCCGGGCTGGACCTGACCTGCTGCGTCCGCATTCCACTGGGGTGGCCAACTGAGGGTGGTGGGGTTTTCAAACACCACGGGCATGTTGCCAAAGGTGGCGTCGGTCTGGTTGCCAGTCATGGCCCAGTGGTTTTCACCCGGCATCAGCGCTTGGGCGTAGTTGGGGGGCAGGCCGATGTTGTTGTCCGGGTTGAATCCGGCAGGGCAGCCAAAGATGCGCTCGTCGGTCACGATCTGCTCCTGGATCATGAACCGGAAAGCGTCATTGGCGGTCTGTGCGATGCTGCCAGTCTGCGGGTTTGGCACCGAGTCTGGGTACTGGCTGTTGTTGTCTTTGGAGAACTGCTTGAGCGAGAGGATGATCTGCTTGCAGTTGTTGACACCTTTCATCTGGTTGCCTTGGGTCTGGACCATGGTGAAGGCGGGCACGGCCAAGCTCGCGAGAATCGCGATGATCGTGATCACCACCAACAACTCGATCAGAGTGAAGGCTTGGTTTCGTTTCGTTTTCATTGGGGGTATGTTTTTTGGTTGGATATGATGTTATGCAGCCACCGGAATTAATTCGGTGCCCACCTAATTAGACCCAACCGGGGGCGGAAATGCGAGAAAAAAATGACGGCATCCGGGTTCCTGCAATTTTCACCCCCAAAAAAGCCGCCGGATGGGGTGCATCCGGCGGCGTGGAGTGACTTCAGGCTAGATCACTGGCCCAGAGGCGAAGGCGGCAGGCTGCCGGGAGCACCAGCAGGTACCGGCGGGGCGACGGGCACACCACCCAAGGCGAGCGGCGCGATTGGATCACCTTTGGGACGTGTCGGAGGCTCTTGATTGCCAATGACCACGGGCAAGACGCGCTGCGGGATGCCGTCTGAGGCCTGGGTAAACAGGTTCAAGCCACCGGCCATGCCTTTGGGGCCGACCATGCCTTTGGTGTCTGCCAGAGTTTCCACGGACGCGCTGCCATCATTGCGACCGATGATGATCCTGCCTCCGGTCCAGGTGCGGCCAGGGCCGATCTTGCCAGCCAAATTGGCATTCCAGAGCGGAGGCCAGCTTGGGGTGGCAGGGTTTTCAAACACGAGGGGCATATTGCCCACCGTGGAGTCGGTCTGGCCGGCCGTGATGGCCCAGTGGTTTTCACCCGGCAGCAAGGCATAGCCATAGTTGGGACTCAGACCGAGGTTGCCGTCCGGATTGAAACCGGCGGGGCAACCGAAGATGCTCTCATCCGTCACGATCTTTTCCTGGATCATGAGCCGAAAGGCTTCATTGGCGTTCTGTGCCAGGCTCGCGGTCAGCGGATTGTTCACTGAGTCGGGATACTGGCTGTTGTGTTCCTTTGAGAACATTTTCATCGCGAGGATGATCTGCCTGGCGTTGTTGACGCCTTTTGCCTGATTGGCCATCGTCTGGACCATGTTGTAAGCGGGTACCGCCAATCCCGCGAGAATCGCGATGATTGTGATCACCACCAACAACTCGAGCAGAGTGAAGGCGTGGTTTCGTTTCGTTTTCATTGTATGCGTATGGTTACCTATCGTTTGTTTTATTATGTTATGTGGATCACGGAATATTCCGCTATCCACCGCCATTAAACCCAAACGCGGGCTGAAATACGAGACAAGAATTTAGCCGTCCAAGACGTGGCGGCAGGCGTAGGGAAACCTCACGCCAAGGCGAGGAGAGTCACTTTGAGCTCTTGGCAAAGCCGGAAAACTTCCTCACGGCCGAGCAGCAGGGTCATGCCTGACTCGACCGCGATCAAATCCACCCCGGCACCCGCTGCGGTGCGGATCGTCTCCGGGCCTACCACGGGCACGTCGAAGCGCATGTCCTGCTTCGGCTTGGAAACCTTCACCATCGTCGCGCCGCCACGCCCTAGGGCACCGCCGCGCTTGACCGCTTCGTTGGTGCCTTCAAAGGCCTCCACGGCCAGCACCGTACCGTTTTTCACCACGACGGTCTGACCGATGTCGAGACGGCTGCTTTCTTTGGCGATCTTGAAGCCGTATTCCGCATCTTCCTGCCGCCGCTTCTTGATCTGCGGTCCCGCGACATGACCCGGGCCGGGCATGAGGTCTTCGAGAAACGTCGTCGCTGGCAGCAGGGTGATGCCATCCTTCGCCAGCTCATTGGCGATGCCACCAAACAGCGTCTCCGCGTTCCGCTGCTTCATCTTCGCCATCATGAGCAGTGTGCGGAAATCCGGGCGTAGATCGAAGAGATTCTTCGGCGCGATCTGCCCCACCATCACCGTCTGCGTCACGCCCTGCTTTTTGAAGAAGGAGATCATTTTCCCAAGCTGCCCCACGCGAAACCACTCGATGGCATCCACCATCCCCGCGAGCTCCGGCTTCGTCTCATTCGTGAAGGCGGCAGCCACGAGCTTCTTCACCCCAGCCTTGCGCGCCGCAGCCACAAAGGTTTCCGGATAGATGCCGTTCCCGGCGATGAGGGCGATGGTGTCGAGGCTGGGCGTGGTCATGCGCATTCCAGCATTGGACGTACTCGCGGCTTAGGCAAGCGGCGTCCTGCCTTGGCTAGATCGCTGATGACTTCGTCCACGACCTCGCAAAGCTCTTCATAAAGCTTCACCGGATTGTCACCATGAATTCCAGTGATCAAATCAGGACAATGACCGACGTAAACACCGTCCTTGGCGCTCCAATCGACCCATTTGTGATATTTGTCGGCGGTTTTCATTCGAGTGTTTTGTCGATAGCTTGGCGGATTTGCTTCTCCTGATAATGTTTCACATCTGCGCCCTCTTTTCCACTGACAGTGACCGCACCAGGATAGCGCGAATGATAAAATTTGCGATGTGAACCTTTGCCGCCTCCCGCTGATTGGGAAAAACCGGCACGGAGCAGATCTCGGATGAGTTCGCGGACTTTTCTCGGCATGGTTTAAAGCTTAAACTTCTCACACTGCCCCATGAACTTGCGTGGATTATCCCACGCCACACGCTGGATCATCTCGCTGGTCCAGCCGCGCTGGCGCATGGCTTGCATGGTCTTGGGGACGGCGAGGGGGTCGGAGATGCCCCAGTCGCAGGCGCTGTTCATCCAGATGCGCTCGGCGTGGCGTTGCTCGAGCATGTCGATGGCGCGGTTGGGGGTGCATTTGCTTTCGGGGTAGAGGGTGATGCCGGCCCAGAAACCGTGATCGAGGACGTGGTCGATGGTGTGCTCTTCGACGTGGTCGATGATCACGCGCTCGGGCTTGATCTTGGGGAAGTTTTTCAGCGCTTCGACGATCAGGCGCGTGCCCTTGAGCTTGTCTTCCAGATGGGGCGTGTGGATGAGCACGAGGGCGTCGTAATCCTGTGCTACCTGGACATGCTGCTCGAAGATTTTCAGCTCGTTGCGGCTGTTCTTGTTCAGGCCGATCTCGCCAATGCCGAGCACGCCGGGTTTGTCGATGAACTGCGGGATGAGTGCGATGACGTCGTCCGCGAGTTTTAAATCCTCGGCTTCCTTGGGGTTGATGCACAGCCAGCAGTAGTGCTGGATGCCAAACCTCGCGGCACGCTTCGGCTCATACTCGGTGATCTGGCGGAAGTAGTCGTAGAAGCCGTCGGCGCTGGCGCGGTCAAAACCGGCCCAGAACGCAGGCTCGCAGATCGCCTGGCAGCCGGCGATGGCCATGCGCTCGTAGTCATCCGTGGTGCGGCTGACCATGTGGCCGTGGGGCTCAATATAATTCATGGGGAAGTTTGCTGTGGTTGGCGGTTGTTTGCAGTTGTTTGCGGTGGTTGGTCAGAGGCTTGGCAACAATTGCAAACCATCGCCAACAACGGCAAACCACTGCCAGCTTCAGTTCTTATACGCTCCAATCGCGCCCTGCATGGCCGCTTTCGCCACGGGCTCGGTGCTGGGGTCGCTGAAGCTCAGGAGGACGTCGTGGGCGCGCTGGGGTTGGTCCTGGGAGAGGAGGGCGATGGCGTTTTTGAGCGCTTTGACGCGGAAGTCGCCTTCCTGGTCAGCGCGCTGGACGCGGTCGAGAAAGGCGGCGAGGTCGATGAGCTTGGAGCGCGAGTCCATGAAGCCGAGATCGACCAGATTGACTTGGGTTGGGGGTGTCCAATCAGGCATGGAGAGAATGTAGGCACGCTATGAGCCATCGCAACCGCTGGATCATTGCACTGGCGATTCTGCATGCCATGGTAGGCGGCTCATGCCCGACCTCCAACCCGACGAACTGAGCCGCTACGCGCGGCACCTGGCGATCCCCGAATTCGGGATCGAGGGCCAGCGCAAGCTGAGGGCGGCGCGGGTGCTGTGCATCGGGGCAGGGGGCCTCGGCTCGCCGATCACGATGTACCTGGCTGCGGCAGGCATCGGCGGACTGGGCTTGGTGGACCCGGATATGGTGGAGATCACCAATCTGCAGCGCCAGATTCTCTTTGGGCAGAAGGACCTGGGCCGCAAAAAGCTGGACGCTGCGCGTGACCGGCTGGCGGACATCAATCCGCATGTGGACATCCAGGTTTATCCCGAGTTTTTCACGGCGGCAAATGCGATGAAGATCGCGGCTGAATATGATGTCATCATTGATGGCACGGACAATTTCCCCACGCGCTATCTGAGCAACGATGTCGCCGTGTGGCTGCGGAAGCCGAATGTGTATGGCAGCATCTTGCGCTTTGACGGGCAGGTGGGTGTGTTTGCGCCGCATCTGGGCGCACCCTGCTACCGCTGCATGTGCCCGCAGCCACCGCCACCGGGCATGGTGCCCTCTTGTGCGGAGGGCGGTGTACTGGGCGTGCTGCCGGGTCTCATTGGCACCATGCAGGCGCTGGAGGCGATCAAGCTCATCACCGGCATCGGCCAGCCGCTGCTGGGCAAACTGCTGCATGTGGACACGCTGAGCATGCGTTTTCGTACGCTGACCCTGCGCCGAGATCCCTCTTGTCCCGTCTGCGGCGACCAGCCGACCATCACCGAACCCATCGACTACCAGGGCTTCTGTGGCATCACTGCCTCAGCCCCCCCAGATATTCCCACCATGACCGTTCACGAACTCAAAGAACTCCGCGAGGCTGGAGACAACCACTTCCTGCTCGATGTGCGCGAGCCGCACGAGCAAAGCATCTCACGCATTGCAGGCGCGGTGCTGATCCCCCTGGGCGAACTCGAAAATCGCACCGCCGAACTGCCCCGTGATAAGCGCATTCTGGTTCACTGCAAAAGCGGTGGCCGCAGTGCGCGTGCCGTCAGCCTCCTGCGCGAAGAGGGCTTCGAGAATGTTTGGAATATCTCCGGCGGCATCATCGCCTGGGCGCGTGAAATTGACCCCTCCATGGCTGAATACTGATGCAAAACGACACCCAATGGCTGGAGGATTTTCTGCCGCTGCTGCGCTGCCCGGACACGCACCAGCCGCTGCGGCGTGCGACGGCGGAGGAGTGTGCTGCAAACAAGGTGGAAGCTGCACTGGCGACGGCGGACGGCAGCCAGGTGTTTGTAATTGATCAGGGGATTCCGATTTTGCTGCCGAGGTAGTAAGATCGGCGTGCCTGGCTGTGGGCTATACTGCCACGCTCTGCTAGAAAGCGTTCCAAGAGCGGCTTGGCGAGGAGGCCTTCGCGCTATGCGGAGGGGTATGCATTTATGTGAAGGTCGGCATGATTATCTGTATAAATGTCTTGAGATTGGTGGAAGGGTTTTGCTAAAAATATCCCAATTTAGTCTTTTACGACGCATCATGAGCACGACCACCCCGGCACCTTCCTCGGCACGATCATCCGGCCAATCTGGTTTTATCGTGCTAATTGCAGGAGTTGCGAGTTCGGCACTGGTCATGTGGATCGTCAGCCTGTTGGCAGACACGGGCGTCAACATCATGGGGTTTTATTACTTTTATCTGATTCCGGTTGGGGCAATGTTCGTCGGCGTATTGAGTGGTGCAGGCTACGCCATGGCATCCAGAAAACTGAACATGACGCTCACGCCGAGCTTTATGACGAGCATGGTCCTCATCTCGCTGCTGGATTACCTGGCTAACCAATATGTAACCTATGCGAGCATGATGGAGCACTTGCATCTCCCATCCGAGTACTCCTTTTTCAACTACCTTCGGGATATTTGCGAAAACATGACGTTCAATCGCGGCGAAGGGGCACCGTCGGGCAAGCCCATTGGCATGTTTGGCTACCTCTTCAAAGGGCTTGAAGTTCTGGGCTACGTCGCTGGATCGACGATTCCTGCCAAGATGGCGCTTGTGTCAGTGGCCGAAACACCTGACTGCCTCAAATGTCGACAGTACTATGAAGCCAAACGCTTCGGGTATCTCAACGCTCCTGAACAGTGGCAGGACATGGCTAATTTGCCGTTTCAGCAACGCATTCAAGCTCTCAGTCAGTCCTGCGCGCCTTTGTATGAACGGACAGATGCGATCATGATTGAGGTGGAGGGGAAAACCTTTTCGGAGGTTAGTACAGCGATTTCGAAATTGGAATCCAAAGCCGCGTTGGGGAATACGGCAAGCGTTACCTTCACATTACGAAAGTGTCCAGGTTGCGACGCATTCCATCTGAAAGCCAGCCTTGTCGGATACAATGAACATGGCTCAATTTTCAACCAGCACATCAAGTCGGTCGAAAGTAAGAGCGTGTCAGAGGCGGCGGCTAATACCTAAACGCCGCGCTCGGCGAGAAAGTGTTCCAAGATCGGCCCTGCGAGGAGGCCCTCGCGCCAGGCTACAGGGATGGCTTCGATGCCATGGGCGGCTCCGAGGAGCATGCCGAGAGCGAGGGCGCGGGCGCAGTTGTCACCACCGGCCATGGCGTTTTCAATGGTGGCGGTGGCGAAGTCTTGGCCGTGATGACGGATGAGCCACAGAACAGCGGGCAGTGCCTGCGGAATAGGGCAGGCGCGACCGAGTTGGCCGATGGCATCGCTCTCGGTGGCAGCTTCGGCGGCTTGCAAAGCCCATGCAGGTGCGGTGGTGGTGATGACGCTTTGCAGTTCGCCGCCATGCAGCAGGCGATGCGTGGCACGGGCGAGGAATTCGGCGCATTCGATGGCTTCTGGAGAGCGATGCGTTAGCACGGTCTGCTCAATCGCCGCCGCTACGGCATCGGACTCCGGTTTGTCAGCCAAGAGGGCCATGAGGGGCGCGATGCGGGCCGGTCCGGCGAGTTCATCGGAAGGCACACCGCTGGTGGCAGCGGTGGCACCGGATTGGAGATTGGCGAGCGTGCCTTTGGTGGCCTTGTCCACGTAGTCATTGTAGGTCGGCCACATGGCCTGCCAGTCGGCGAGGAAGGCTGTGGCGTCCCAGCGGCGTTCGCGCTGGAGAAACGCCAGCAGCCGCAGGGCCTGATCTCCTGCATGGCCTTGGGCACCGGCCTGCTTGTGCGGGTGGTAGGAGTCCGCGCCCGGCGCGAGGTAACCGGTCACGCGGCCATGCTTTTTGAGGAGTTGGGCGGGATCGTAAATCCAGTGGACGCCTAGCGAGATGGATTCGGCGATGAAGCTGCCTTGCAGCATGCCTGCGAGGCGGGAGGTGAGGTTGGGGGGCATGTGGCGTTGGTGGTACTCGTGGGAGCGAGATCGTTACGTTTGCTCGGAATTAAGAGGGACTGAAAACTGCGAACTGAAAATTGAAAACTGCGAATTGAGATACCTCACGAAGGAACGAGGGCTTGTGCGTGGGTGCAGACTTCGCCATCGTGCTGCCTATTTCACACCCTTTCCTCCATGACTCTCCGCGAACCTGAAATTGTTGAACTTTCCACGCCCACCGGTCCTATGCGCACGTTGGTGCTGCGCCCTGCGGCGGCGGGCCGTTTCCCTGGGTTGCTGTTTCATTCGGAGATTTTTCAAAACACGGGGCCGATTTGCCGCACCGCTGCCTATCTGGCTGGGCATGGGTTCATTGTGGCGCTGCCGGAGATCTACCACGAGTATCTGCCGGCAGGAACGGTGCTGGCCTATGATCAGGCAGGCTCGGATGTGGGCAACAAGCTCAAGACCGAGAAATCGGTGGCGGCCTACGATGCGGACAACCGTGCGGTGCTCGACTACCTGAAAGCTCACGCAGACTGCACTGGGCGGCTCGGTTCCTTCGGTCCGTGCATCGGCGGTCATCTGACCTACCGTGCGGCCTTGCAGCCGGATGTGGCCGCCGCCGCGTGCTTTTATCCCACGGACCTGCACAAACGCAGCCTGGGCGCGGGCATGAACGATGATTCGCTCGCTCGTGCGGCAGACATCAAAGGGGAGCTGATGCTCGTCTTTGGCCGTCAGGACCCGCATGTGCCTGCCGAGGGACGTGCCATGATCTACCAGATGCTGACCGCTGCGGAAGTGAACTTCACCTGGCATGAATTCAACGCCGCCCATGCCTTCCTACGCGATGAAGGTCTGCGCTACGATGCGGAGACTGCGCGCCAGGCGCTGGGCATGACGGTGGATTTCTTCCGCCGCTGCCTGTGTGAGTAGAAGGCATTACTTGCAGGGCACGAGGTAGTCGTAGGGGCTGGAGCCGCTGACGCGATAAAGCACGTAGCCTGCCTTGGGTGCGGAGATTTGCACCCAGGAGGCTTCCGGGTCCTGCGCGTCTTTAGAGACGACGGGCAGCACCTTGTTCTTGTCATCGGCCACGACTTTGCCTGCGAGGGTGACTTTGGTGCCTTCTTCCAAGACCGCGAGGCGTTTGCCATCGGTGCCGGGCTTGCTGCGAATGACGAGGCCCACCGGGGCGTTCACCTTGTGGCAGCGGGCCACGGGTTCATCGCCCAGAGCAAGAGATGTGGAGAAAGCGAAGGCAAAGACGCAGGCGGCACGCAGCAGAAGGGAAGGACTCATGCGTGAGTGATGTCAGCGTACGGAATGATAACTCAACCCAATTTTCGCGTTGGTCTGCGGGACCTACAGGAAATCACACCCAAGAAGATTCAAGGGAATCCGTTAAGCTTGCCGCACCCTCAACTCCAACCACCATGAAAACTGCCGCTCTCCTCTCCCTTCTTCTGTTCACCTTTGGCTGCCTCTCCGTGCGCGCAGAAAGCTTTGATTCTCGTGCTGTTCTTGGCATGACGTCCGGGGTCAGTGTGGATGCGGCAGTGAAGCGCGGGAAGAAGGAAAATAAGCGTGTGCTTGTGTTTGCGCTGGATGAACAGAAGAGCAACCAGAGCTTCCACATCAAGGGCATGCTGGAGTTTGAGGAAGCCAAGAAGCTGGTGCGGGAGAACTTCGTGCTCGTGGTCACCGACTTCAAAGACAAGCACATTCGCGATCAGATCGGCAGCGATGGCACCGACCGCCCGATGTATTTCCTCTTCAGCACAGACGGCAAGGTCATCCAGAAAGGCACCACAGCGATGGGCGGAGCCGCAGGTGCGAAGCTGGTCAAAGAATGGACCGGCAAGTGAGGTTGAATCTCATTCCGCCGGCGCTTCTGCAGCGATCAGCGAGGTGCGGCAGAGGCGGGCGTACATGCCGTCTTGGGCGATGAGTTCGTCGTGCGTGCCCTGTTCGATGATGCGACCGTGGTCGAGGACGTAGATGCGATCCGCGTTGCGCACAGTGCTGAGACGATGCGCGATGACGAAGCTGGTGCGGTGCGCCATGAGGTGCTCGAGAGCTTCCTGAATCTGGCGCTCGGTTTCGGTATCGACGCTGGCGGTGGCTTCATCGAGCAGGAGGATGGGCGGATTGCGCAGCAGGGCGCGGGCGATGCTGATGCGCTGCTTTTCACCGACGCTGAGCTTCACGCCGCGCTCGCCCACATGGGTGTCGAGTAGATCGGGCAGGCGTCTGACAAAGGCATCTGCATTGGCGCTTTGCAGGGCCTCCCAGAGCTGCTCTTCGGTGGCATCGCGGCGGCCGATGACGAGGTTCTCGCGTACGGTGCCGTTGAACAGGAAGCTCTCCTGCGTGACGTAGCCGATGTGGCGGCGCAGCCAGGCTTTGTTGAGTTCGTGAACGGGCGCGCCGTCGATGGTGATGACGCCTTCATCGTATTCGTAGAAGCGCGTGAGCAGATTGATCAGCGTGGATTTGCCTGCGCCTGTGGGGCCGACGAGGGCGATGGTTTGGCCGGGATGCGCATCGAGCGAGACGCCATGCACGGTGGGCGTTTTACCGGCGTAGCTGAATCCGACATTCTCGTAGCGCACGTGGCCGGTGATGGTGGCCAGTTCGCGCCCGCCGGTGGTGTCGGCTTCAGGTTCGGCGTCCAGAATGTCAAAGACGCGCTCACCGGCAGCGCGTCCGGCTTGCAGGATTTGATTGAGCTGGTGGAGGCTTTCGATGGGGTCGTAGAAGAATTTGAGCAGCAGGAGGAAGGCGGTGAGGTCACCGGTTTGAATCTTTCCAGCCATGAGCTGGCGCGCACCGACCCACAGCACGATGACCATGCCGAGACTGGTGAAGAACTGCATGCCGGGGCGGTAGATGGCCCAGATGCGCATGACGTGCAGCGTGGCTGTGCGGAGGGCACCGCTGGCGCGGTTAAAGCGCTCATGCTCTTCCTTCTCCATGGCGTAGGCCTTGATCTGGCGCATGCCGGAGACGTTGTCCTGGAGCAGGGAATTCATGGCGCTGCTGGCCTTGCGGACCTTGCGGTGGCGGTCGCGTGAGGTGCGGGTGTAGGTCAGCGCACCGGCCACGAGGAAGGGCAGGGGAATCAGCGCCCAGAGGGTGAGGGAGACATCCGCCTGGAGCATGAACGCGCCGACGACGATGATTTGCAGCACGGAGATGAGGCCCTGCTCGATGCCGTCGATCAGCACACGCTCCACCGAGGGGATGTCCTCAGAGATCGTGGTCATGATGTCGCCGGAGGGGCGGTTGTCGAACCAGCGGAGGGGCAGGGTTTGCAGGCGCTGGTAGATGTCGCTGCGGAGGTCGTAGATGACCTTCTGCTCAAAGGTGTTGTTGAGCTGGATGCGCAGGGAATTGAACAGGTGCTGGGCAAAGTAGGCGGCCAGTGCCCACCAGGCGAGCGGCGCAATGCGGTCCCACTGTTTGCCGGGAACAACAACGTCCATGACCTCACGGGTGATGTGCGGGAAGACGATGACCATCAGGGTGCCGATGATGGCGCAGGCGATCTGGGCGGAGCCGAGCCAGGGGTAACGACGGAGGTAGGAAAAGACGCGGGCGATGGTTTTCAATCGGGATGGGAGCTTGATGCGGGCGGGTTAGCAGCTATCTAGCATACGACATACAGCAACCGGCATATACATGAAATACCATCTGGCACGCGGCGAAGAACAGCTCGGCACTTTTAACGATCTGGATGTGAGCGCCGGTCTGCGGGAGGGGCGCTTCAAACCCACGGACTTGTGCTGGGCGGACGGCATGCCGGAGTGGCAGACGCTGGGAAGCCATTTGGTGGAGCTGAATGCGGAAACGGGTGCGCTGCCTACCGCTGAGCCGCCAGCCATAACGGCCCTGCGCGCTGAGGTGCGGCTGGATCAAGTCATTCGCCTGGAACTGGCCTCGCGGGGCCAGCGATTTGCCGCCAAGTTGATCGACCTCACTTTGCTGTTCGTACCAGTATTCGTCATATTCACGATGTATTTTGACCCGGCGTTTGTGGTGGAAGCGCAGAAGCTGCAGAACGATCCGACAGCGCTGATGAACGCGATGCAGCAGCGCGCGAATGTCATCGTGGCGACCGGCGGCCTGACGCTGCCCCTCATGAGCCTGCTGTTTTATGCCGTCTTGATCGTGAACATGGTGCTGCTCACCGTCCGGGGGCAGACGATTGGTAAGCTTGCCCTGGGTATTCAGGTGGTGCGTTTTCCGCAGGGGGCGAGGGCTGGCTTTATCAAGGCCGTGCTGCTGCGCTCTCTGCTCTTCGCCGTTCTCATTATCGCTGGCAACGTCTCCCTCGGCGGGATGGGGATGGCCCTGCTGCTGACAGACGCGCTGACCATCTTCCGCAAAGACCGCCGCTGCCTGCACGATCTGGTGTCCGAAACGCTGGTAACGAAACGCAGCCGTTGATTAGGGCAACGGAGAGGTGATGGTGTTGTTTTTTACCTTATTGATTTCGAGCATGCTTTCGCGCTGATCGGGCGTAAGCGCACGCAGCTTTTCACGGAAGGGGTAGGTCACACCCATGACGAAGCATGAGACATCTGCTACCAAGATGACCATGGCGATCACGATGCCGTAACGTTTCAGCGCCTCGTCGATGACCTTGTTCTTGTTGACGGAAAAGGTCTCCGATTTGGAGAACATTGACTGAAACAGCCGTCTCCAGCCCCGGGGTTCCCGTGCGATGCTGAACGACCAGATGAAGAGGGCGGTCAGAATGACACAGGCGATTTGGTACTGGATGGGGATTTCACGCATGACGTTATCGCTGGGCGGCAGGATGCCTCGGTTGGAAGCGATTTATAGAATGCGCTGCAACTGTGTGCAAACGGCGATTTGTCACGGTGCTGCAAATTGATCCATGGCCGGAGTGTCACCTGCGATGACAATTCGCGCCTGCGCATTGGCTACCAGATGATTGAGCATGTGGAAGGCATCCTCAGCATCAATGCCAAGTTTCGCGGCCACTTCGTCAGATGTGCGACCTGTACTGGTGAGTGCTTCACGCACTTTGGCGAGCTGATTGAGGAAGTCAGTGGCGGCTTTTTTGCCAGCTTCAACGCCGGGTTGATGGTAGGCGTTGATGTTCACCAGGCTGGCGTAGAAGCTGACGGCACGCTCAAATAAAGCGATGAGCATGCCCAGGCTGAAGGCATTGAGTTCGGTGATGCTGAGGGTGATGGACTCCCGGCCTTTTTCGGCCAGGGCCTTGCGGGTGCCGCGTAGGAAGCCCTGGAGGTAATCGCCACTGGTAAATCCTGGATCGACCTCCATCGAGGCGGTGTCGCGGTACCTGCCCACTTCAATGAAGGTGGCGAAGAAATTGTTCACGCCATCGCGGAGCTGCTGCACGTAAGCATGCTGGTCGGTACTGCCTTTGTTGCCATAGACGGCGATGCCCTGGTTCACCACGGCACCGGACAGATCGTGTTCCTTGCCCAGGCTCTCCATGACGAGTTGCTGGAGGTATTTGCTGAAGAGCACCAGTCGGTCCTTATAAGGCAGCACGACCATGTCCTTCAAACCCTGGCCTTTGCCAGCGTGGAACCACATCAGCGCCAGCAGCATGGAGGCATTCTCGATGGCGGGACGCTGGCGCGTTTCCACATCCATGGCGGCAGCACCGGCGAGGAACTGCAGTACGTCCACGCCTTGCAGGGCCGCAGCCAGCGTGCCGACGGCGCTCATCAGGCTCGTGCGTCCGCCCACCCAGTCCCACATGGGGAAGCGGGTCAGCCAACCTTGGGCGGTGGAGTGCTTGTCGAGTTCGCTACCGAGACCCGTCACGGCGACGGCATGCTTGGCGAAGTCGAGTCCGGCAGCCTTGTAGGCCGCTTCGGCTTCGAGCATGCCATTGCGCGTCTCCTTGGTGCCGCCGGATTTGGAGATCACGAGGGTGATGGTGGTGGCCAATTCTGCACCGATCTGCGCGATCACGCGGTCAATGCCGTCTGGGTCGGTGTTGTCGAGAAAGGAAATCGCCAGCGGCGGATTGGCCGGGGTGATGGCATGCGCGACGAGCTGCGGGCCGAGGGCCGAGCCACCGATGCCCACGACGAGTACGCGGGTGAATTTCTGGCCATTGGCTGCGGTGATTTTGCCGGCATGGATGTCAGCGGCGAACTGCAGGGTCGCAGCGAGTGTGTCGCTGATTTCATGCAGGATTTCATCATTGGGGGCAAGGCGGGCATTGCGCAGCCAGTAGTGGCCGACCATGCGCTGCTCGTCTGGATTGGCGATGGCACCGGCTTCGAGTTCAATCATCGCCTTGTAGGCGGCTTCAATGCGGCTGCCCATTTGGGTGAACAGATCGTCCTCGAAGGCCATGCGGCTGATGTCGATGGAGAATCCCAGATTGGCGTAACGGACAAAGTATTTTTGAAAGCGGTCCCATTGGCTCATAGATGATGTTAAGGAGCATGCACGATGCCATGGCGCAACCTGTTTGAGCCATTGACGTGATCCGCAGTCTGTTTCAATCTCGTTGCCATGAAAGCCGCCCTGTTCGCTCTCGCCATTCTTCTCTCCGCTATGACCTCCCTCGCCACCGCCGCAGACGCCCCCTACCGCCACGTCGTGTTCTTCAAGTTCAAGGACAGCGCTACGCCAGCGGAAGTGCAGGGCATCGAAAACGCCTTCATCGAACTCACCAAGAAGGTCAATACCGTGACCGCCTTCGAATGGGGCACCAATGTGAGCCCGGAAGGCCTCAACGATGGCTTCACGCATTGTTTCCTCGTCACCTTCAAAGACAAGGCCGGTCTGGAAGTCTATCTGCCTCATCCTGAGCACTCAGCGTTTGTTGCCAAGCTCAAGCCCCTGCTCGACAAAGCCTGCGTGCTGGACTTCGTGGGGAAGTGAGGATTCCTTGAGCTAGACGCACCTGCTGAGTACGTTGGGTGTGTTTGGCGCATGGTGCTCATTCAACACCCAGACCCAACTCCTCCAAACCGCCTGACGCTGGGGGCTGCGAGCTATGTGTGGCATAAGTGCTGGCATCGCTACGCGATGCGAGGGGAATTTCGGCGTGTGGGGTACGCGCTGACGAGGGGTGTCGCTTCGCTCAACCCCTCGCTACAGGCTGGGATGGCTCCGCCATCAGGGGGTGCGTGCTCATTCAGCACCCAGACCCAACTCCGCCAAACCGCCCGACGCTGGGAGGTGCCGAGCTATGGGGCGTTTTCAAACGCTCGCAGACGGGCGGACGCTTGCACCGCGCAAGGCGGCGACGCGAGTCCGGACGGAGGTTGGGCGTGTTTGGCGTGAAGTGATTTCCCATCCTCCAAAGCCCCCTCCGCCAGACCGCCTGACTCTGGGAGGTACCGTGCTATGGGGCGTTTTCACACGCTAGCAGACGGGCGGGCGCTTGCTCGCTCAACGCGGCGACGCGAGTCCGGACGGAGGTTGGGCGTGTTTGGCTTCCAGTGTTTTCCCATCCTCCAAAGCTCTCTCCGCCAAACCGCCTGACTCTGGGGGTGTTCGTACGCCATTGCGTTTGCGAAACGCTCGCAGACGGGCGGGCTGTCGCCACACCCATCCTACGGACGGGCTTGTCCGCTACTTCTAAAGTCGGCGATTTTTTATCTGCCGTCACCCGCCGCACACGGTGCAGTCGTCGCGCTTGGGCAGCCGCACCTTGCGGAATTGCAGGGTGCCGAGGTCCATGGACAACAGCTCGCCACAGAGCGTTTCGCCGATGCCGGTGATGAGCTTGATGACCTCCAGCGCGCCGATGCAGGCGGCGGTGCCGGAGACTGCGCCAAACACGGGAAACTGCCGTTTCCAGGTGCGCGGTACTTCAGGTACATAGCAGGCTAGGCAGCCGGTCTTGCCGGGCACAAACGTCGTCACGCTGGCTTCCAGCGTGTGCATGGCGCATTCCACCATGGGTTTGCGGGCGCGCGTGGCGGCGGCGTTGAGCGCCAGCCGCTCTTGGAACAGCGGCGCGGCATCCACCACGATGTCCGCCTGGGCCACCAGGGCGTCTGCGTTTTCTGCCGTCACGTTTTCCGCGAGGCCCACGATTTCACAGCGGGGATTGAGTTCGTGCAGCCGCCGTACGATGGAATCCATGCGCGGTTTGCCGATGTGATCGTGGGTTTGCAGCAGTTGGCGGTTCAAATCCGAAGGCTGCAATGCGCCGCCGTGGGCCAGCACGAGTTTGCCCACACCTGCGGCTGCCAGCTCCAGCGCCACCAGCCCGCCCAAGCCGCCGACGCGCGAGATCAAGACCGAGGTGGCTTTGAGTTTCCGCTGACCTTCCTCGCCGACACCGGGCACCCACATCTGCCATTCGTAAAGCGCACGTTCGGGGTCGGTTAGCGGGGGGAGTTCTGGCATAGCGGGGCATGAGAACGCGTGCGGTCAGTCACCTCGCGCAAAAATCTTTTCAACATTTTTCAACACTTCGCCCGGTGCCCTGACTAACTCCAGTAACAGTTCATGCGGGGATTTCAGCCCTCCATAGACTGGGTCTTGAGAGTGATTGGTTATTAACTCAACCCCTGCTTCACCGCAGGACCAAGTTGAGGTTGATCAAGCCAGAGGCCGGGTGGAATCGGGAGCCGCCCGGCCTCAATCATTTTGAGGGGGGAAGGTAATCGAGCCACGGTGCCAGTTGATACTGCCGCGCTTCCGTTGATTGGCCACAACATGGACGGCGAACCTTTTTGGGTGCCTGCGCCGTCATAGACCCGGAATCACGGACCCGCACAGCGGTTCCCTACCAGTCCTGAGGTGTCGCAACACGTTGGGACGGTAGGGATGCGCTGTGCGCGTCCCTGGAATCCTTCGTCCCAGCGCGCGTAGTCCCCAAAGCCCAACGGGCTTTCGTCATGCAGCCCAGGAGTGCCGAGCCTTGGCGAGTGCTCTCCTGGGAGCCATGCCACCCACCTCTCCGCCCGAGCACGAACCTCAACGAGGTTCCGTCACCGCACGTCTCTGTGCCACCGCAGTGCTCGTGACGGGACCGCGTTGCGGTCCGGGAACACGATGTGGACGATTGGGGTCGCGATTCCCAAGGGAGCACTCGCCAAGGCTCGGCACCCTTGGGCTGCATGACGGGACCGCGTTGCGGTCCCATGCACCATGGAG
>CAINGK010000100.1 GCA_903848465.1 uncultured Verrucomicrobiota bacterium
CCTCCCTGCTGCGCCTTGTCTCCGCCCTGCTCTGCGAGCAGAGTGACGAGTGGAGCACCGGCAAAATTTACCTCAACATGAACTCCGCTGATCCATCCCAAACCTGATCGCTACTTTTACAGAATAAAAATTGCGCCGCCATCTTCGGCTTGGCGATGGGCTGCAGTTCGATTTTGGCATCACGGTCCACAAGGTACTGATAGAACTTCAGCGCATGCATGGTTTCCTCGCCGCTCTGGGCGAACATCCATTGCGCAAAGCCGGCATAAGGCGTCCGCTCAAACCATCCAGCCATGGCAAGGTAAACATAACTGGAGGACATTTCGTTGTTGATCTGCTCATTGAGCAGCTTGGTGAGCTTGGGATTGAGAGTCATTGAGTGCGCTGGGTTTGAGGTTGCTGAATTGAACCAGTTGTGTGAATCCAAAGCAAGACTGCTCAATAATTATTATTTGAATGGAAAACGCTGCTGAAAGGTAAAGGACGATTCGCTTTCCTTTGAGCCAGTACACGCCACGATGGGGACTCCCCAGCGATGCCTCCCGACACCGCAGTCTCACCTCATCAGCATCATCCGCAGGTCGTGCGGCGGAATTTCATCTGCCACTGCCTGGAAGGCGGGCTGTACATGGGCGGGGTGGCGTTTCTGCAGCCGGAAACGGTGATGCCCAAAATGGTGGAGCAGCTTGGCGGACGCTCTGCGATCATCGCGATCATGCCCGCCATCCTGCCAGCAGCATTTGCGATGGCCGGACTGTTTGTGTCTCCGCTGGTGGAACGGCTGACGAAGTTCAAGCCGTGGGTGATGGGTTTCGGCATCCTGCAGCGACTGCCCTACCTCATTACGGGACTGCTACTGTGGTTTTGGCAGGATGCTGGCCCGTGGCTGCTGCCGATAGTGGTACTGACTCCAGTGATCTCCGGCCTCATTGGTGGCGTGGGCGTGGTGGCATGGATGGAAATGGTCACGCGCATGGTGCCGGAGCGCGTACGTGCGGCTGGCTGGGCCGCACGCTACATCACGCAGGCGTGCATCGGGATGGTGGCTGGCGCGGTGATCCATCAGGTGCTCACCCACACTCCGGGGCAACGCGGCTACGCGGTGCTGCACCTGATCACCTTTGGCTTTTTGTTCCTTTCCTGGCTGTCACAGTCTTTCATGCGTGAACTGCCAGCCGCGCATCATTATCATCCGCACACTGGCAGCTACTGGAGCTACCTGTGCAGTCTGCTGGGACTGCTGAGAAGACAACCGCTGCTGCTAAGACTGATCGCCACTCGTTTCACCGGTATGGGCTATTTGATGGTCGTTTCTTTTCTCACTCTGCATGCACTGCACACCACGGGCAGGCCGGAGGCGGATGAGGGCAGTTTTGTTTCTTTTCAGAACATCGGCACCATTCTTGGCAGTATGCTCGCGGCTTGGCTGGGGTACCACAAAGGAGGTAAAGTCCTGCTGATTCTGTCGCGACTCATCTGCGTGGCCATGTGCGTCTGGGCCAGCCTGACGCATTCATTTGGCGGCTTCACCGCTGCTTACTTCATCCTCGGATTCGGCCTATTTCTTGATCGGGTGGGAGATCTGACGCTGACGGCGGAACTCTGCCCGCCGGAGCGGCGTTCCACGCTGCAGGCCTTACTCGGATTCTGCAATGTGTGGTCGCTGATGATCGCCACAAGCCTGGGCGGGGTGATTTACTCGGTCAGCGGCTCGTTTTATCTCGTCGCCTGCCTGGCGGCAGTCATGTCGCTCATCTCCATCCTGATTCTACGTGGCATTCCCGAGCCGCGTGGGCGGCGATGATCACTCCGAGCACTCGATGGTGGCACGCATGGAGACTTTGCACTCCGGCACACGGGGATCAGGGCCGTATTCCTCAATCTGCTGCTGCCGCAGTTCGGCCAGTTCTTTGTGGACCGTGGCCACAATCACCCGCCCACGAGCATTGACCTCGTCCGCCATGCGTTTGCCAATCTCGTGGGTATGGCCGAAGATCACATTGAGCATCTCGATCACATAATCAAAGGAGTGAACCGAGTCATCCAGCAGGATGACATGCCAGGGCGGCTCCATGGCAGGCGGTGCTGTCAGTGGCTGCACACGCGGCTGCTGCGGGGCTACGCGCGGCTGCCGGGGTCTTACCGGAGCGGTCACGCAGCGAATGTCAGCGGAAGGAATCATTGCACCTACTATGCCCCAGCCTGGCCGTCTCTCAAGCTGCCACACTCGCCACACGCCTGCGAGTGCGAATTAATCCGCCGGGTTTGCGCTGGAAACCATGAACGCTTGCCGTAGTGCCTAGATGCATGGCAGACTTAGAGCATGAATCCTTCCATCTGCCGCACTCTCAGCACGATTTGTTTCCAGGCGGGCATGCTCTCCGTCATCCTCTCCATCTGGAGCTGGTGGTTTTTTAACGGCGACTCTCCCGAGCAGGAGGCGCACGCCGAGCGCCTGGGCATTTTCATCGGATTGTGGGCACCCACCCTGCTGATCCTGTCGAACCGCTTTGACCGCTATGCCGACAAGGCCAAGGTGCTGCCGGGCATGAATGGTGACGAAAAAGCAGAGGAGAACTGACGCGGCGCACTCAGAGAGGCTCGCGTCCGGTTGATTCGACAAACTGCTGGCGCAGGCCTTTGTAGGCCTGCTGCCATTCATCCACCACGCGCTGAAGTTCCATCACCTGCTTTTCCAGAGTGGCGATACGCGACTGCTGAGCGTGATCTCCCATGCCGTTTTTCTCATCTAACCGCCCGGTGCCAATAAAGGTCGTGGCAGCGCTGCGGACATGATGGGGGCTGGCCTGAAACCACGATAGATCGAGCAAGCGCGCCTCGGTATTGTCGAGGCAGTTGATGATCGTCACATTTTCATCAATTTCCCCGGTGGCGAGGAATTCCTGAATCGTCGCGACGTTGGTCGGGCCGTAGAGGTAATTGTCCGGCATCTGCACGAGCAGGTCCATCTGCAATTCCGCGATCATCGGGGCACGCTGCCAGCTCATGCGGTTGTCACTGGAGATCTTGTCGAGTGGAGAAATTTTGGCGTCGGCCGCCCAGCCGCGCAGCGTTTCAAGGTCTTTGGCCTCATAAACTTCCTTGTCCGAGGCTTTGAGGAGGTACCAGTTGTTCATGGGGAGAGATAACCAAATTCCACCGCCCGCGCCAAGCTCAAAGTTCAAATGAACCAAAACTCCGCGTATTGACGCAGCTTCTGCGTAAGGCTACCTCCAGCGCCTTCGTATTAACGCGCCCCTATGACCCGCCTGCTCTTCGCCACTCTTTTCGCCGCCGCCTCTGCCCAGGCCGTCGAACCTGTCGTCTTCTCGGTCAAAACGATGACTGCGCAGATGAAATACGACACCGCCGAGCTTTTGGTGCAGCCTGGCCAGCCGGTGAAGATCACCTTTGAAAACGGGGATGACCTGCCCCACAACATGGTCTTCTGCCAGCCGGGCACTGACACCGCCGCGATGGCGATGAAACAGATGGAAAAGCCGGAGGAGGCCCTGAAGCGCAACTGGCTGCCCGACGATGCGCGCATCTGGGCGCACTCCAAGATGCTCAACCCGCATGAAAAAGAGGTGGTCAGCTTCTCGGCACCTGAAAAGGCTGGCAGCTACCCCTATGTCTGCACTTTCCCCGGCCATGCGCTGACGATGCGCGGGGTGCTGAAAGTCGCTGCGATGGGCGACAAGCTGCATGATCTCCAGTTTGCCCTGTATCTGGGCAACTGGCAGAAGTTGCCGGATTTCTCCAAGCTCAAACCGCACCGCGAAGGGAAGATCGACGACAACCTGATTCAGGTGAAGCTGGACGACTATAAGAATGAATTCGGCGTCGTCTTTACTGGCAAGCTCACCGCTCCCAAGAAGGGTTCGTATCGCTTTTATCTCTCCAGCGATGACGGATCGCGCATCCTGATCGACGGCAAGGAAGTCGTGGCCTACGACGGCATTCACCCTGCGGGTGACATCAAGGAACAAGGCATCACGCTGGAAAAAGGTGAGCATGAATTCCGCCTGGAGTATTTCCAAGGCGGCGGACAGATCGAGCTCTATGCGGCCTGGAAAGGCGCGGACACTCAGATCACGCCGCTGTCCACGTGGCTGCATCCGAAGTGGCAGGGCGGCACGAAAAAGCAGAAGGAATTCGACCCCATCCCGCTGGTGGTGAAGGACGAGGCGGTGATCTATCGCAACTTCATTCAAGGCGCGGGCAATCGCGGCATTGGCGTCGGTTATCCCGGTGGTGTGAACATCGCCTGGAGCGCGGAGAGCATGAATCTCTCTCTCATCTGGCGCGGTGCTTTCATGGATGCCTCCAGACACTGGAACTCTCGTGGTGGCGGCCACGAAAAGCCGCTGGGGTACGATGTGCTGCAACCCACCGGAGAGGTCACGCCCGCGTTCTTGGTCACTGACAAGCCGGAGGGTGAATGGCCGAAATGGGACAAAGCCAAGCGCTATGAGGGCTTTCACTGGTTGGGGTATTCGCTGGACGCCAAGCGCAGCCCCACCTTCCGTTACACTTGGCAGGGGGTGGAGGTCGAGGAGTCCTTCCGCGTCGAAGGTGATGGCAACAAACCCGAGGGCCATGCGAAACTGGTCCGCACTGTCAAAGTGACCGGCAAGCTTCCTGCCAACGCTTGGTATCGCATCGGCAGCGGAGTGTTTGAGAGCAAGGATGGCGGCTTTATCAGCAAAGGTCCGGTTCCTTTCCGCATATCCACAGAGAGTGCCCAGGTCGCTGGCCAAAACCTCGTTGTCCCTGCGAAAACGGGTACGATGACCATCACCTACCAGTGGGCCCAGTAATTTTTCGCCATCGTACTGCCATGAAACGCCTTCTCTTTCTTTCCCTGCTCTGCTCACCGCTGCTCGCTGCCGATCCGGTCGAAGCTGATTTTTACAAGATCACCACCTTTGCCACGCCGAAGGAGACCGCCATGGAGGTCGGCTCCATCGACCTGATGCCGGATGGCAAACTTGCCCTCGGTACCCGCCGTGGTGAGATCTGGGTCGTCAGCGGTGCTGGTAGCAACGACAGCTCGAATGTCAGCTATAAGCTCTTTGCCTCCGGTCTGCATGAGGTGCTCGGCATTGCCTACAACCCGAAGGACAAGAACCTGTATGCCACCACGCGCTATGAGATCACCCGACTGAAGGACACGGACAACGACGGGCGAGCGGATGTGTTTGAAAATGTGAACGACAGTTGGGGCGTCTCGGGTGACTACCATGAATATGCCATCGGCAGTCGTTTTGACAAAGCGGGCGATCTTTGGGTGACGCTCTGTCTGACTGGCTCCTTCAGCAGTGCAGTGCCGTTTCGTGGCTGGGCAGTGCGCATTAAACCGGACGGCACTATGGTGCCTACTTGCTCTGGGATTCGCAGCCCTGGCGGCATCGGATTCGATGCGGATGGCGAAGCTTATTACTGTGACAATCAAGGTCCGTGGCATGGCTCCTGCACCTTGCAGCATCTTGTGCCTGGCAGCTTTCAAGGCCACCCCGGTGGGAACATTTGGTACGATCTCGCCCCGAACATGGGACCGCGTCCGATTGATCCGCTCCCCGAGGCTTTTCAGGCCAACCGCAAGGAAAAACGCACCGACGGTGATCCTGACCGCATGGTGGCGGAACGCGAGCGCATCAAGCAGCTTGTGCCTCCTGCCGTTTACCTGGTACACGGTAAGATCGGCAACTCGGCCAGTGCCATCATTTGCGATCTGAGTGCGGGCAAATTTGGCCCCTTCAGCAAGCAGCTCTTTGTGGCGGATCAAAGCCACAGCAACCTCAGCCGGGTCTATCTCGAAACCGTGAATGGCATCAAGCAAGGGGTCGTCATTCCCTTCCGCAGCGGTTTTGCCAGCGGCATCATCGGCGGACGCATGGATGAGGAAGGACGTGTCTTCGTCGGTGGTAGTGACCGTGGCTGGGGCGCACGCGGCGGGAAGCCTTTTTGCTTTGAAAAATGCGAATGGACCGGCAAGACACCCTTTGAGGTGCATGAAATGCACGCGAAGCCAGATGGCTTTGAGATCACCTTCACGCAGCCGATTGATCCAACGTCTGCTGGCGAGGTGAAGAGCTACAGCATGCGCGAGTTCACCTATGCGTATCGCGAGGAGTACGGCGGTTCCGAAGTCTCGGAGATCGTGCCCACGATCACCGCCGCCAAAGTGGCCGCGGATGGCAAATCCGTGCGCCTGACGATCTCACCGCTGACGAAAGGGCACATTCATGAACTGCACCTCGATGGCGTGCGCAGTGCCGAAAAGCTGCCGCTGCTGCACAAGGTGGGCTATTACACGCTGAATGAGATTCCGGTGAAGTAGGCTCCTACTTCAGCGCTTTGGCTTTGGGCACATCCGTCAGATTCATGGGTAGCTCGGGTTCTTGCACCTGAGTTACCATGGTCGCGGCAGGTTCCGCGCGGCGGACTTCGACGATAGGGATGCTGCGGGTTTGCAGGGGCAATTCCGCACGCTTCACTTGCTCTCCCGCGATGGGTTTGGGTGGCGCTGCATCCGGCACGACGGCGCGGCGTACCTCCACCTGCTCTTCGGCGGCAGCTACGACCACTGGGGCGGTGTAGTTTTTCACTGCTGCGGTAATCATTGCCGCGCGAGCGGGAGCAAGTTCCATGGCTGTCTCCACAATCTTGCGTACTTTCCCGGGCTCCGCATTCACCGCATCGATGGCTGCTGTGACGATTTCACCAGCGCAGGATTCATGGATGATCAGAGCTTCCTCCAGCCGCATGACCATTTTATCAGGTGCCGCCCGGATGGATGCAAACAGCTCACCACAAAGTGTCTCGCAGCTCATCTGGGACTGCGTTGCTTTCACGGGCTGCGCCTGCCCAGGTAATGACACCAAGGCCAGCAAGCAGCAGAATGCAGAGATCAAACGCATGAGAGTGAGGAACAGGGTGAATGACGGATTCAAATGGCTTTCCATCAAATCATCTTTTTGCAAATCTTACTCATTTCGGGGAGCTTGATTAAGCGCCTCATCCGTAGTACCACGATGTGCTCGGATGAACTGCTCTGGAGATACACGGTTCAGGGGCGTGTCGGCATATCCCTGACCAGGATTCACGTACGGACCGAGTCGCACTTCGAAATGTAGATGTGCCAAATAAGCACCTTCAGCCGTTCCCACCGTGCCGATCTTGTCGCCACGCTGTACCTGCTGCCCGGCCTGAACTCGAATCGAGTCCAAATGCGCATACATCGTCTGCACCACTGGACCGAGTTCGTCGCCGTCGGGCAAGCGGTGAGCGATGAGGATCATTTTGCCCCAGCCCGGGCCCGGACTGCCCGCATAGACCACGCGCCCGGCACCTGCGGCGAAAACGGCATCGCCCAAATCGGAATTGCCGCCGCCGATGCCGTTCAAATCATCGCCCAGATGCCGCTCCACGCGAAATGCGCGCGCATTGTAGGTGAAGGCTCCGTGTTCAGACCCCATCGGCATGTCAAAGCGGGTGGCCAGAGGTAGTACGGCCATTTCAAGCGGCGTGAGTCGGACGAAGGCTGGATCGAGCGGCTTGGGCCTGGCGGCTGGTAATTTCCCAAAGCGCAGACAGATCACGCCACCCACCGCCGCCACGAGAGCGAGGGGAAAAAGCACGCGCATGATCCGCACTATGAACTTCATGCCGGAGATTCGAGGGCTGCGGCAACGTTGCAAAGAGAACATGCTGCCCTTAAGTAGCCCGCATTCCTGTGAATACGCTCTCCCCCTCCACTTTCGGCGCACCCAAAGTTTCCGTCTTCAGCGGTCAAGCCAGCTATGACAATACTGATGCCCTGCGCCAGCAGATTGAGGACGCCATCAACGCGCTCGAACTGGCCGCTGACTTCATCGTGCCCGGCGACCGGGTCGTCATCAAACCCAACTGGGTCAAAGAGCACAACGCCAGCAAGCCAGAAGACGAAAACGGCTGGCTCACGATCATCACGCATCCCAGCGTCGTGCGCGAAGTGGCCCGCTGGGCGGCGCGAAAACTGCAAGGCCATGGCTCCGTCACGCTATGCGATGCGCCGCAGAGTGATTCGTCGTTTGCGACCATCCGCCGCCTGCACCGCCTGGACGATCTCATCACGGACCTCACGAAGGAGTTTTCAGGGATTGCTTTTCTGTTGTTCGACATGCGGTGTGAAGAGTGGACGATTGATGACGGGGTCACCATCGCCAAACGGGAACTGCCCAGCGATCCCTCAGGGGCGGTGGACATCCATCTGGATGGCGACAGCGAATTTCTGGGCCATCCCGGCCTCGGCAAGCTGTATGGAGCTTCCTTCGACTTTGCCACGACCAACCGCCAGCACACGGACCCGCATCACGAATACCGCATCTGCCGGACGCCGATGAACGCCGATATGCTGATCAATGTGCCGAAGCTCAAGACGCACAAAAAGGTCGGCCTCACGGTAGCGCTGAAAAATCTCGTCGGCACCACGCCGCGCACGAACTGGCTGCCGCGCCATACGGAAGGAACGCCGGCGGAAGGTGGGGATCAATTTGCGGAATCCACTGCCAAGCGCGCGCTCGAAGGTACGCTGATGCGAACTGCCAAAAAGATCCTCTTTGGCCGCTTCTTTCTCTCCAAGCTTTTCGTGCCGCTGAAGAAACTGGGGCGCGTCGTCTTTGGTGACACCAAGGAAGTCGTACGCTCCGGCAACTGGCATGGCAACAACACGGCCTGGCGCATGATCCTGGATCTGCACAAATGCTTCTTTTACTTCGATGGACGCGGCGTGCGGCGTGAGAAACCGCTGCGCTACCTCACCATCGTGGATGGCATCATCGGCGGCGATGGTGACGGCCCCATGTCGTGTGATCCCGTGGCTAGCGGCGTCATTCTCGCGGGCACGCACCCTGTGGCGGTTGATTGTGTGAGTGCGCAGCTCATGGGCCTCAATTGGAAAAAGACGCGCCTTCTCAACGACGCTTTCGCCATTCAGCGGCTGCCCATCACCGGATTCGCACCTGCCGATATTACGGTTGCTTCCAACAAGCCAGAATGGACCGGGCAATTTGAACAAATGAAAAACTGCTTTGAGTTCCGCTGTCACTTCGGCTGGGCTGGGCATCTGGAGAGCGAAGAGCGGCTGGCGAAGATGGAGGAAAAGTGATCCTCCCAGGGGTGTGTTTGACTCCCAAAGGCGTGCTCCCGAGTTCTGGGCGGAGCTGTAGCGCCCAGCGATGTGGGCATCTGTACTCCCGCCTAAAATGTTAAACTAAAATTATAGGCTCGACTTTTTACGGCCGGTTTAGTTTTATTGTCCGAAGACTTCACAACCACTGTTGTCCAGCCTTCGAATTCCTGTACCAGGATTTCGAGACACAGCCACCCAGCATCGAATTTTTGACCCGTTATGTCATCGTTCACCCACTTTATTCGTCGCGGCCTTTTTTTTGCACTGCTCCTCGCCGCATGCCTTCTCAGCGGAACCCACCAGCAGGCGTGGGGGACACCCGATATGAGCGTCACCAAAGCGGTTTGGAAGTCCTTGTATGGAGTGACTGACACACAGATCAACGACTCCGCATGGTTGGCACGCGATGATGACGGCGATGGCATCAGCAACGGGTCTGAACTCGTCGCAGGGACCAACCCTTTCCAGGCAGGCTCCGCGCTGAAGGTCGCTTCGACGACCACCAGCCCGACGACGGTGACCTTGACTTTCCCGTCGCAGATCGGCAAACTTTATGTCTTGCAGTCCTCCAGCAGTCTCGTGAGCACGAGCTGGGCAGCTTTGACTCCCAATGTGCAAGTGACCGGCACTGGTGCCACGCAGACGATGAGTGCCCCGAAATCCGGCACGAGCAGCTTTTATCGTGTGCTGGTGCAGGATGTGGACTCATCAAACGACCAGGTGAGTGACTGGGCCAAGAACTACCTCGGCTACACAGCCGGAGTCCCCATTGGTTCACAGTCCGGCTATGACCACACGCTGCTGGCGACGAGCCTGCAAGCGCAAAACGTGGTCAGCGTGATCGCGGCGGATGCCTCGACCACGCAGCCGCCAGACGCGATCACGGTTGCGGGAGATTTGGGTCTGATCACGGTAAGCCGTTCGGGCTATAATCTCCTGATGCCAATCACCGTGCCGCTCAGCAAGACCGGCTCTGCGGTTGAGGGGACTGACTACGCCACCCTTCCTTCAGCGGTGACTTTCCCGGCAGGTGTGAACTCCGTGGACATCAAGATCACGCCGCGCTACAACGCCAGTCGGCTGACGAGTTGTGTGATGACTTTGACAGCGGGGGCTGCGGGAACGACGGGGGCTGCGGGAAATTATTCACTGAACTCTTTGGCAATCAGCGCGAGTGTTACGATCAATCCTGCGGCCAATCCCACTGGCTCAGGACTCACAGGCACTTACTTCGTCGGCTCCAATTCGACCTACAGCAGCGCTGTGAACTTTGGCGGGTATGCCGCGACCTACACTTACACCAGTCAGTCGAGCACGAGCGGGACTGCGGTGATCACTTACACCGGCACAACGGGGTTTTCGACGACTTATCCCAATAACCGTGTGAACATGACCTTCTCCGCCGGGAGTCTCGCTGGTGGTACTTATGATGGCATCAAGACCATCACCGCCGTGTCAGGACAGACGATCACGGTGTCGATTACGGGCACTGGTTTGCCGAGCACGCAGACTGGCAGCGCCGCATGCCTGCTAAATACACCGGTCGTGACTCGGCTTGAGCCAACGATCGCTTTTAGCTGGCAGTATGGATCGCCCAACGGTACCAATTTGGTTGCGGCGACCAATTATTCTGTTGCTTGGGAGGGGTATCTCTCCCCCTCAACTGCTGGCGCTTATGTGTTCCAACTTGATGCGGATGACAAGGCACGCGTGTTTCTGGACACTGGCAGCGGGCTGGTCCAGATCTTGGAAAATGGCTGGGATGATGCAGCAACGGGAACCTTCAAACCGAGTAGTTCATACACCTTGGCCGTTCCTGCGACTGCGGCAAACCGCTACCACATGCGGGTCGAGTTTGCGCAGACATCGGGGAGTGCGAAGTGCAAATTTCAATGGCAGGTCAATGGCGGCACCTTTGCGAATATTCCCAGCACGAATGTTTACACCAACAACACTGCCAGCACGGCGGGCTGGATCGGCACTTACTACGCCAATTCGACGCTGACAGCCCCTGCAGCAGGGACGCAGACGGACAGCGCCATCACCAATGGTAACAACGGCGATTGGGGGACTGGATCTCCTGATCCGTCGATCTTCCACAACTACTTCTGCTGCCGCTGGACCGGACAGTTGCTGCCACAGTACAGCGAGGCCTACACGATCGTCGTGAATGCAGATGACACGGCCAAACTGTGGATCAACGGCCAGCCGATGACACTGAGGCGTCTGACGAATGACGGTCCCGGCGTCACCTATACCTACACGCAGGTCTCATCCAGCAATGGCACCATTGTGCTGCCCTACACCAGTGCCGCCGTGAATGTAGGCGATGTGATTCCGCTGAAATTCACCAGCGGCAATCTCAGCACGAGCTACAACATCTCACTGCCTTATGCCGTCACTGCGGTGACACCAGGGGTGAGCTTCACAGTAGCAATCACTGGCACAGGCCTCCCTGCTACAGGCACGGGAAGCTGCTCCATCGACAGCAACAATCTGGCCATTGACTGGCCGGTTTACTCCAGTGCTGACCGCTACGCCACTATCTCTCTGCAGGCAGGAGTGCTGTATGACATCAAGCTGGAGACTTGTGAATTCACCAGCGCTGCAGGCGCAACGCTCTCCTGGTACAGTCCGAGTCAATCGAGGCAGGTCATTCCCACGGCGCGCTTGTTCCCGACGATGTCGGGCCTGACGCCACTTACAGGCAGTCCGCCTGCCGGGCCGCCCGCAATCACCAGCGCGACGAATGTGGTCACTCTGCTGAATGCAAGCGCGCCGTTCAGTTTGACGCTGACAGCGACCAATGGCGCAGGGACATTCACTACCAGCGGCCTGCCCTCATGGCTCACGCTGACCAATGGCGTGCTGAGCGGGACGCCGACCCAGGCTGGCACCTACCAATTCACGGTTTATGCCTCGAACGGTGTCGGCAGCACCAGCACCGTGATCACCGTGCAGGTGCAGAACAGCGGCGGCCAGTTCACGCGTGAACTCTGGACGACTGGGGTCGCGAGTGCAGCGCTCACCGATGTGCCGTGGACTTCCGCGCCAACAAGCAGTGACACCGTCACTAGCGCCGAAGACAATTCGACCTATGGCAACAACACGGGGGAAAGGCTGCGCGGCTATTTCACACCGACCACGACCGGGAACTACTACTTCTGGCTGTCAGCCGCCAATGCCGCTGAGTTGTGGATTTCCAACAGCAGAGAGCCCGTCAGCAAAGTGCGCCGTGCCTATGTGACCGGTCCTACCGGAACCGCCACACGCACCTGGAACACGGCAGCCAGTCAAAAATCCGGCTGGCTCTCACTGACAGCCGGCCAGCAGTATTACATCGAGGTACTGCACAACACCGGTGCCAGCGGCACGAACAACAACCTCTCAGTCGGATGGTTTCTGGATCCCACCGGGAACTCCGCAGCGATCACCAACGGCAGCGGCTCTGCAGCGGCCGCTACGGGAGGGGTGATGCCCGGCTTCGTACTCTCGCCATGGGATAATCCACCCACCACAGCAGTGCCGGGCACCTTGTACCTCACTAATCTCCAGGGTGCAGCCGGGCTTTTAAACATCACCGGCAGCGGCAGCGCGTTTATGCGGGTCAATGGTTCCACTGCGGTGGTGCATCTGAACTACTCGGGACTGACTTCCGGCTGTGTTTCCCGCCGCATCTATGCACAAAACGGTGCCAATCCGGTATTGCTGTTTGATTTGGACGCCGAGGATCGCAACTACCCCGCGCTGCGAACGTCAGATAGCGGCTATACCTGGAACATGCAGGCGTCTGACCTCACCTCGCTAAGCAACGGGACTGTTTTTCTCAGCATTGCCACCGTGAACAATCCTGGCGGTGAACTTACCGGCACTTTCGGAGCTGTGACTGGCTCACAAACCCAGCCTGCGCCGCCGAGCTATCCAACCTATGCGGACGACCATGCGACGGATCCCGGGGCCGCGCGTTTCCTGACGCAGGCTACGTTTGGCCCTGCACCAACGGATGTCACTAGTGTGAAGGCGAGCGGCTACCGGAGCTGGATTGAAAACCAGTTCACCATTTCGGCCACGCACAACGTGCCTTACATCCTCACGAATCTCAGCAACGACCCGCAGAACCCATACCCCAGCACGCTCTTCTTCAACTCCTGGTGGAAGAACTCCGTGACCGCGCCGGATCAACTGCGCCAACGTGTCGCCTTCGCCCTGAGTGAAATCCTCGTTGTGTCGGACACTGGCACGCTCAACAACAACGGCCGCGTGCTGGGAGACTTCTATGACAACCTCTTGGATTACTGCTTTGGCAACTACCGGGACATCATCAAGCAGGTCACGCTCACTCCCGCGATGGGTATTTATCTGGACATGCTGGGCAATGACGTGGGCAATAATTCGACGGGGATTCATCCCAATGAAAACTACGCGCGTGAAGTCATGCAGCTCTTCTCCGTCGGTCTTTACCGCTTGTGGCCGGACGGCTCGCTGGTGCTCGACTCCAATGGCAATGCGGTACCGAGCTATGATCAAACTGTCATCACCGGCATGGCACGCGTTTTCACCGGCTGGACCTGGGGCCAGTCCATCAGCGGAGGCAGGCTGCCGACCAATTTCTATCCCGCCTCCAACTATCTTGATCCCATGGTTCTGGTGTCAGCGCATCATGAGTTGGGCAGCAAGATACTGCTGGACAACGTGGTCATTCCTCCGGCTGTCGTCACCTTTGTCAATGATACCACGCATGATCCGAATCCAAACCCCGTCACCATTCTTTCGACGGACCCAGTGCTAGGAGCTGGCAATCTGGTTTCAACTACGATCACGAATTTCTATGACCTCAATGGATTGCGCGACCTTGAAACAGCACTCGACAGCATCATCAACCACTCCGCCACTGGGCCTTACATCTGCCGCCAGCTCATCCAGCGTCTCGTCACGAGCAATCCTAAGCCCGACTATGTCCAGCGTGTGGTGCGTGCGTTCAACGGTGAACGCAACTTTGATGGCGTTGCCACCGGTGTGCGTGGCGACTTGAAGGAAGTGGTGCGAGCCATCCTGCTCGACTACGAGGCACGCAGCACTACCGCCGCAGCCGATGTAGGCTTTGGCAAGCAGCGCGAGCCGCTACTACGCCTCACCGGCCCCGCACGAACCTTCGCAGCCTCGGGTATCTCCAGCTCCAACTACCGCCAACTCGCTTACCAGCAGATTCTCATCACCACCCCGACCGCGCACAAGCTAACCAATGGCGACACCATCCAGCTCGACACCTTTGTCGATGCCGGAGCATCCACGACTAATCTGCCGAGCGTGGGCGGATACAGCGTTGGGAATATCACACCGAGCTACAGCACCATCAGTTCCACGGGGGT
Organism: uncultured Verrucomicrobiota bacterium; assembly: GCA_903848465.1. GTDB lineage: Bacteria > Verrucomicrobiota > Verrucomicrobiia > Verrucomicrobiales > Verrucomicrobiaceae > Prosthecobacter. The sequence goes on from CAINGK010000100.1 coordinate 14,545, forward strand.
CGTGACGGTGAACGCGCCCGGCTTCCAAACAGGCGACAACGTGACGATGCAGTTCACTTCTGGAACTCTCAGCACCACCACACCCTACAGCAATGTACAGTATTATGCGGTGACCAGTGCGACCACGACGAGTTTCACGGTCAACATTGGAGCCAATAGCGTGAGCGGCAATCCTTCCGGCAACGCCCTCCTGCCCAACAACTTCACCGTCGGTGCCACGGGCCTGAGCACGCCGAGCTACAACGGTGTGACCACTGCCGTGACTATTACTGCCTCCGGCTACTTTGCCGGACACGAGCTTTACGTGAAATTTTTCAACGGGACGCTGGCCGGCGGCACTTACGATGGCGTTTACACGATCACCTCGGCTACTACTAACACCTTCAACATCACACTGACCGGTAGCCCGCCGGCCACCAGCAGTGGTACGGCGTACATCCCGCGCTTTACGGGTGGTTATAACATCACCACCGTCGGAAGTGTTTCGACTATCAGCCTGCAAACCAATGGCAATCACAATCTCAAAGTAGGGGATTCGGTTTGGATCGACATTCTTGTGGGCAACAGCCCCACAGCCGCACCAAGCCAGGTGTACACCGTGGCCAGTGTGCCAATGCCCAATCAGTTCACCGTCACCACGACTCCAGCGGTAACAAGTGGCTCACAGAGCACCACCGGCCAGGCAGTTTATCCGCTGTCCATCGCTCAATGGTCACGTAGCGGAACCTGCACCGTGGAGCTTGGCACTTGGAACATGGGCTACAGCCAGGATGACCTGACGCAGACACCGCTCGACTCCACCACGGTCTTCAACTTTTTCTACCCCGGTTATCTTTACCCTGGAGCCATGGCGAGCGCGGGCATGACGACGCCTGAATTCCAGCTCACCAATGATTCCAACACGATGAACCTCACCAACACGGTGACAGGCGGATTCCTCAGCGGTGGCAACACCTATGGCTTCCAGAGCTTCCGCAGCGGCGGTGGTTCGATTCCCATGGACATCAGTCCTTACATGACAGCGGGGCAGACCGGAGATGCCAACATTGGCGCGCTTGCGGACACGCTCGCCACACGTCTCATCGGTGGCAGTCTCAACGCCAGCGCACGCGCGGCCATCATCAACTACGTGAGCATTACCAACTTCCCCTACACCACCGGCACACCCACCACGACGCAGATGCGTGACCGGGTGCGGGCCGTCATCCACCTCATTGTCACCTCCGCCGAATACGCGATTCAGAAGTAACCTGTATGAACAAGCCGCTACACGCCCCTTTCATTCCACGCCGCCGGTTTTTGCAGCGCTATATTCCGGCCGCTATCGGTCTCGGTGCGCTGGGAAATTCACTGCGCGATCTCAAGCTCATGAGTTCGGCGATGGCCGCTGGCTCGTTTTCCGACTACAAGGCGCTGATCTGTGTCTTCCTCAACGGAGGGAACGATTCCAATAACCTGATCATCCCCACCACGGCGGCAGACTGGGCCAATTACAGCGCGGGGCGGGGCACGCCGATTGCCCTGCCTAACACTGACGGTAGTGGGGCTACGGCCCTAGCGCTCGCTTCACGCAACGGCACAGCGGGCTACCCCGCGAGCGACGGACGCACCTATGGCTTCCACCCGGCGATGGCAGATCTCGCCACCCATTTTAACAACGGCCTTGTCGCGCCGGTGTTCAACATGGGCACGCTCAGTTTTCCACTCACCAAGGCACAGTACACCGGCAAAACCGTGCCGCAGCCGCCGCAGCTTTTCTCGCATAGCGACCAGCAGACGCAGTGGCAGACCTCGCTGCCAGATCAGCCGTCAGTGAGCGGCTGGGCAGGCCGTCTAGCGGACCTTTTCTCTTCTCCGCCAGATGTGAACTCGGGTGGCCAGGTGTCGATGGCAGTGACCGTGGCAGGCTCGAACATCTGGGAAGTCGGCACACAAAACTACGCGCCGCAGTACGCCATCACCACCGGTGGTGCGGTGCAGCTCAGCAGCGTGACCGGAGCCAGGCAGACAGCACTGCAGTCCATCCTGAATGCCGACAAGCTCTCCGCTGATCTGCAAACCAAGGCCTATGCAGGGGTGCTCGACCACGCCATTAGTGAGGCGAACATCCTCAGCACTGCCCTTACTGCGCAGACCACGCCCAGCAATCCGGCGTGGTTCAGCCGCTTTCCCTCCACTGTCACCACTCCGAACGGCGGCTCCACCTTCTCCTCCTCGCTCATGTCGCAGATGAAGATCGTGGTGCGTCTCATTGAACTGGGCAGCAAGGCCGTCGCCAACGGCGGTCTGGGCATGAAGCGGCAGGTTTTCGTCATTTCGGTGGGTGGTTATGACACCCACACGAACCAGACCAATAATGCCGGCCAAAGCACTACCAACAACGCCAATGTCGTCATTGGTGGTCAGGCCAATCTCCTGGCTGAACTGAGCCAGACGCTCAACGCCCTCATTCTTTCATTGCAGGACATCGACACCCTGCGCGGTGGCGGCTCCAATCTCAAGAGCGCTGTCACTGCCTTCACGGCGAGCGACTTCGCCCGGACCTTTCCGACCAACGGCTCTGGCAGCGACCACGGCTGGGGCGGGCATCATCTCGTCGTCGGCGGCGCGGTTAAAGGCGGAGCCACTTATGGTAAGTTTCCAACTCTCGCGGTGAATGGGCCGGATGACACTGGCATTGGCCGCTGGATTCCCACCACGTCGGTCGATCAGTACTCCGCCACGCTGGCATCATGGTTCGGTGTGGATTCCACCAATATCGGCACCATTTTCCCTAACCTTGGCCGCTTCTCTTCCTCTAATCTTGGGTTCATCTAAGCCCAACCGATTGAGTGCCACTTTCAGCCTATGAATCGTCCGCAGGTGTTTTGGACCACTGGCTTGTTGGTGATGCTGGCTGCGGCCCTTTGGATGCTATCGCGTGTGGGTAATGAACATGCCAGCAAGATTCCGATGCCTGCATCTCCCAAGCCTGCGATGGCTGTAGCAACCCCTCAAACCAAAAGCACTCTGCCGCCACAGCCTGATGTGGGTGTTGAAAATGAGGCCGCCGCCGAGGGGGTGTAAAGTCTGTTCTGTAAAAGGCTTTAGCCTTGCAATGCACGCCCCATTGGGGGCTGCGGAGTGAGGCGAGCGTAGCGATGCCGAACGCAGCAGCCCCCAATGGGGCGTGCC